>NYTE01000041.1 GCA_002683335.1 Halieaceae bacterium
GAACCGTTAGTTAGGCCTGCAAGATTAATCACCGTAGGCGCCAGTGATCGCTCAGCACCTCTTCAATTTGTTGGCAAAGTTGCAGCGGCACATACGGTGGATCTCGGTTTTGAGATTGATGGAAAATTGCAAACGTTGCCGGTGCGCGAAGGTGAAGTCGTCGCAACCGGGCAAATCGTTGCACAGCTCGACCCTGAGCGATTTGAACTGGCACTGCAGAGTGCGCGAGCTGATCATGAATTGGCTGAACAGACGCTGTCTCGGATCGAGTCGCTCAGAGCGTCCGGCACGGTTTCTCAGGCGGAACTAGACGAAGCTGTGGCACGCGCCAAGCTAACCGGGCTCGCCGTAGAGGCCGCGCAAAAGGATCTTGATGACACCGCCCTTCGCGCTCCGTTTAACGGCCGGTTAACCAAACGGTTAGTGGAGAATTTCTCTCCTATCGCGCGGTTTTCACCCATTATTCGCCTTGCAGCTACCGAGCGTATAGAGGTAGTGATCGGCGTGCCCGAGCAGTTAATGACCAACCTTAATCCGGCGGCACTGCAAAAGACCGAGGTACGCTTCAGTACTGACCCCAAGCGACTCTTTGCTGCGCGGTGGCTTGATTATGAAGGAGAAGCCAGTCGCGACACACAGACCTACGATGTGCGATTTGCTCTGATGGAGACACCCCCTTGGTCTGTGCTACCGGGTATGACCACAACAGTCCTGTTGTCGCTGACTGCGACCGATCAGACAGCGATCCAAGTACCTATGACCGCCCTGCAGAGCGACGCCACGGGCGACTTTTTTGTCTGGGTTGTCGACCCAAACAGCACCACGGTCGTCCAGCGGCCCATCAAACTGGGCATCCCGGGTCGGGAGCATGTGCCTGTCCTCGCTGGGCTCAAGATCGGCGAACAGGTGGTTGCTGCCGGTGGCGCGTGGCTCTACGCCGGCATGAAGGTCCGACCGCTCGCGGAAGACTGAACCTTGTCCAGATCCTCACTAACCGAATTTGCGCTGGCGAACCCCCTTTTCGTCTGGGTGGTAGTGCTGACCTGCTTGTTCGCTGGGCTGGTCGGTGGACAACGTATCGCGCAGCTCGAGGATCCACCCTACCCGATCAAGATAGCCTACGTTTTCACCGAGTACCCGGGTGCCTCGGCGCTGGAAGTCGAACAGGAAATTACCGAAGTACTGGAGCGGTCGATTCAGGAGCTACCCTGGATTGAAGAGATCGTCTCGCGGTCGCTGCCCGGACGCGCAGAAATCCAAATAGAACTCAATCACTCGGTGTCTGCTGATGACACGGAGCAGCTATGGGATGAATTACGCAGGCGGGTAGCCGAGGCGGCGATGCGCCTGCCGGCCAACGCTCATCCACCGTGGGTCGAGGACGACTTCAGTGACGTGTACGGACTGCTTTATGGCTGGGTCATTCCAGAGGGATACCACATCGCCACCCTGCGCGATGTAGCCCGGCTGCTCGAGACTGAAATCAAGCGCGTGGAGCACGTTGCCAAGGTGCAGGTCGAGGGCGTCCCCGAGGAGCAGGTTCACATCGACTTCGATTACGCGCAATTGCGCCAATTGGGCGTGCCATTTCCCCGCATTGTCGAGGCGATCAATAGCGTTTCAGGCCTTTTCCCCGCCTCTATGATGGAATCGGGTGAGTATCGGCTGCGGATCGACGTCCCGCTGGAGCGGAGCGAGGCGGTCCTGGAGGATCTCCTGATTGCCCTGCCTGGCGAGACCTCGATGATTCGGCTTGGTGATATCGCCACTATCTCCCGAACAGAGACCCGTGTGCCCTCCCTCATAGTCAGGCATGGAGGGCAGCGCATTTTTGCGCTGGGTATCGCTATCGATGAAACCCAGAATGTGGTTCGAGTGGGTCAGGTGGTCGAAGAGCGCCTATCGGAGCTACAGCAATTATTGCCCGTCGGAATAGAAATGATTCCGCTGTTCGAGCAGCATCAGCTTGTCGACCGGGCAATCAGTCAATTTCTCATCAATCTCATCGCATCGATCACGACCGTCATCATGGCGCTATGCCTATTCATGGGTTGGCGCGCCGGTATCATGGTTGGCGCGGTACTGTTGCTGACTGTGGCCGGCACTATCGGCATCATGGCTGCCCTTGGAATCGAACTGCAGCGTATTTCACTTGGCGCCATGATGATTGCAATGGGTATGCTGGTAGACAATGCCATTGTCGTCACAGAGGGCATGATCACGCGCATCAAACAGGGAGAAACTCCAAGAGAATCGGCCGTTTCGGCAGTGGCCAACACTCGCTTTCCGCTACTCGCCGCCACCGTCATAGGTGTTGCAGCGTTTGCACCCATTGGTCTGTCTGCAGATTCAACAGGTGAATACCTAGGCTCTCTCTTTAAGGTCTGCGGCATATCGCTACTGTTGAGCTGGGTGCTGGCGATCACACTGGCACCCTCGATTGGCGTCCGCCTGCTGACACCTGAGGCGGAAGCGCAAGACGAGGAGCAAGTGTACGCCGGCCCAGTTTTTACCGCTTATCGAAAGCTCATGAATCTGAGCATTTCTCGGCGTGGCTGGACAACTTTTTCGCTTATTAGCGTCATATTGATGAGCATGGCTGGCTTCACCCAGCTGCGGCAAGGCTTCTTTCCCACGACCAGCACACCGCTATTTTTTGTTGACCTCTTCCAAACCCAAGGTACAGACATTCGCGCCAGCGATGAGTTGGCTGAACGAGTGCGAGATCGTTTAAGCACTCTCGAGGGAGTCACTGACATTTCCAGCTGGGTTGGCCGAGGCCCAATCCGCTTCACCATGATTTTACTACCTGAACGACCTGATCCGGCCTATGCGCAACTGGTAGTGAACGTCGATAACACTGACGTGGTGCAGAGCCTCATGGTGGCGGCGAGCCAGCTGATCGCGGCGGAATTCCCTGAAACTCACCATATGGTCAGACGCCTAGAATTCACCGAGGGTACTGCCAGCAAAATCGAGGCGCGCTTCCATGGCCCCGACCGCACCGTGCTGCGCAGCCTCGCTGATCGAGCCATGCAACTCTACGTCAACCACGGGCTAGTTGATCGAAAGATCGATTGGCGCGAGCAGAGACTGTCTCTTCGGATTGTCCCAGATGAATCCCGTGCACGCCGCGCTGGAATTCAGTTACCAGACGTTGCCCGAGCCTTGGCATCAAGCACGATAGGTACCACCGTCGGCGTACTGCGCGATGCTGACAAACCGGTCCCCATTGTCGTAAGGATAATGCCGCTTGCAGAGACGGCTGAGACGCTGCTTGAGCGCGACTTATGGAGCGAAAGCACCCAATCGTTCGTCTCCGCACGGCAGATCGTGTCGAGTGCGGCACTGCATGCCGAAGACAGTTTCATCATGCGCCAGAATCGGGTTCGCAGGATCACCGTTCAGGGCAATGCACCCCCGGGTCAGACCGCCAACAGCGCCTTTAATGCCATCAGAGCGGAAATTGAGGCCATTCCACTCCCACCGGGCTACGAGCTGCAGTGGGGCGGCGAGCATGAGGCGATGACAAAAGCTAACGAATCTGTGATTAGTCGCTTCCCCATTGCATTGCTGGCGATGATCATTGCGACGCTGATATTGTTTGGTAGCGTGCGGCAAATGCTGGTGATCTGGATGACCGTGCCGCTCATTATGGTGGGGGTTTTTGTCGGACTCTTTGTCACCAATCTGTCCTTTACCTTCCCCGCGATGCTGGGTCTTCTGAGTCTGGTCGGAATATTGATCAAGAACTGCGTGATCATGGTTGAGGAGATCAATCTACGTTACGCGAAGGATGGACTCAGCCAACAGGCCTTGGTCGCTGCCTGCGTCAGCCGACTGCGACCGGTATTACTCGCCGCGGGAACGACCATCATCGGCATGGCACCGCTACTGAGGGATGACTTCTTCAGGGAGATGGCAGTAACGATCATGGGGGGACTTGCCTTTGGCTCGGTGCTGGCGCTACTCGCGGTCCCGGTGTACTACGCACTGCTTTATTCGATCGGAGGTAGCAGCAAGTCGCTTCAATCGTCCCACTGACCGAAGCAGCGCCTCGACTACTCGACGCACTACCGACCATGGCTGCCGACCTCCTCCCGCTAACCACACATCGCCTGCGCATAATTCCCTGAGTAGCTGGCGGCCCTTCAGACCGACCCAGCACGAGGCCTTATTTTTCAATTGAAGCACTTCGAACTTTCGACTTTTTATTTTGCCCTGGCTGAGGCACTGCAAAGGCTTTACCCGCAGCACCACGCTCAACCGCAACATAAGCCGAGTAGTCCCTGAAGTCGGTTTTCCTATCTCAAGATCCTGAGCACTCCCCTTAGAACTCAATACCTCCAGAGCAGCCTGATCCGGCGCTAGGTTGAGCTTGCGTCAACGCTTTACCTGATCATACTTCCGGCTCGTTTGCAGTCTGAATTCTGGCCAGACGTTCTTCTTCTTCCTTCATAGCAGCCTGAATTTCCATCAACACAGCGTCGACATCTGCCTCGGCCTCGTCGTCCTCAAATAGACCAGTCAGTTCACTTTCCGGGTGCAAGTCACCAGACTCATAGAGTGCCCACATTTCTTCCGCATACCGGCTTGTCAGGAGCTCGGGCGCATAAAAGCCGTAATAGGCGGTCATGTTATTCACATCACGCTCGAGCATTGATTTGGCGTGATTATTTGCTGCGGCGTCTACCGCCTGGGGCAGGTCAATAATGACGGGGCCATAGTCGTCAACGAGCACATTAAACTCAGACAGGTCGCCATGTACCAATCCTGCACAGAGCATTTTAATCACATAGCCCATCATGACCGCGTGATCCTCAAGCGCCTGTTCCCGTGTTAAAACGACGTCATTGAGGCGCGGCGCCACCTCGCCCTCCTCCGAGGTAACCAACTCCATAAGCAGTACGCCGTCAAAGCAGCCAAACGGTTGCGGCACCCGAACACCCGCGCGTTCCAGTTTATAAAGCGCGTCAACCTCGGCGTTGTGCCACGCTTCCTCTTGCTGTTTGCGGCCATACTTTGACCGCTTCTCCATGGCACGCTGGCGCCGGCTGTTGCGACCCTTGCGTCCTTCCTGGTACTCCACCGCTTGCTTGAAACTACGCTTAGCAACTTCCTTGTAGACCTTGGCGCAGCGGATGTCCTTGCCACAGCGGACAACGTACACCGTGGCCTCCTTGCCACTCATAAGCTGGCGCAGGACCTCGTCTACGACACCGTCTTCAACCAGGGGAACAATACGTTTGGGAGTTTTCATGCAGACGCCATATTGCGGAAAGGAAGCCGTCATATCACAGGTCAATCAGCAGGGACACCACTGAACAATAGCTGGCGTCGCTTTTTGTATGCTTCTGTAACCCAATATACGTAAAAGATAGGTGAAGGAGTCTATGCCAGCGCGATTTCGAGATAATCAATAACCCTAGGCACCATCTTCCGGTATGGGACTGAGCCCGAATGCACATGACCAAGAAGTTGCGCCCAATCCCGCTTATACTCTAGAGAGAACTGGCCAAAGGAGACCGTTACCATCAGGTGGCCTTCAGCTGCAACGGTTAGTTAAAAATTCTTGCGGTGCAGCGAATGCGGATGACGGAGAGCGTGGCACCTCTCCATAACGCTATAACAGGAAAACATGTAGCCTCGCATCTGCTATAGCCCATTGGCAATCTTTAGCCCCCACGGGAGAATGCTGACATCATGACCGATACGCTCAAAACAGATGTCCTGATCATTGGAGCCGGCGCCGCCGGTTTGACCGCAGCATTGGCAGCGCGCGATAGCGGCGCAAAAGTCACTATTATCGAGAAAGGCGCGAGACTTGGCGGCACTGCGGCAATCTCAGGCGGCATTGTCTGGGTGCCAGATAATCCGCAGATGAACGCCAAAGGCATTCCCGACAACCGCGAGGACGCACTGTCTTATTTCAGATCTCTGGATCATGGCGAAATGAACGCCGATACTTTGGAAGCTTTTGTCGATCAGGGAGCCAACGCGCTTGAATTCCTTAACAGTCAGGGCGCCCTAGAGCTTCATGTCCTCGATGGTTACCCCGATTATTATCTTGATCACCCCGGCGCGAAAGCCGACGGAGGCCGGGCCCTCGATAACGCCCTTTTTGATTTCAGCACCCTCGGTGATTGGGCTGACAAAATCTATAACGGCGGCGACATTGTGCGGATGATGCTACTCGAAACCCCGCTGGGCGGTGGCAGTGGCATTATTGACCCAGAGGAAATGCAGCGCCGTATTGAGGGTGATTTGCGTGGTTGCGGTCAGGCGTTGATCGGGCGCTTACTCAGAGCTTGCCTGGATCACGAGATTGAGCTGTTACTTGAGACGAGCGCACGCAAGTTGGTTAATAAAGAGGGGCGAATCACCGGCGTCATCGTGACGAAAGATGGAGTTGATCAAACTATCGACGCCCAGCGCGGCGTCATTTTGGCGACCGGTGGCTTTGAATGGGATGAGGAGTTAAAAGCAACATTTTTGCGGGGCCCGCTAAGTGCGCCCGCATCGCCACCCACCAATACAGGTGATGGTCTGAAAATGGCACTTAGCGTGGGAGCAGGTCTGGGCAATATGACCAGCGCCTGGTGGACACCAACACTTTCTATGAGCGGCGCGCGTTGGCCAGACAATGGTGCACCGCAAAAAGAAGCACAGCGGTCGTTGCCGGTGCTGATCGAACGGACCCTGCCGCATAGCCTGATGGTGAATCGCAAGGGCAAACGATTCTGCAACGAAGCTAACAATTACTCTGCACTTGGTGGTGCTTTTCAGAGTTTTGATCCGGCCACCTATGATTATCATAATCTGCCCGCCTACCTGATTATGGATAGCCAATACCGTGGCCGTTATCCCATTGCCTCAGTGATGCCTGGAGACCCACTACCGGACTGGATTGTTGAAGCTGCGGACTTGCCAAGCCTGGCGAACGAGCTGGGCGTCGATGCAGAGCAGCTAAAGGCCACGGTCTCTGCATTTAATACGCACGCGGAAAACGCCGAAGATCCCGAATTTGGACGCGGTGAAAACGCCTACGATCGCTTCTATGGCGATCGCTCGCGACCCGATGCCGCCGCCACCTTGGGCTCAGTAGAAGTCGGGCCCTTTTTTGCTGTTGAAATTAATATGGGTGCGCTGGGCACCAATGGCGGCCCCAGAACAAATGGTGTAGCGCAGGTGCTAGACGTATACGGCGATATCATCCCAGGCCTTTACGGGGCAGGAAATGTGATTAGCAATCCAACGGGTAGCGTTTATGCCGGCGCTGGAGGCACCTTAGGCCCGACCCTCACCTTTGGATATATTGCCGGTAAGTCAGCCGCTCAAGTGGGGGATCACTGATGACCAGAGTTTTAGTACTTGGCGCAACGGGAGATCAAGGCCACCCCCTCATCACGCGCTTGATAAAAGCGGGCTTGACACCCATCGCCGCCCTGCGCAATCCCGATGCTTTTCAGGGCACAGAGTTTGCCCATGTCGAAACTGTGCAGGCTGATCTCTACGACGCTCAGTCTATGATTGACGCGGCACGCGGTATAGACGCTATCGCCGCGCACTTGCCATTTGTTTTTGATCGCGAAAATGCCGCAGCGCTAGGCAACAATATCGCGGCCGCAGCGACAAAAAATGGCGTAAAGAAAATTATCTTCAACACCAGTTGCTTCGTGGCCGATGAGAATAATGACAATCCTGCGCATGATGGGCGCCGCGATATTGAGCAGGCGATTATTGACAGCGAGACGGCATACGCCATATTGGAACCCAAGGTGTTTATGGACAATCTTATCCGCGGCTGGAACAAGCCAGCGATCGTCAATCAGGGCATATTTGCTTATCCGGCCAAGCCCGATTTGCTTATTTCATGGATTTGTCTAGACGATGTTGCCGCCTATATGGTGGAAGCGCTTACCCGAGATGATATCCCCAGTGGTCGTTACGCAATTGGCGGACCAGAAGCCTTGGTAGGCGATCAGGTTGCCGAACGGCTGAGCAAGGTGGCAGGCAAGGCGATTACTTTTAATAGCCTTACACCTGACCAGTTTGCATCCAGCATGAGCCTGTTGGTCACCGGCTCAGCGCAAGTAGAGCCGCTATCAATCTACGATAGGATGGCAGGATTTTATCGATTTTATAACGGGCAAGACGTTTCTCCCTTGATCGCTGACAATGACAATATCAACAGTATCTTTAGGCATCGGCCTGCTTCGCTCGAACAGTGGGCAGAACAACAAGACTGGACGGATCCTACCGACCCCGCACTCAAAGTTAGAATGGCGGGGCTGGCTTAACAAGCAACCACACAGTATTACCCAGCTGCAAAGCGGCTCTATTACGGCCAATTTTTTGTGATGAATTGGTTCAAAAAAGTAGCGTTACGCCGGCTTACTTTTGAAAAGACAGCGGCAGTCTCCCTGAAAATAATGTTTTCACAGCTATCTACACCGCGGTTGTATCAGACCGATAAGTAAAAATTTCAGCGAGCTAGGTATATTAATGCACTCAGGCGCCACGCTAGTTCTGAGTACCTTCGAATTACCTTTGTCCAAAAATAAATAAACACCTGTTCGCATCACACCATACTACTGTATAAAAATACAGTAGTATGGTGTGATGGCGCTCTGGCTCTGTCTACGTTTCGATGCACTACCTTTGGAAGCTCTGCTAACACCGCAGAGCCTGCATAGCGATATGGCGCTGGTAGTGATCAGCCAACGGCAGGTTCTAACCTGCAATGAATTTGCCCAACTGGCAGGTGTGATGGCAGGGCAAAGTATCAACACAGCACAAACATTGCTCGCACAACAAAAAAATCGTTTTTGGGAGCGCTCCCCCGAGGCAGAAAATATCCTGCTACAACAATTACTGAGCTGGGCTTACGGGATTTCACCACATCTGCAGCAATGGCAGGATAATACTCTGATGATTGAAATCGGCAGCTGCCTTCGTCTTCATCATGGCCTGAATAAAATCCTGAGACGTGTCGATGCCGAAATAGGTTTGCGCGGACTCACGGTGGCAAAAGGCGTAGCAGAAACCCGTACCGCGGCCTGGCTTTTGAGCCACACCGACCCGTATTTAAGCTGCCGGGCAGAGTCGCCTCTCGAAGAGCGCATTGCCCCACTGCCCCTGACGCTATTGGTGACAGAGTTTCCGCAGCTTGTGACACGACTTGAGAAAGCCGGCATCACACAATTTTCGCATTTACTCCGCATCCCTCTACCTGAGTTGGGTAAACGATGTGGCGCACTTTTCATAAATTGGCTGGATCGCCTTATGGGGCGCCAGCAGGAACCCATCATCGTCTATGAACCACCTCAATACTTTAAAGATACGCTTTGGTTTGGCTTTGATATTCACAATCAGCAGGAACTCCATCCAGCCATGGAGCGCTTACTTGATCACTTCTGCCTATTTCTGAAAAACACTCAACTCACCTGCGGCATGATTGAGTGGCAGTATTTACAACGACAGGGTTCCGGCGAATCACTCAAAGTTTTTTCAGAAGCGGCTCAGCAGCAAGCTGGGCGGTGGTTTGAACTTTCCTGCCTGCAATTAGAGAAGCAAATCCTGCCAAAAGACGTTGAGGGTCTCTCACTCATAGTCGAGAAATTGCAAGAAAACTCACCGCCATCAACAGATTTATTTCATGCAGATGTCAGTCGTATTTCACGATATGAACTGGCCGATCGCCTACGCAGTCGACTGGGGCTCAAGGCAGTTGGATACATCGACTACCGCGAAGAACACTTACCCGAAGAGGCCGTTGTGAAAACGCATTCGCTAGTAGCACCGCAGGATAGGAATACCACACCCATTGGACAACGCCCATTCTGGCTCTTCCCTGAGCCTCACCCTATACACCAGACAGCAAAGCAGCTTTTCTGGAACGGCGTATTGGAGATTCTGCATGGTCCAGAGCGAATTGAAGATCACTGGTGGAGCATTCCTGTCAGCCGTGACTACTACATCGCCCGCACACCACAAAAACAACCTGTTTGGATCTATCAGGACAGGCATAACCGACGCTGGTACTTACACGGACTTTTTGCCTGAAAGCAATGAGGCATCCCTCATCATTGAAAAACCGCGCTGATTCGCTGCATATCATCTGATATTGAGGCCATCTCGCACCACAATACTGCAACCGTCATATCGGAGCAGAAGATCTGGGAGCGCCGTTAACCGCTCACATCCATCGACTGTTTCAGTGACCCAGACAGGGGCGATGACTACAACCACACCAAGTCGTCGAGCGCAAAACCCAGCTTTGTGATCGTCTCCAGAAACTCGTTACGCAGCGTGTCACTGACCTCCGGTGATCGTGACAATAGCCATAAATACTCGCGATTAAACCCTGAGACAAAAGCGTGCTCATAATTTTCTCCGAGTTCAAATACGATATAGCTACCGTAAAAAGGGCCAAAAAAGGAGACCTTTAAGTGGGCGACTGTGGAGGAATCGACAAAGCGCGCCACACCCTCAGCCTCTCGCCAGCGCGCCTCTTCTTGATCAAAACCTCGGTTCAAAACGGCGATACTGCCATCAGGGTTCGCGCGATAGGTCGCTGTGACCTCGCTTAAGCCTCGTTCAAAGCTATGGTCGAGCCTAGCTATCTCATACCAAGTGCCCAGATAACGCTCCTGATCAAAATCCGTAACAGGCTCAATGCCCTCGGGAATTCCGGTACAACCCATTAATACGAGGCAGAACATGCCAGCCAATCCGTAGCGTAATCGTCGTATTTTGCCCATCATTGTTCTCCTCAAAATCTATACCTTAGGATTGGCGCCGCAGACCTTCCAAACCGGACCCTGCAAAAATAGTCTACGCCATTTCTGCAAACCTCTTTTCAACTACAGTCATACCTCGCTAAAATACTGTTTATTTATACAGTATTCCAATGTACGCCGAATTACACTGCCTGAGCAACTACAGCTTCTTGCGTGGCGCCTCTGCCCCGGATGAACTGGTAAGACGCGCTGCCAACTGCGGATACCGGGCACTGGCCATCACGGATGAATGTTCTTTGGCCGGCGTTGTCAAAGCACACGTGGCCGCCAAGGAACACGGCGTCAAATTAATTATCGGCAGCGAATTTACGTTAACCGAAGGTGTCAGACTAGTTGCCCTGGCACCCAACCGGGCAGCATATGGAGAGCTATCAGGACTGATCAGTCGCGTCAGAAGGCGCAGCAACAAGGGAGAATATACCGCCCACTTGCGCGACATCATTTTTCACCTCAAACGCTGCCTACTGATTCTGTTACCTGATGATACAGATAAACAGCATATTCATCTGCAACAACTGGCAAGACTCTGTAAAGGTCGTGTATGGATCGGGATCAGTCGTCTACTCGGTAATGATGAATGGCGACGTTTCAAACACCGTTATCACATAGCCCAAACACTACAGGTACCAATGGTTGCCTGTGGTGAAGTGCAGATGCACATTGCAAAGCGAAAAGCACTGCACGACGTGCTCACTGCCATCCGAACCCAAACCCCTATTCAACGGTTAGGTCCCCGGCGGCTGATCAATAGCCAACAACATCTGCGTACGTTGAACGTAATTACTTCGCTATACCCGGAAACGCTGATAGAGGAAACCTGTGTCATTGCCCGGCAATGTGATTTCAGTCTCGATGAACTACGTTATGAATATCCAGCAGAAGTCGTCCCCACAAATCACACTGCTAACAGTTATCTCCGGCAAGAAGTATCCTCTGGCGCAAAACGCAGGTGGCCAACGGGCATCCCTGATCACATTAAACAACGCATCCATCATGAACTGGATCTCATTACAGAGCTGTCCTATGAATATTACTTTCTGACGGTATATGACATCGTCAGGTTCGCGCGATCTCGCGGCATTCTTTGCCAGGGAAGAGGCTCCGCTGCCAATTCTGTTGTCTGCTATTGCCTACACATCACGGAAGTTTCTCCTGATCAGATCTCACTGCTATTCGAACGTTTTATCTCACGAGAAAGAGATGAACCTCCTGACATTGATGTGGACTTCGAGCACAAAAGGCGCGAAGAAGTCATTCAATATATCTATAAAAAATATAGCCGGCGTCGCGCCGCACTGGCGGCTACCGTGATCACCTATCGTTCTCGCAGTGCCGTGCGGGATGTTGGCAAAGCCATGGGCCTTGATTCGGTTTTTATCGATGAACTAGCCAATTCGCTGGCCTGGTGGAATCGCGAACGAGAACTGGTCAGCCGCTTCCAACAACAAGGCTTGCCTCGCTCGGGAGAATTGGCAACACACTTTCTAAGCAGAGTTCAGGAAATTATGGGCTTTCCGCGTCATCTCTCCCAGCATGTCGGGGGCTTTGTCATCAGTCGCAGTCCCATCTCCAATCTCGTTCCGGTAGAAAATGCCAGCATGCCGGATCGCACTGTCATTCAATGGGATAAAGAAGATATCGAAGCGCTGGGGCTGTTAAAGGTCGATATTCTTGCGCTGGGCATGCTCTCCGCCATTCGTAAAACACTGGAGATGATCAGCAGAGATCACGCTGACATTCAGTGTATGCAGGATATTCCCAAAGACGATGCTGCAACCTATCGTATGCTACAAAAAGCCGACACGCTCGGTGTATTCCAAATCGAATCCCGGGCGCAAATGTCGATGCTGCCACGACTAAAACCCGCCTGTTTTTATGACCTGGTTATCGAGATAGCCATTGTCCGACCAGGACCCATTCAAGGCGATATGGTTCACCCTTATCTACGACGTAAAGCCGGTCTTGAGTCGATCAGCTACCCCAGCAAAGAAATCGAATCGGTGTTGTCACGCACCTTAGGAGTGCCCATTTTTCAGGAGCAAGTGATTCGATTAGCCATGGTGGCAGCAGGGTTCACAGGAGGTGAAGCCGATGCCCTCCGGCGGGCTATCAGCAACTGGGGAAAGAACAGCAAATTGCTCTCTTTTGAGCAAAAACTTAAGCAGGGTATGGCAAAAAAAGGGTACTCCCCCGAATTCGCAGACCGCCTGTTCAACCAGATAAAAGGTTTTGGTGGATATGGTTTTCCAGAGTCACACTCCGCCAGTTTTGCACTGCTGGCCTACATTTCAGCCTGGCTCAAATGCCACCACCCCGCGGCCTTTTACGTGGGTTTACTCAACAGTCAACCAATGGGCTTTTACTCTCCTTCACAACTGATACAGGACGCACGCAGACACGACATTCTGATATTGCCCATCGATGTCAATCGGAGTTCATGGGATCACCAACTGTTATCCCCTGCAAACCGTGATCAACCTCCGATCAGACTGGGGCTAAGATTAATCAAAGGACTCAGTGAAGCCTCTGCCAAACAAATCGAAGAGGCGCGGCGCGTCCAACCCTTCACTAATGTGGCTGATTTACGGCAGCGAACATCTCTGGATCGTGGAAATATGGAGGCTTTGGCCGCAGCCGATGCGCTTTCAAGTATCAGCGGGCATCGCTATCAGTCCCACTGGCAAACAATGGCTCTCGAAGACCAGCGCCCACTGTTAGCAAGCGCCTCATCCCTACCGCATCATTTTGATGATATGCCGATCACTGCACCGAGTTTGATTGAAGAGGTTATCGCGGATTATCAAAGCACCGGTGTCACTCTGCGTGCACATCCGCTGGCACTGCTGCGCAAACAGAAGCCTTTCAGCCAGTGCCAACAACAAAAAGGCCTCGAAAAACTCAATAACCACCGTTTTGTTCGAGTGGCTGGCCTGGTGACCTGCCGCCAACGCCCGGGTACTGCTTCAGGGGTCGTATTTCTGACGCTGGAAGATGAAACAGGAAATATCAACGTGATTGTCTGGCCTGCCGTACAGGAGCGACATCGTCAGGCCTTAATGACAGCACAACTCTTACTGGTAAAAGGTACGATCGAATCTCGCGAAGGGGTAGTGCATGTAATCGCCAGCACCCTTGAGGACCACAGTGACAGCCTAACCGCACTGGTTATTCAATCCAGAGATTTTCACTAGGAAGCGACTAATCACTGTCGGAGCGCACCTCAGCCTCCAACCATCCACCCGCTGACTCCCTCAATCTAAATTCGATAGGGCGGCAACAAACCTGGCAGTCTTCTACATATTCCCCGCCTACATCTTCCGGGTTCAACAAGACCTCGATGGCTTCACCACAATAAGGACAGTAAACACTGCTCTCCTGCAAGCCGTGCGCCGTCATGTGACTACCCCACTCCCTCCAGCGCAGATACAGCTGCAGATGACGCCGCTGGCTCAAACACCAAAGCACTGTCGACGATGGGGTCATCCCGGAACATCTTACGGTCTTTGCGATAGTCCTGGGGGTTTATCCAGGGCATGCGATCGCCTTGCCTGGGGAATCGATGCATGACTCGTTGCATGTAACCGGCGGAAAAATCATCAATCCAAAATCGCCGGCTCATCGTGGCGGCCAGATCCTCTGAGATCCGCGGAGTAGCCGTCTTCATACCCTCGGTACGCATATGATTGAGTAAACGACACAACCAGGTCGCTATCAGGTCAGCTCGCAAAGTCCATGACGCATTGATATAGCCAAAGGTGTGCACCATGTTCGGAATGTTAGAACACATCATTCCCTTGTAAGTCCATTCGTTTGCGAGATCGATCGCTTCACCATCCAGGGTGAACTCCGCCCCACCCAGCATGACCAGCTCCAAGCCGGTCGCACAAACGATGACGTCGGCGTCGAGTTGCTCGCCCGACACCAGCTCGACACCTCGATCAGTAATTTTTTCAATGTGATCCGTGGCCACCGATGCCTTCCCCGATTGAATAGCTCGGAATAAGTCATCATCAGGCACCAGACACAGTCGCTGGTCCCACGGATTGTAGCTAGGCGTAAAGTGTTTCTCGATGTCGACCAATCCACCAATTTCCTCTCGCACCTTCTTAAGCAGGGAACGTTTCACTATTCCCGGAGCAACTCGGGTCAGCCGGTACATCCACTGCTGCCATAGCGTATTGCGCCAACGCACAATGTTGTAAGCGAGCTGGGGAGGCAAATAACGTCTCAACCAATTAGCGAGGCCATCCACAGAGGGCCGCGAGATAACGTAGGTGGGCGAGCGCTGCAGCATCGTCACGTGTGCGGCCTTACGAGACATATTGGGGACTAGGGTCATAGCCGTGGCGCCCGAACCAATGACTACCACCCTCTTGTCTTCATACTCCACGGAATCCGGCCAGAACTGAGGATGAATCCATTCGCCTCGGAAGTTTGACTTGCCTTCAAATTCTGGCTCGTATCCTTTTTCGTAGCTGTAATAGCCCGCACACATCATCAGCACACCGCATCGATAGTGCCGGATGCCCTCTAGGGTTTCCACACTCAGCTGCCACTGGCCGCGCTCACTGCACCAGTCAGCCGACACCAGCTTTTGACGAAAACGAATATGATCGCTAATACGATACTCATCAGCAGTTTCGTTAACATACTCCAGGATAGAGGGGCCGTCCGCGATGGTTTCCTCAGCCTCCCAAGGCTTAAAGTCATAACCCAGCGTATGCATGTCGCTATCAGACCGTATTCCCGGATAACGGAACAGATCCCAGGTGCCGCCAATCGCGTCTCTTCTTTCCAGCAGCAAGAAGCGTCGATCTGGACAATCTCTCTGCAGCCGCACTGCGGTGCCGATACCCGACAAACCTGCTCCAATGATGATCACATCAAAGCATTCCGCATCAGCGATCAATGGTTCTGTTATTTTGACCTCTGAGTTCATGACGCACTCCTACCGGACTTCCCGCGCTTTGGCCTCGACACTTTTTTCACAAAGACCGCCTTAAACGCCATGTAAGGCGACTCATTTGCCACTCTACCGGTTTTGGTATGCGGCTGTACCAAAATTGCTCGACCACCCATCTATTGATGCTGCCTACCTTTTTGAGCGGCCAAACGCAGGCGCAAAGCATTCAGTTTAATGAAGCCCTCCGCGTCTTTTTGATCATAGGCACCATCGTCAGATTCGAAAGTTGCAATTCGTGCGTCAAAGAGTGAATCGCTGGATCGCCGCCCCACCACAGTCACATTGCCTTTGTACAATGACAGCCGTACCTCGCCATTCACCACGCTCTGAGTTTGATCAATCGCAGCCTGTAACGCATGCCGCTCGGGGGACCACCAATAGCCGTTGTAAATCAGTTTGGCATAGCGCGGCATGAGCTCATCTTTCAAATGTGCCACTTCTCGATCAAGTGTGATGGACTCCATCGCTCTGTGCGCCCGCAAAAGAATGCTGCCACCCGGTGTTTCGTAGCACCCGCGGGACTTCATGCCAACATAACGGTTTTCGACAATATCTGCGCGTCCCACTCCGTTTGCCCCGCCACGCTCGTTCAGCGTTGCCAATACCTGCGCAGGGGTCAGTGTCTGCCCATCAATAGCAACCACGTCGCCGTGCTTAAATGTCATGGTGAGCTCTTCGGATCGGTCTGGCGCTGCCTCAGGACTCACCGTCCAACGCCACATATCTTCCTCAGGAGGTAACCAAGGATCCTCAAGAATGTCACCCTCGTAGGAGATGTGGAGCAGATTCGCATCCATGGAGTATGGAGACTTCTTCTGTGCCTTCGCAAAATCAACTGGAATATCACGCTCCCGGCAATACGTCATCAAAGCCTCGCGAGAGTTAAGGTCCCATTCTCTCCATGGCGCAATCACTTGGATGCCCGGCTTAAGAGCGTAGGCCCCGAGCTCAAAACGCACCTGATCGTTGCCTTTTCCGGTTGCCCCGTGAGCAATCGCATCAGCACCCGTCTCATTGGCAATCTCAACCAGTCGTTGAGCAATAAGCGGGCGCGCAATAGAGGTGCCCAAAAGATACTCGCCTTCATACACAGTGTTGGCACGAAACATCGGAAAAACAAAGTTTTTCACGAATGACTCGCGAAGGTCCTCGATATAGATCTCCTCGACCCCCAATGCCTCCGCTTTGACACGAGCGGGTTCAACTTCCTCTCCCTGCCCGATGTCGGCAGTAAACGTGACCACCTCGCACTGATACGTCTCTTGCAACCACCTCACGATAACGGAGGTATCGAGACCGCCGGAGTAGGCCAGTACGACTTTGCTGATCGTCGACATAAGTTCACCTGATAAAAAAGGGGGCCGTAGTTTACGACTGCAACCGCCTGCATACCAGACAGAAGCCTGACCGTCGATGACCTCTGCTACACTGCCGGCTGCTAAGAGATACCTGTTGCCATGACTGCTCTCACTTTGACACTACCTGACGACTGGCATATCCACCTGCGGGACCATGCGGCGCTTGCGACCACCGTACCTGATGTTGCGCAGTGGGCAGGGAGGGCCATTGTCATGCCCAACCTCACACCGCCGGTGACTTCGGTGGCCGACGCACTCGCCTACAGAGAGCGAATCCGTGCTCACGTGCCAACAGACAGACCCTTTGAACCGCTCATGACCCTCTACCTCACGGACCAAACCGATGCAGAGACCATTATCGCGGCGGCTGACTGCCCTCATATTCACGGCGTAAAGCTGTACCCCGCCGGCGCGACCACCAACTCCGCCTCGGGCGTTACGGCATTGGATCCGCTCTATCCGGTGCTAGCAATGATGGAACGCTACGACCTGCCGTTGCTGGTTCATGGGGAAGTGACCGACCCCGATTGCGACATTTTTGACCGAGAGAAGGCCTTTATCGACACGTCGCTGGTGCCCATCAGGCGAGAATTTCCCGAATTACGTATCGTCTTTGAGCACATTACGACCGAAGACGCAGTGCAATTTGTCTGTGAATCCGGGGAAAGAACAGCGGCGACGATTACAGCGCATCATTTACTGTACAACCGGAATGACCTACTGGTGGGTGGTATCAGACCTCACTTTTTTTGCCTTCCTGTACTCAAAAGAAATCGCCATCAACTGGCTTTACGCGCCATTGTTGCTTCGGGACATCAAAGATTTTTCTTGGGGACAGATTCTGCTCCCCATACGAAAGCCGATAAAGAATCCAGTTGTGGCTGCGCTGGGTGCTATACCGCGCATGCTGCGTTACCCCTATATGCGGAAGTCTTTGAGGAGGAAAATGCGCTTGAACATCTCGAGGCATTCAGCAGCTTCCATGGCCCAGATTTTTACAAACTGCCGCGCAATACCCGTTCCATCACACTCGTGAAGTCACCCCAATCAATTCCATCTGACATCGCATTGGGAGATTGTCGCCTGGTGCCGATCCGGGCTGGGGAAGTGGTGCACTGGACGGTTACACACCAAGCCAGTGTCTGACATTCAAATGCCACTCATGAAAGATCGATTCCGTGGTTTTCTTCCGGTCGTAGTCGATATTGAAACGGGGGGCTTTAACTGTCACACCGACGCGTTACTCGAAATGGCGATCACACAGCTGGCGATGAACGAGCAGGGAGAGTTGGTAATAGAGGCCACTCACAGCCGCAACATCGAGCCGTTCGAGGGCGCCAATCTGGACCCTGCGGCACTGGAATTTACTGGGATTGATCCGGAAAATCCGCTCCGGGGAGCCGTACCGGAAGCCATCGCGCTGGGGGAGTTATTCAGCATCATCAGGCTGTCGGTCAAAGAAAACCAGTGCAACCGCGCGGTGCTCGTCGGCCACAACGCGCACTTCGATGCCGGCTTTCTCAATGTGGCTACTGAACGAGCGGGCCTAAAGCGAAACCCTTTCCATCCCTTTTCCTACTTCGATACCGCGACGCTGGCAGGCTTGGCTTTCGGGCATACCGTACTGGCTCGAGCCTGCTCCCTGGCGGACATTCCCTTTGACAATAACGAGGCACATTCGGCTCACTATGATGCTGT
The DNA here is from genome assembly GCA_002683335.1 of Halieaceae bacterium. Taxonomy (GTDB): domain Bacteria; phylum Pseudomonadota; class Gammaproteobacteria; order Pseudomonadales; family Halieaceae; genus Luminiphilus. Next base: position 18,822 of record NYTE01000041.1, read on the forward strand.
AAAGACCGCTGAGCTGTTCTGTCTCATCGTTAACCGCTGGCAAGCTCTGGGCGGTTGGCCGCTAACGGTGCAGGCTGAGGGCCTCGAATAACGCCGCCAGGAAAACTTCCGGTAGCGGTCCCGTTTCTGAACGTGACCTTGCCCGATTTGATCGTGCAGTCGTAACCTTTCGCAGTCTGCAATAAGCGCCTGCCTCCGGCCGGCAGATCGAAAGCGACCGTCGGCAACTCTAAGTGCATCGCCTCTAAATCGATGATATTCAGATCCGCCAGATATCCAGTATCGATCACACCCCTGTCCATCAGTCCGTATAGTCTCGCCGTATCTCGGCATTGCCTCTTGATCGCATACTCCAGAGGCAGGCGACCATGGCTTCTGTCACGCACCCAATGTTGCAGCATGAAGGTCGTTGCGGCCGCGTCGCAAATGGTGCCGCAATGAGCACCGCCATCGGAGAGTGAGTTCACGCAATCGTCGGAGTTGAGTGCATTTTCGAGGAAATCGAGATTGCCATTGGCATAGTTCAGCAGAGGGAAATAAATCATGCCCGAGCCACCCTCGCGCATCATGAAATCGTAAGCGTATTCGTCGGGGGTCACGCCCTCTTGACTGGCGCATTGCTCGATCGATTGCGCTGCCGTCGGCTCGTAATTGAAGCCTGGTCGCATTTCGTACTGCATAGAGAAAGCGCTTTCCATCAGATCAGCGATCAATTGCAGGTCACTGCCCGTAGGTTCCCCGCGCTCGCCCAGTAATTGCGCCCGAAAAACAGGATCATTGAGATGCCGCCATTGTTCCTCCCAAGACTTGCCAGCAATCGCCCTCCAGCTTGCTCGCTGCGAAAAAGGGTGAAACGTCGCTCGCCAACCAAGAATCAGGCCCGTCCCTCGCATAGAGATTTGCGCCACGATCCTCGCACCAGTGGCATTCTGGTCACGCATCTGTTCAAGCTGCTCCGCAAAGGACAAGCCTTTAATGGGTGACTCCAAAGCGGTAAACGTGACAGGCGCTCCGGTCTCCCGACTTAAATCACCCATCCACTGAAACTCATCCCACTCGGGGAGAAGGTCACTCGCCATCTCGAATACCCCGTGTCCAGCGCGCTTGAGCCCTTGCCCAATGCCAAGTAGCTCATCCTTACCCGCGGTAGTACCGGGCACCAACTCACCATCGACAGACTTGTGGAGAACAGTTCGGGAAGTCGAAAAACCGAGCGCGCCCGCTTTGAGGCCCTCTTCAACAATCGCTGACATACGGGCGATCTCGGTTTCAGTAGGCTCTTCGTTTGCGGCCCCACGCTCACCCATGACATAAGCACGGACTGCGCCGTGAGGTACCTGGGCGGCAATGTCGATTGTACGATCCAGTTTTTCCAAAGCATCCAGATATTCTGGAAATGACTCCCAGTCCCAGCTCATTCCCTCGGTAAGAGCGCTTCCTGGAATATCTTCTACGCCTTCCATCAAACCGACCAACCACTCTCGCCGATCCGGCGCTGCCGGTGCGAAACCGACGCCACAATTCCCCATTACGACCGTCGTAACACCGTGCCATGAGGAAGGCGCCATCTCGGGGTCCCAGGTGGCCTGTCCGTCGTAATGGGTATGGATATCAACAAATCCAGGAATCACGACACGGTCGGTGGCGTCTATCTCTTGATGTGCCGCCTCTTTCAGATCCCCGACAGCAACAATGCGATCATCAACAACGCCAACATCCATTCTTCGACCCGGATGCCCGGTGCCATCGACCACCAACCCACCGGATATTTTCAGGTCATATACCATGAGTCATCCTCCACTACCCCAATCCATAAGGGCCAACCGCGATCAGAAGCGTAATTAAGCTGGCTCTTCACCGCTCATTTCCCTCAGCAGTTTATCGAGCTCCTCAAGGAGTTGCTCGAGCGAATCGACACCGAGGAGCGCATGTTTAATTGACTCATCGAGGGGCAGCAGCTGCGCCAACTGGAAGCCCACTGTCCACCCGTCTGCGAAGTCGAGGGGCAAGTTCAGCTGACTGACCTGAGGGTGCCGCAGAAGACTCTTCAAAACCTCGGCGAGTCCATCATACTGGTTCGGCAGCGCGACTTTACCCGGAGGCGCATCAAGTAACACCTCTGCCTTGATCAGACCGTCGGCCTCCCTCCACACAGATTCAACAGCGAACCGCTGACGCCCCTCTATCGAAATGCCCAACAAACCATTCGGCAGCTGATCCCAGTCTACTATCAGCGCATTGGTCCCCAGCTGGCTGATATCGGGCAAGTCAAGGGATCCCCCGGACACCTCTGAACCCTGCTGCAGCCAAACCACACCAAAGCCCTCGTTCTCGCGCATACACCGAGCCACCAAATCGACGTAGCGCTTTTCAAAAATCTGGAGCGGTATTCGCGATAGAGGCATCAACACAGAAGACAGTGGAAAGAGTGCTATTTCGGTCAGCATGGCGGAGCGGTCCTTAGTTCTAGGCTTTCCAACAGATGGAGCGCCTCCTCTCTGGTCTGGCCGCACACTGCGCTCTCAGGCTGGAAGCTACTACAAACGGCCGGTCGCCGAGGATCATCAAATAACAAGCACAATGCCTCTGCTGACAAATGCACACAAGCTACATCCGCGGGCTTACCGTGCGGCATACCCCAGAAAGGTATCGAAATAGAAGGCGCTATGCAGCAGGCTCCGCAATGTAGACGACACTGCACACCTATCGCCCGGGTCCAAATGGCCGGAAGATCAGAATCAACTGAGGCAGTAATAACAGTGCGCCGGCCACCGCAGCGATCATTGCCACCACGGTCAGCACGCCAAAATACAGGCTGGGTGTAAAGTTTGAAAGGGTCAACATGGCGAACCCCACGACGACGGTCAGAGTGGTGTAATACATTGCGCGCCCAATACTGCCATGGCTGCGGAACATCGCAGCTTGATAATCTTGATCAACCGCCACTTCGTCTCTGAATCGGTGCAGATAGTGGATACAGTCATCCACCCCGATACCCACCACAATCGCCGCAATAGTGATGGTCATGATATCGAGAGGAATGCCCGTCAATCCCATCAGCCCGAGCACTAAGCCTGCGGCAAGAATATTGGGCGCCAGCGCCAACAACGCGATTGAGAGAGAGCGAAAGAGCGCCCAAAACATTAGACCAATGGCAATAAATACCGCACCGAGAGTCATGATCTGCGACTGAAATAGGCTTTGCAGCACGTTGTTATACAAAACCAGCAGAGAAGTGAATCGAACTCGGCTTGCGTCCAGGCCCGTCTCAGTGAGAATCTGCTCACGCAACTCACGCAGGTAGGCATCACGCCGCAAAGATTCACTCGTTTCCATGACTCTCACGCTAATCCGCGCTTCCTGATTTTCGGGCGAGTAAAAGGGACTGATCAACGCCCGGTTTACGTCACCGGGCAAGCTATTTTCGATCAATGCGAGCTCAACCCCCCCCAATTGCCCTCCATATAGGCCATCCATCACCTCAAAAGCGGTAGATAGGGAGAGGACTTTGCCCGACTCTTCCCTTGCCTCGATCATAGCGTGGACATCATCGATCAGTTGTCGCCCAGGCACGGTAAACCAATAACCGGCGGAGGTCGTGTCTTCGCTGTCAAAACTAAAGTCGATACCGAAACCATCATCCATAAATGCGTCATCGCCATCCCAGCCGCCATCCACCTCTGAGTATGTGGCCACACTGGCTTCGGCCTCGGGTTCTTGCGGGGCCAATAAAATCACATCAAGGGGAATGGTGCCTCCGAGTCGGGCGTCCAATAATTCCATGCCTTGATAGATTTCTGTGTGCTCCTTAAAGTAATCAATGAACCGGTTTTCGACCTTAAGCGCGCGAATGCCCGCAATAGAGATCGCCGCGAGCAGTAATGTAACAACCACGACCACAGTGCCATGACCTTTCACCACTTCAGCAAATCGCTGCGTCAGTGATGAATCCGGACCGGGAGTACCGGCCATCGCTTTGTCGGGAATCACCACCATCAGAGCAGGAACGAGAATAAACGCTGTGCAGAACCCCAGCACAATGCCGGTCGTCATCATCCATCCAAAATCGATCACGGGTTGCAAACCAGCGACCACTAAAGAGGCAAAAGCGACAATCGTAGTCATGGCCGTATAGAGACAAGGGACCAACATCAATCGGGCAGCGTCCACCGCCAGTGAAATGCGCGTCGCGGCCGGTTGCAGGCGGTGCAGTTCCCGGTAGCGAACTACCAAGTGAATAGAGAGCGACAATGTCACAATGAGCAAAACGGCGACTGAGTTGGAAGAAATGACAGTCATACGCCAGTCGGTGCCAGCGAGCACCCCCAACAAAAAGCTCGCCGTCGCAGTACAGGTAATGAGCGGTATGATCACCCACTTGAAGTGTCTAAAGATGAGCGCCAACACCAACGCCATAACCGACAAAATGGCGGTACCGAAGGTCACCAGGTCCGAGCGGACAAATGCCATCATGTCGGCAGCAATCATGGGGACACCGCCCACAAAAATGCGTGCATAGGGTCTGAATCGCTCAGCAACGCCCCGCACAGCGTTCACCATGCGATCTCGTTCAGTCGCCAGCTTGGCCAGTGCTTGATCGTATGCCGCCTCTGTCTGCGCCAACTTCAGCCGCTCAGGCTCAGTAATTTCTCCTCGCAGCGCCTTCAACCGCAAAGATTCCCGCACTTCAAGCAACGCCGCTGATTCTTCATCACCCTCTATCAGGACCTGCACCGCAGTCAGATCGCCTTCATCACTGACCAACAAGTTGCGATACACGGGGCTCGTCGTTAGCTCTTTCAGCGCTAGATCGCGATCCACCCCGCTATCGCGGAGTGTGGGCATACTGTCAGCACGAGCGAGATCCGTAAGCGTCAGGGGCGGGCTCTCCAACAAGGGCACGTCCAGCAACGTCGTCACCTCAGCAACGCCCTCGATGCGCCTCAGCTCGTCTACCATGGCGGCCAGCGGCTCCAGAGAATCAGGAGAAAGTAGCTGTGCCTCCGGCTCCCAGGTCAGAACCAAAAACTCGCTACCCTGATATTTGGCGGATGATTCTCTGAAATAAGCCAAATCGGGGTCACCCTGCAAAAGCAGTGAGTCCGAGGAGGCATCCAATCTAAGGTTGGGCAGTTGCGAGAGAGATAACCCCAGCAATAAGATGAAAACGCCAATAACTCCCCAAGGCTGGCGGAGTAATCGCCTGTAAAAAGCATCAACCATGCTCACTGAGGAGACCCCACAGCCAACCGCTCACAGAGTCGATCATGTAAACCGTCAAACCCACCATTACTCATCACCACAACGCTGTCTCCTGGCTCCACCAACTGGGTAACAGTCTCAATAATCTGTTCCACATCCGAGAAAACGCGTTGCCCAGCGTGGCTCTCTACAACGGCTGCTAAATCCCAGTTTAATTCTGCGGGCTGAAACCACAGAACGTGATCAGCAGCCACTGCAGATGGCGCAAGCTGATCCCGATGTTGACCCATTCGCATCGTATTGGAGCGGGGTTCAACAACCGCAACCAGCTTACCCCTGGGCTCCGCGGCACGTAAGGCGGCAAGCGTAGTCTCTATCGCTGTCGGGTGATGAGCAAAATCGTCATAAACGGCTACGCCACCCGGCTTGCCCAACAGCTCCAACCGCCTCTTGATACCGGTGAAATCCGACAGTGCCTCCACGCACTTCTTGAGAGGCACGCCGATATGCAGCGCCGCTGATATAGCAGCTGTCGCGTTCCATGCGTTGTGATCCCCCACCAGTTGCCAGGACAAGCGAGCTGTCTCGCCATCTGGAGACCGGATCTCCAACTGATCGGCCTGCGCAGATAGTAAACGCCAAGAACAGCCTTCGGTCGACACGTCACGGTAAGTTGAAGCTGAATGCTGGGTGATCGAATGGACCGGCGTCCACACACCGCGTGCCAACACTCGGTCAATGGCATCACTCTCGCCCCTGATGATGGCACCCGGCGCCGGGACACACCGGACCAAGTGGTGGAATTGATTTTCAATAGCGGCAAGATCCGGAAAGATATCTGCATGATCGTACTCCAGATTATTGATAATCAGGGTACTGGGTCGGTAGTGGATAAACTTGGAACGCTTGTCAAAAAAAGCCGAATCGTATTCATCAGCCTCAATAACAAAGTACATACCTGAACCCAGGCGCGCCGAGACGCCAAAATTCACCGGCACACCACCAATCAAAAAACCGGGATCTAATCCAGCAAAATCGAGGATCCACGCAAGCATGCTAGCAGTAGAAGTCTTGCCATGGGTACCCGATACCGCCAACACCCATCGTTGCCTTAAGACATGACGAGCCAGCCACTCCGGCCCAGAGGTATAGTCCAGTCCCGCAGACAACATGGCTTCTACCGCGGCATTGCCGCGAGAAAGTGCATTGCCAACAACAACGCAATCGGGTGCAGGCTCAAGCTGCGCGGCATCGTAGCCATCGGTGAGTCCAATATCACTATCAGCGAGCTGCGTGCTCATGGGCGGGTAGATATTTCTATCAGAGCCCGTCACGGTAAATCCACGGTCTTTGGCAAGCAGTGCCAACCCTCCCATGAAAGTACCGCAAATACCGAGTATGTGAATGTGATCTGACAAAAAGACTCCCTCGCGTATCGGAGATTAGCACGCGCACATTGCCATTGTGTGCAGTGCGGTCTACCGTATCCCGTCCAAATTATCTGACGACGGTGCCAGACCATGAGTAAACGCAACCTTTTTTACGCCCAGTCTGGCGGCGTGACTCCAGTAATAAACGCATCAGCTGCAGGCGTGATCCAAACAGCAAAGCGATATCCCGATCAGATTGGCAAAGTACTGGCTGGACAAAACGGGATTTTAGGTGCACTACAGGAAAACCTTATCGACACTTCAAAGGAGCGCTCCCGCGCCATCGAGGGACTGATCAGCACTCCAGGGGGCGCGTTTGGTTCCTGCCGCTACAAGCTCCGAAGCTTCTCCGAAAATCGTACCGAATATGAGCGTCTTATTGCCGTATTCGAAGCCCACAATATTGGATATTTCCTTTATAACGGCGGCGGCGACTCGGCAGATACCTGTCTCAAGGTGTCTCAGATCAGCGCTAGCATGGGATTTCCCATTCAGGCCATTCACATTCCAAAGACAATCGATAATGACTTACCACTCACTGATAACTGCCCGGGCTTCGGCTCGGTTGCCAAATATGTCGCCATATCGACGCAGGAGGCAGCAATGGATGTCGCGTCAATGTGTGCTACCTCTACCAAGGTCTTTATTCTAGAAGTGATGGGCCGTCACGCCGGCTGGATCGCTGGCGCCAGCGCGCTTGCAGCCAACGAGCGCGGTGATGCGCCTCATATTATTCTTTTCCCTGAGATCGCATTTGATCGAGACCGGTTCTTAAAGCGGGTAGCGGAGTGCGTTGAACGTTATGGCTACTGCGTAATTGTTGCTTCTGAGGGTGCTAGCACCGCCGATGGCAAATTGCTATCTGATCAGGGTGAACGAGACGCTTTTGGTCACGCCCAGCTCGGTGGCTTGGCCCCCCTGCTCGCCGAAATGATTAGAGATGCGCTCGGTTACAAGTACCACTGGGCGGTCGCAGATTACTTGCAACGCGCCGCGCGCCATATCGCCAGCCAAACAGATGTTGATCAGGCGTTCGCCCTGGGAAAAGCCGCGGTTCAAGCGGCGGTAGCCGGCTCAAATGCCGTAATGCCGGCCATCAAACGGACATCAAATCGCCCCTACCGCTGGTCTATTGAGCCGGTGCCACTGAGTCGCGTTGCCAACCGTGAAAAGAAAATGCCGCGGCGGTTCATCACTAGAGATGGTTTTGGCATCACCCCTCAGGCAAGAGCCTATTTTGAGCCACTCATTGCTGGTGAGGCCTACCCCCAGTACCAGCGAGGATTGCCGCGTTATACCCGTCTCAAACAGGTGTTGGTTCCGAAGCGATGCCCGTCGTGGCGAAAGCCTTAGTCGCGCACCTACTTCCATCCAAACTGCGTCGCCGTTACTGCATGGTTGAACATGGGTCATGCAGCATCTCGAAACGCTGAATATTCCTAGGCGCTCATACCAACACAAACCTTGTGAATAAATCGTCCGCATGGGGCTCTAGTAACGCCAACATGGCCAATGCCTCATGCCGATTACCCTCAGGATCCGCTTCGCCGCGCCAGAGCGGCCAACAGAGATCGACCTGCTGCTGTTTTTGAAGCGCTGACGCCACAGGACGGTAACTGATGTGCCACGCTTCGGGTGCGACGCCGCCATAGTCAGTGTCATAGGGCTTGTAGAAACCCTCGGCATCATCTGCAATGATCAGCGCATCCAGCCAAAAGGTCATCTCTGCAAAAACACCACCNTGCTCGTACTCGGGTGGCTCAAGCGCTGGCTGATAATCGCCGCATACTGCTGCGGCGTCCCAAATATCCAAATCGGTGCCCCAATGATGCCTCGATGTGCCCGGCAGCGCAGAAAACCGCAGGATCGCTTCCAGCCACTGTAAATCACTCACCTGTTCGCGCAATAGCGGCAGACCCAAGACATCCTTAACCGGGCGAGCGCCAGTCCATTTTTGATTAATGATCTTAGTTTGGCGGTCGTAGTCTCTAAAAGCCGAAGCGACCCGCAGATCAAACCCAGCAGCGGCTGCTCGTTTAGTCAGTCGATCGAACGCAGCCACAGTGGCCGGTTCCGCCAGGAATCGCTCTTGTAAGGCAGTAAGATGCCTTGAGTGGATGCCTAACACTACCGAGGCGTCCTCCACAGCGCTCAATCCTCCACACCCACAAGACGTTGAGGATAAATGCCACTTGTGGTTATGTCATTGAAAAGCGTAAAAACCTCAAGCCCACTTGCAACGGCCCACTCCAGGTGTCGGGCGTAGGCCGGATCGATATGTTCGGCCGGTGATACAGCGCTAATACCGGTGTGCATGACACAAAATATCAGTAGGACTCGGTAACCCTTTTGTCTCGCCGCTACCAACTCAAGTAAGTGCTTGGTTGCTCGAGTGCTGACAACGTCGGGGAAGGCCCCCTCTCCCCCACCTAAATGTAATGAAACCGCTTTCACCTCGATAAAAACACCTTGCTTCCAGTCAATGAAAAAGTCAGCTCGTGATCCCGCGCCCAATGGTTTTTCGCGACACCAAGGTGCCTCAGCAGGCCATAAAGAGGCGAAAAAACCATGCTCAATAGCTTCTGCCACTACCCGGTTCGCGAGTGCCGCATGGACACAAACCAAACCCGTGTCCGTTTCTACCAGCTCCCAAGTCCATTTGAGCTTGCGGTGTTGGACGTCATGAAACGATAACCAGATCTTGCCCCCGGAGGGCTGACAGCCCGTCATGGCCCCCGTATTGGGGCAATGAGCGCAAATCAGATCACTAGTCGCAGAGAGTCGCACATCGGCGATAAACCGCTTATAGCGCTTTACTAGTCGCCCCTCCGCAAGTTCTGGAAAATCCATACCTCTCAACCGTCTGTGCCAGTGGCGCGAATGATAAAGCTTTAGATCACTGAAGCGCCAACAAAGCCAAAATCACCCCTAGCACCAATCGAAGAGATCTGATAATTTGCGTCGCCCGAAAGAGAACCGGCGGTGTCCGCCGCGCTACACAAAGAGGGAAATCATCATCATGGCCAGTCGAAAACCCGCCAGTGCCAAGGCCAAAAAGGCACCCGCTAAAAAGAAAGCAGTAGCCAAAAAGACGCCCGCTAAAAAGAAAGCAGTCGCTAAAAAGGCGCCCGCTAAAAAGCAAGCAGTAGCTAAAAAGGCACCCGCTAAAAAGAAAGCAGTCGCTAAAAAGGCGCCCGCTAAAAAGAAAGTAGTCGCTAAAAAGGCGCCCGCTAAAAAGAAAGTAGTCGCTAAAAAGGCACCCGCTAAAAAGAAAGNAGTCGCTAAAAAGGCNCCCGCTAAAAAGAAAGTAGTCGCTAAAAAGAAAGCANNCGCTAAAAAGNNACCCGCTAAAAAACAAACAACAGTCAAAAAAGTAGCCGCTCACACCGCGAGAAAAACACCTGCCAAGGCAGCAACCTCAGCCAAAAGAAAGCCAAAATTGGCACGGGCTGTTGGTCAGTTGCAAAACTTCGATGATTTCAAGCCCTACAAACCAGGACGCGGTGAAAGCTACATGAACGATGAACAAATTGAGCACTTCCGCGGTATCTTGCTCAATTGGCGAGGGGAACTTGTTGACGAAGTCACGCGCACGGTCTCCCACATGAAAGACGAAGCCGCGAATTTCCCTGACCCAGCTGACCGAGCAACGCAAGAAGAGGAATTCAGCCTCGAACTGCGAACAAGGGACAGAGAGCGAAAACTCATTAAGAAAATAGATTCCACACTTGATCGGCTACAAAATGACGACTACGGCTATTGTGACGCCTGCGGCATCGAGATCGGGGTCCAACGCCTTGAGGCTAGACCCACCGCTACGCTTTGCATCGACTGTAAAACGCTGGCTGAAATAAAGGAAAGACAGGAACTGGGTTGAACCGCCTAGGCCCAATGTGAGCTCAACCACCTACCGGGGCAGGTTTGCTCCTTCGCCGACGGGCCCACTGCACCTTGGCTCAATGGTAGCGGCGGTGGCGAGCTTTCTAGATGCGCGACAGAACAGAGGGGTTTGGCATCTCCGGATAGACGACATAGATCCCCCACGACAAGTAAACGGTAGCGCCGAGGGCATACTTTCAACACTTATCCAACATGGCCTGCAGTGGGACGGTCCCGTCGCCTATCAATCACACTCTGCCCCAGCCTACGAGCAAGCGCTGCAGCAACTCGAGGATGATGGCTGGCTTTTTAGATGCCTATGCACTCGCACCCATCTCAATGCGTTAGGGGCGTGTGGTCAAAATTGTCAAGAAACCTTGGTAGACAGAGAGGCACCACACAGCCTCCGAGTCAGAGTGCAGGTCGACAACATGTGCGGTTTTGAGGATGGTTTTCTCGGTTTTCAACCGGTTGTGAAAAACGAAATACCGGTTGATTTCATTGTCCGGCGGCGCGATGGCCTTTTCGCCTACCAACTTGCGGCCGCTATCGACGATGCCATACCCCGTCACACTCACGTGGTGCGAGGCGCCGACCTCCTCAAATCGACACATCGACAACGGTGGCTGCATCACATCCTGGGTTTAACCTCTCCGCACTACTCACACGTGCCCGTGATTTACGACGAGAATGGAAATAAGTTAAGCAAGCAAACGGGCGCGAAAGCCGTCAGCGCCTCAATACCGGCCAATACTCTCCGGCGCTGTCTACAGCACCTGTCACAATCCGACCCTCCCTCTTCTGCGGTAACCCCGAGCGAGGTCCTCGATCATGCACTAGATTGCTGGACTGGCACACGCAGCACCTTACCAGTAACATAAGGTGTTACGTTTTCACTCGCCCGGTGACGCCGAGTGGTTACACTGCCGGAAATCAACCAAGGCGGAGAGGGCCATGCAAGTACGCCTAATTGACTCATGCCAAACGTTGTTCGAAAAAATTCGGGCGGCAATGGCTGAGCATGATATTGAAGTCGTGCACGACACTCACTTTGATCCGGAAGGGCAAAAATGGCTAGGTGAGCAGTCAGACCTTATCGTCATCGGCGACTATGATGATAGCCAGAACTCCGGCTCAATCCAGAAGGCTTACTGGCCAACACCCGTGGCGCGCCTGTCAAATCAGGTGGATACCACTACTGCACTGGCCGCTGGAAGAGAGGGAGCGCTGGATATCTATGATCGCTCCGCCGCCATAGGAGACGTCACTCAGTGGCTCGTGCAACTCTGTGCCGAGAATGCCAAGCTCTCGACAGACCGCGCACAAGGGAGGGAGTTCCGAAGCAAATACTGTCCGGCGATGCGGTCCTTAAAAAACATGGCTCTGCGAGTCGCGCAAACCGACTCTACAGTGCTGATTACCGGTGAAACGGGAACAGGTAAGGAGTTGGCTGCGCGGCAGGTACACACTGCCAGCGAACGCCGAATGGCGCCATTGATTACAGTCAATTGTGCCGCGATTCCCGATACATTGATCGAATCTGAGCTCTTTGGCTACGAAAAGGGCGCCTTTACGGGCGCGACGAGCAATCGTATCGGATTGATTGAGGCGGCTGATAGTGGCACTTTGTTTCTCGATGAGATTGGTGAGCTGCCACTAGCGGCTCAGGCGAGACTGCTTAGATTCCTACAGGAAGGGGAAATTCGACAAATCGGTTCGGTCGTCACCAAGCGCGTCAATGTACGTCTCATTTGCGCAACCCATCGGGATCTTGCCCAATTGGCCGCCAAAAACGAATTTCGCAAAGACCTGTTTTACAGGATCGACGTGCTGCGACTCGACATACCTCCTCTGCGGGATCGTGGGGGGGACATTATAGAGATGGCTCAATGGTTCATTGAGCAGTTGGCCGTTAAACTGGGAGTGCCCCCGCGACCTCTCAACGGCCTCAGCCAGCGACTGATTTCCGGACATCACTGGCCCGGTAATGTCAGAGAGCTACAGAATGTGATTGAAAGGGCATTGGTAATGTCCACCGGACCGACCCTACAGATCGATTTACCCACGAAAGCAAACGCCGTCGAACCGGGCCTTCCAGAACCACCCGTTGCTCCGTCATCGACCGAGGCCATCGAGTCATCGGACGAACTCTCTTTGGAAGACTACTTTCAGCGCTTTGTCCTCGAGCATCAAGAAGCCATGAATGAGACCGAGTTGGCACAAAAACTCGGCATTAGCCGCAAATGTCTGTGGGAGCGTCGACAACGCTTTGGCATACCCCGCAGCAAACAAAAATTAGCCTGAGCAAGGCAGCCTCAGTGCAAATAAGTAACAGCGAAGTGCAAATACGTAACACTATTGGCAACGACACTGAGTCCAATTAGGTCAAAAAATGAACAACTACCTGTTTATCGACATTTTTTTCAAAGTGGCACACAACCTGCTGCATATGTGGGAGAGCCGAAATAATAAAAAGTGGCCCAATAAAAACAACGATGTCATAACGGACCTGGGTGGGGGAGGAAACTTCCCCATGTTTCGTTGCACCCTCAACTTTCTTTCAGCACTCCCAGACGACTCGCGTGCCCACCTCACTTTAGCTCCCCGTGGCGGCGTTACCACGCCCGCCTCCAAATCGTGGGCAAGCCCATGATGTGCAAACTGCTGAGCCCCCTGCTATGAGGCTTGACCCTACTGCATTTTCCAAAGGGGCATTGCAGGTTGTCGCCCATCTGCAGCGTTCGGGCTTTGAAGCCTACGTGGTGGGAGGCGCCATTCGCGATCTATTGTTGGGCAAGCAACCCAAAGATTTTGACATTGCCACTAACGCCAAACCTGAAGAGATCAAGCAATGCTTTCGGAACGCGCGGATCATTGGCCGGCGCTTCCAAATCGTCCATGTCAGAGCAGGTGGCGAGATAATCGAGGTCACCACCTTCCGAGGACACCACGATGCGGGTCAATCCAATAAAACTGCTCAGGCAGCCCAATCGGGGCGACTTTTGCGCGATAACGTATACGGCACCCTTGAAGAAGACACTTTTCGGCGTGACCTGACCATCAATGCGCTGTATTACAACACCACCACCCATCAACTCATCGATCTGCTGAACGGCGCTGATGACATCAGTGCGCAACTGATCAGAATTATCGGAAAGCCAGTCGACCGCTATACAGAAGATCCCGTTCGCATGCTCAGGGTAGTCCGTTTTGCCGCCAGATTGGGCTTCGATCTGGAGGGCGATACCGAGGCCGCTATTGGCGAAGCCCGTCATCTACTCGCGGATATCCCGACTGCGAGACTCTTTGATGAATGGCTGAAGCTTTTCATGAATGGGTTCTCTGAGCCCACCTTTTTGCTTCTGTCGCACTTCGATTTGTTGTCCCCGCTCATGGGTGACAACGCTTGCATTACTGGGTCTAACGAAGGCGCGTGCGCATTGCAGAAAAAAGCACTCAAAAATACCGACCAGCGCGTTGCCGACGGGCGCTCGGTCACCCCCGCCTTCCTTTTAGCGGCACTCTACTGGCCCGCCGCAGAGCACCGCAGCGCTGCGCTTGCCGCGGGCGGCGAAGCGCCCATTCAAGCCATGCACAGTGCGGGCCAGCAGATTGTTCTGGAAGCCTGCCGCAGACTCACGGTACCGAAACGTTTCTCGCTAGCGATGCGGGATATTTGGGATCTTCAGCCGCGGTTGGAGCGTATGCAGCCTAAAAAAGTGCGGGACATATTAGCGCGCAGGTGGTTTAGGGCTGCTTTTGATCTACTGCTGCTCAGAGAGCAGACAAACAACATGTCGACTCACTGCAGCGAGTTCTGGGAGCACAAACAGGCGCAATATCCTGAACTGGTTGGCAGCGCGAGAGGCAGGTCAGAAAAACCAGCTCCCCGTGGTCGTCGGCGCAGGCGCCCCGCCAATCCGTGAGCAGCATATTTGTCGGAATTGGCTCTAACATTGAAGAGCCCATGGACCAACTTGCGATCGCTTATTCGTACCTACGTGATCACAGTCTAATGCAAACTTTGGCTGCCTCGAGCGTGTATTTATCCTCGCCGCAAGGACCCGACGACCAGCCGGATTTTTACAATGCAGTTGTGCGAATCCACTCTATAGTTCAGCCCATGGCCCTACTGAAAATCCTCCAGGAGATCGAGTCGCAAATGGGGCGCGTTCGCACACGACGCTGGGGAGAACGGTGTATCGATCTGGACCTTTTGCTCTTTGACGACCTGATACTGCACTCCGATAAATTGGATATTCCCCATCCACGAGCTCACGAGCGCCGCTTCGTTCTTGACCCACTCATCGAATTACTTGGAGAAGCCTATGCTCTGCCGGGCCAAGGGCTACTCGGACAACTTAGATCACGATGCAGCGAGCAAGCGATTCGCGTATTGTGCGAGTTTCCAGAATGATCGCGGCGTCAGGAGGGATAGCTGTGCGCGAGGAAACGCCCTCTAATGGCCTAACGTTGAGTGGACGAACAGTACCGACCTACATTGCCGTCGAGGGGCCCATTGGCGTGGGAAAAACGACACTCGCGCGTCGCATCGCTGAGACTTTTGCGCACGAGCTGTTGCTGGAAGAGGCTGAGTTGAACCCATTTTTGGAGCGTTTTTACCAAAATCGGCAGCAAACCGCGCTGGCGACACAGTTGTTCTTCCTTTTTCAAAGAGTACAGAAAATCACGGAGCTCAAGCAACGGGATATGTTTGACCAAAATCGCGTCGCTGACTTTGTGTTAGAAAAAGATCCACTATTCGCGCGAGTGAATCTCGACGCCGACGAGTATGCGCTGTACCAGAAAGTCTTTGAGAAGATGCGCGTAGACGCCCCCGTACCTGATCTTGTTATCTATCTACAGGCTAATCCTGATCGCCTGTTGGAGAGGATCGAGAAACGAGGAATTGATGCGGAACGACTCATCGAGCGGACATACCTTGAGCAACTGAATGAAGTGTACAGCGAGTTTTTTCTCTACTACGATGCTGCGCCACTGCTGATCATTAACGCCAACGATATTGACCTCACTCGGGGTGACAGAGATTATGAACAGCTCATCAACTATATGCTGGACATTAAAAAAGGCCGCCACTACTTCAATCCCACTTTTTTTAGCTGATTTGCACCAGCCAGCGACTGGCCGGGAGTCCGCCCTATGAAAAAACGCATCACCATCAGCACCCTCGACGCGATGAAAGCATCAGGTGAAAAGTTTGTGATGATTACTGCTTACGATGCGACCTTTGCGAGGCTGGCAAGTGAGGCCGGTGCGGAAACAATCTTGGTTGGGGACTCTTTGGGTATGGTGTTACAGGGGCATGAGACCACTATCCCCGTATCACTTGATTCAATGGCGTATCACACCGAATGCGTTGCACGAGCGCGTCCTCACTCACTGATCGTTGCAGACTTACCTTTCATGAGCTTCTCCAATTCAGATGATACGCTTCATGCCAGTACCCGACTCATGCAGGCAGGCGCACAAATGGTCAAGCTAGAGGGCGGTACCTGGCTGAGCGACAGTATTCACCGACTGGTTGAGCGTGGTGTGCCCGTATGCGCTCACCTTGGGCTGACGCCACAATCGGTGAACGTCTTTGGCGGATATAGGGTCCAAGGTCGGACTCCAAAAGAAGCCAAATCAATTTTGGCTGACGCGGTGGAGATTCAGGACGCGGGTGCGAGCCTGCTGGTTCTGGAGTGTATCCCCGCCGAACTGGCAGCCGATATCTCCTCGAAGCTCGATATACCGGTAATCGGAATCGGTGCGGGAGGCGGAACTGATGCCCAAGTACTGGTACTGCATGATATGTTGGGTATGACAGATACGGCACCCAAATTTGTCCAGAACTTCATGGAAGGCGCCACATCTATTCAAGCTGCGTTACAAGCATTTGTCAGCGCGGTCAAATCTGGAAAATATCCCCGAGAAGAACATACGTACTCGTAGGCACCTGCGTTGATTATCGCTGCTGACTCACAGGCATTAAGTGAAGGGCTCCAAGCTCTGAGAGCCCAAAACACCACCGTCGGGCTTGTGCCAACGATGGGGAATCTCCATCAGGGCCATTTGTCACTGATTCAGCAAGCGAGCAACGCAACTGACATTGTTGTCGTGTCAATCTTCATTAACCCGATGCAGTTTGCTGCGCATGAGGATCTCGACACGTATCCACGCACGCTTGAGGCGGACCTCTCTGCACTGCGGAACGTGGGGGCCGACATAGTTTTCACGCCCAGTTCGTCGGACATCTACCCTCACGGGAGCAATAATGAAACTGCTATTCATGTGCCACTGCTGGGAGACGCGCTATGTGGAAAAGACCGCCCGGGGCATTTTGATGGTGTGTGCACTGTTGTGTACAAACTTTTTCAACTGGTGAAGCCCGACGTTGCGATTTTTGGAGAAAAAGATCTGCAACAGCTGCTGATTATCAAAAAAATGACCCGCGACCTGAAATTACCCGTCGATGTTCAAAGTGGCGCTACAAAACGAGCTCAGGATGGGCTTGCCCTGAGTTCACGCAATCAATATCTCTCCGAAAACGAGCGGGCACTTGCACCGCTACTATGGCAAACGCTACAGCACAGCGCCGAAATCTTGGCAGCGAGCCCTGCTAACGACGCGCGCCCCATATTGATAGCTGCTCGTAAAACCCTAGAGCAAGCTGGATTTTCAGTTGATTATCTCGATTTGCGGGCCATATCGACCCTATCGGCCGCTCATGACGCAACACAGGATTGTGCGCTTTTTGCCGCGGCACGCCTTGGCCAAACTCGCCTGATCGACAACATTCAAATCCTCGACACCTAGCGAGGCTCAAGCGATACGGGCACGCGAATTTCCTCCACCAATTGTTGCACTGCGGCAGGCGGAGGCGCGGTCATATAGGTTACGGCCAACGTCACAGCAAAGTTAACCAAGGCACCCACTACGCCGAAAGCATTGGGCTCAATTCCCAAAAACCAGTTGGGAGGCATATCGCCGAGAAAACCGGTGCCCGGTATGAACATGATGCCTTTGTGCTGAAACACATAGGCCAATGTGACGCCCAATCCCGCCAGCATGCCAAGAATAGCGCCTTCACGCGTCACCCTTTTGGAAAAAATACCCAGGAAAAGCGCCGGAAAAAGAGAGGATGCCGCCAAACCAAAGGCTAGCGCTACCGTCCCCGCTGCAAATCCAGGCGGGTTTAATCCCAGATATCCCGCACCGAGCACTGCGCCCGCCATAGCAACCCGTGAGGCCATTAGTTCTTGCCGCTCGGAAATATGAGGCATGAAGGTTCTTTTCAGTAAATCATGTGATATTGCCGATGAGATCGCGAGTAATAGCCCTGCTGCGGTCGAGAGTGCAGCGGCCAAGCCTCCTGCCGCAACCAGCGCAACCACCCAGTGAGGCAACTGGGCGATTTCTGGGTTCGCCAGTACAAGAATATCGTTATCTAACGTCACGAGTTCATTCGTATCTGGGTCAGCAGAATACTGGATGCGGCCATCGCCATTCTTGTCATCAATCCCCAAAAGCCCCGTGCGCTCCCAATTCCTAAACCACTCCGGACGCTCCTCAATGGCCAGATGCTGATTGGGTTCGGGTTGCAGCGTCTGCATGATATTAAGCCGCGCCATTGCAGCAACTGCGGGCGCGGTAGTGTATAAAATCGCAATGAATACCAATGCCCATCCGGCAGATGTTCTCGCCGCACTTACCGTAGGCACGGTGAAAAACCGGATGATGACATGAGGTAGCCCGGCGGTGCCGATCATTAGTGACGCCGTGAAGGCCGCCATGTTGAGCGTACTGCCTCGCACTGAGGTGGTATATTCCTGAAAGCCGAGATCCAAAAGCGTTTGGTCGAGTTTTTGCAGTAGATAAGTACCATCGGCGAGCGTAGAGCCCAAGCCCAACTGAGGGATCGGCTGACCTGTCAGCTGCAAACTGATAAAAATGGCTGGCACCGTGTATGCAAAAATCAGCACGCAAAACTGGGCAATTTGGGTGTAGGTAATGCCCTTCATACCACCGAGTACAGCGTAAAAAAAGACAATCACCATGCCCGAGAAGAGGCCAGTTTCGTAATCTGTCTCGAGGAAGCGGGAGAAGGCAACGCCGATTCCTTTCATTTGACCTATCACATAGGTTACCGAGCAGATGATGAGGCAGATAACGGCTACGACTCGCGCAGTATCGGAATAGTACCGGTCGCCGATAAATTCGGGCACGGTAAACTTTCCGTACTTTCTCAGATACGGCGCAATGAGCATGGCGAGGAGGACATAGCCCCCTGTCCAACCCATCAAGAAGACGGAACCTCCATACCCGTTATAGGAGAGTCCAATCAGACCTGCCATCGAAATAAAGGATGCCGCCGACATCCAATCGGCCGCCGTAGCCATGCCATTGGCCACCGGGTGAATCCCCTTTCCCGCCACATAAAATTCTTGTGTTGTACCTGCTCTGGAGCGGATCGCGATCAAAATATAGACTGCGAATGTGGCACCGACCACCCAGTAGGTTGTCTCTGTCAGCGTCACTCGCCAAGCTCCTCAAGACTAAGCCGTTTCTCTAACCTCGCCATGAGTCTGGCGTAAACAAAAATCAATATGATAAAGACATAGATCGCGCCTTGTTGGGCAAACCAGAAGCCCAGCTTGAAACCGCCCAGCTGAAAATCATTGAGAGGCTCCACCCACAAGACGCCACAACCCAAACTAACCAGAAACCAGACTGTGCCCAAAATGAGCATCCAACGACGATTCTCTCGCCAGTAGGTTTCGCGAAGCGCTTCGAGTTCTTCTGGTTGCATGACAGTCTCCACGCTGTGCTAAATTGCTGTTGGTTATGATAGACCGCTCTCTCAGGCAGCAACATCATTTTTGACAGCGATCTGACGCGGCGTCATCCGATTTAGCGAAGATAGGGAGCGCTCTGCTTTGAACACACAACACAGTTGTTGCCAAAAACTGTGTCACTTAACATCCTTGTTCTCTCACCCACTGGACGCGACCGATGACAGACCCGGCTACATACAACGTGCCTGCGAGCTTCAGCGATGCTCACATCACACCTGAGCGATATCAGGCCCTATACCAACAGTCTATGGAAGATCCAGTTGCATTCTGGTCGGAGCAGGCAACCTTACTCGATTGGCACACGCCATGGAGCGCTATTTCCGACACGGACATTAGCACTGGAGCGGCTCGCTGGTTTGTCGGAGCGCAACTCAATGTCTCAGTCAATTGTATTGATCGACACCTGCCACAGCGTGCCAACGATATCGCCCTCATTTGGGAGGGAGATGACCCCAACGAGAGTCAGGCATTTTCCTTTCAGGATCTCAAAAATGAGGTCTGCCGATTTGCAAACGTTCTAAAAGCTCAGGGGGTGAGCAAAGGCGATCGCGTTTGTATCTATATGCCCATGATCCCGGAAGCTGCGTTTGCGATGTTGGCCTGTAGTCGTATTGGCGCCATCCACTCTGTTGTGTTCGGTGGTTTTTCACCGGAAGCACTCAAGGATCGGATCAATGACTCCTCCTGCAGACTGGTTGTCACGGCAGATGAAGGTGTACGCGGGGGGAAAACCATACCCCTGAAAGCCAATGTTGATGTCGCTTTGGCAGATACGGAGTGTGTCGACAGCGTCATTGTCGTTCGGCGAACAGGTGTAGAGATCGAGTGGCTGGCACATCGAGATAGCTGTTATCACGAGGCCGTCGCGGCTGTCAGTGATGACTGCGAACCAGAATGGATGGACAGCGAGGATCCTCTTTTCATCCTCTATACCTCAGGCTCGACGGGAAAACCCAAGGGCGTACTTCACACAACGGGCGGCTATCTTCTCCAAGCAGCCATGTCGATGAAATACGTCTTTGACTACCGCGAGGGAGAAACTTACTGGTGCACCGCGGATGTGGGCTGGGTGACCGGGCACACTTACATCGTCTACGGGCCGCTGGCAATTGGCGCGAAAACCTTAATGTTTGAGGGTGTGCCAACGTACCCTCAGGCAGACCGGTTCTGGGCCATAATCGCGAAGCACCACGTCAATTTATTCTTCACTGCGCCCACCGCCATTCGCGCACTTCATAGTCTCGGAGATACCTGGGTGACGTCTCAGGACCGCAGCTCGTTGCGCATCATTGGATCGGTAGGTGAGCCGATCAACCCCGAGGCATGGGAGTGGTATCACCGTGTCGTCGGGGAAAGTCGCTGTCCGATTGTCGATACATGGTGGCAAACTGAAACCGGTGGGGTGATGATCACCCCCCTCCCGGGCGCCCATGCGCTGAAACCTGGGTTCGCCAGTTATCCCTTCTTCGGTGTCGAGCCAGCATTGCTCGACGAGAACGGAGCTGAAATACGAGGAGCCGGCGCGGGTTACCTGGTTATCAAACGAAGCTGGCCAGCCCAGATACGCACCGTCTTCGGTGATCACCAACGTATGGTAGACACTTACTTCACGACCTACCCCGGCTACTACTTTACTGGTGACGGCGCACTCAGGGACGAAGACGGCTATCTACGCATTACAGGTCGCGTGGACGATGTCTTGAATGTTTCTGGTCACCGCATGGGTACTGCGGAGGTGGAGAGCGCTCTGGTACTGCACGAGGATATTGCCGAGGCAGCAGTCGTTGGGTTCCCGCACGACATTAAAGGTCAAGGTATCTATGCTTACGTGACGCCGATGAGTGGCGTGGAGGACAGTGAGAGGATCCGTACCGAACTGATTGCATTGTGCGTCAAGGAAATAGGCCCCATCGCCAAACCAGACAAGATTCAATGGGCGCCAGGGCTACCCAAAACGCGGTCCGGCAAGATTATGCGTCGCATCTTGCGTAAGATAGCGGAAAACGAGCTCGATAATCTTGGCGATATCTCAACACTTGCCGACCCCAGCGTGGTGAGACAACTTATTGACTCCAAGTGAGCGATAGGCAGAGTGGTCATTCTTCGAGCCGGAGCTCCTGGCAATCTACTGCCAAGCGCATGGATGGTGTGAATGAGCAATAAATCACAACCTTCATCCCAGGTCGCCTTTGCCCTGTTTGCGGCCATCGTGGGTATTATTGCAGTTGGGTCTGCGTTACTTGCAATATCCATCCACGTTCTATTAATCATAGCCCTCACCTTAACCTGCTACGTATCCTTGCGACTTGGATATACCCTGGACGAATTGATCGAGTCCATGGCCAGAACTATTGGCCAGTCGATGTCGGCACTGCTCGTATTCATACTTATTGGATCCATAATTGGTGCTTGGATTCATTCCGGAACCGTTCCTGCATTGATCTTTTACGGACTTGAATTCCTACCGCCAAAATACTTTTTACCGGCTGGGTTGGTAATCTGTAGTGTTGCTTCAGTCGTGACGGGCACATCATGGGGGACCATAGGCACTGTCGGTCTGGCCTTGTTGGGCGTAGGCATTGGTCTTGGGATTCCGCCGGGGCTTGTTGCAGGAATGATCATTTCAGGCTCATTTTTTGGAGACAAAATGTCGCCTATTTCCGATACTACCAATCTGGCGGCGCTAACAGCCAAGACGACTATTTACAGTCATATTGGCTCTATGCTCTTCACCACCATCCCCGCGTATATAATCACTCTCGTGCTATTCACCCTAGTCGGATTTGGCTATTCAGGCGCTGAAAGTGCTGACGCGGCTGAGGTTGCTCTCATTCAGGAAGTGCTTGCAACAGAATTTGACTTAAACCCTATGGTACTGACGCCCATGGCGGCACTGCTTACCATGATGGTAGTGAGGGTACATACGCTACCCGCTATGTTAACGGGTGTGGTTGTGGGGACGATCGTATCGCTGGTTTTTCAAGACGCCAGTTTAGCGTCAGCGCTAACGGCAATTAACGAGGGATATACAAATAAGACAGGGGTTGAGGTTGTAGATACACTGATAGTGCGAGGGGGAATCCAAAGTATGATGTACACCTTCTCGTTAACCTTTATTGCCTTGTCGCTGGGCGGAGTGCTTGAACAGGTTGGCTATCTTCGGGTGGTAGTCGAGAAAACAATTGAAAAAATCAAGTCTGCGGCCAGTCTGATTGCTTTTGTGCTGTTTTCGACCGCATTTTCGAACGCAGCAACAGGCGACACCTACATTTCCATTATTCTCAACGGCAGCCTCTACGGTGATACGTTTGACAGAGCGGGCCTGGATAGAAGTACCCTTAGTCGATTACTGGAGGAAGGTGGAACCATGACTGGTGCGCTGATTCCATGGACGTCTACGGGGGCCTTTATCACTGGCACCCTTGGTGTCTCGACTTTGTCCTACCTACCTTATTGCTTTTTGAACATACTCAATCCAATGCTATCCATTGCGCTGGCGTACGTCGGACTTATTACCGCCAGGGATGTTTCTAGGATTGTCGCCGCTAAGAGAGCCGATGTATTGTAAGCGGCCTCCGCAGCCAATAACACGTGCCGACCCCAGCGTGGTGAAACAACTTATTGACGCCAAGTAAGCGAGAGGAACTAATAACGTCCCCTCTGCACCCGATTTGATTGAAACATTCTCTCCACAACTGAGACCCCTCCAATGCTCAGGATTAGGTACTTTCAGCTAAAAGAAGCGCATCGCCACTTGCGGCGCAGGTATCTGGTGAGAAGTATGGTGACTATCAGCAGGTCACAGCGCTTATCCGCGGCAAGACGTTATCACGACGTCAAGTAAGGCAAATACCTCCGCGGCCAAAAAAAACCGCGGCTAATGCCGCGGTTAATTTCTGCTAAGCAGAGCGCCTCACTATGAAGCGCACTGCGTAAAGAGCGCCTATTCCTGTTCCAGCGACTCCGGTTCAGCTGAATCATCGTTTTCCGCGGAATCAGCTGGCGCAGTGGCCTCGGCTGCGATCTCTCGCATCGACAGTTTTATACGGCCACGCTGATCAACGTCCAGCACCTTGACCTGCACTTCCTGACCTTCCGAAAGGTAATCAGACACATTCTCAACACGCTCATCGGCAATCTGTGAGATATGCACCAACCCGTCTTTACCGGGAAGAATGGTTACGAAGGCTCCAAAGTCAACAATTCGTGCGACGGTGCCAGTATAGATCTCTCCAACCTCGGCCTCTGCCGTGATAGCCATAATCATCTCGATAGCGGCGTCTCGGGAGGCAGCATTTTGACCAAACACTTTCACTGTGCCGTCGTCGTTGATGTCGACGGTCGCACCCGATTCCTCCGTTATCTGGCGAATGGTCGCGCCACCCTTGCCGATAATGTCGCGTATCTTATCCTGATCAATTTTTAAGCTACTCATACTGGGTGCGTTGTCAGACGTAATCTCTCGGGGTGCGTCAAGCACCGTATTCATCTGCCCAAGAATATGAAGTCTCGCCTCAAGCGCCTGCTCCAAAGCGCGCTCCATGATCTCTTCGTTGATGCCCTCGATTTTGATATCCATCTGCAATGCAGTCACACCCTTGGCAGTGCCTGCAACCTTGAAGTCCATATCGCCGAGGTGGTCCTCGTCGCCTAAAATGTCGGTTAACACAGCAAACTGATTGCCATCTTTTACCAGACCCATAGCAATACCTGCTACTGGAGCAGACAGTGGCACCCCTGCAGCCATCATTGAGAGCGAGCCGACACACACTGATGCCATGGAACTAGAGCCGTTGGACTCAGTAATCTCGGAAACAACGCGTATGGTGTAAGGAAATTCTTCCTCACCTGGCAATACTGCTGCCAAACCACGTCTTGCCAGTCGCCCATGACCCACTTCACGACGGCTAGTAAAACCGATGCGCCCCGCTTCTCCCACAGAGTAGGGTGGAAAATTATAATGAAGCATAAATGGGTCGCGGCGTTCGCCTTCCAAAGCGTCAATGATCTGCGCGTCCCGTGTAGAACCCAGCGTAACTGCACCAATGGCCTGAGTTTCGCCACGGGTGAAGAGTGCAGAACCGTGTGCCTTCGACAGTACATCCACCTCGCAGGCAATCGCCCTGACCGTGCGATTATCGCGCCCGTCAATGCGCGGTTCGCCCGCCAGAATACGGTTACGAACAATGTTTTTTTCGAGAGTCTTAAAGATGTCTTTAACGTCGTCTGGGGCTGGGCCATCATCTGTTGCAAGTTGAGCAACGACGTCGTCTTTTACTTGACCGACACGCTCATAGCGCGCAGCTTTCTCAGTGATTCGGTAAGCCTCTCCCAATGGCCCGGAGGCGGCAGCCTGCACCGCTGCAACCAATTCTTCGTCAGCTTCCGGAGCCTGCCATTCCCAGCGCGGCTTGCCAGCTTCGGCGACGAGCTCGTTGATAGCATTGATCACTGTTTGCATCTCCTGGTGTGCAAACAACACAGCGCCCAACATTTGATCTTCAGTGAGCTCTTTGGCCTGCGACTCCACCATCAGCACTGCATCTTTCGTACCGGCCACCACCATATCGAGCTGGCTATCTGCCAACGCTGAATATGTCGGGTTTAAAACGTAGCCACTGGCTTCGGTAAAGCCCACCCGCGCGCCACCTATCGGGCCGTTAAATGGACAACCTGAGATCGCCAGCGCCGCTGAAGTACCAATCATCGCGGGGATATCAGGGTCAGTCTCTTTATCAGCTGACATGACTGTGCAAACCACCTGCACCTCGTTCATAAAACCGTCTGCAAAGAGCGGGCGAATAGGTCGGTCAATCAAGCGCGATGTCAAAGTCTCTTTTTCACTGGGTCGCGCTTCTCGCTTAAAAAATCCACCCGGGATTTTTCCAACCGAGTAAGTCTTTTCGATGTAATGCACACCCAAAGGGAAGAATGCTTGTCCTGGCTTCGCTTTAGGGTCGGCAACAACGGTACAGAGCACGCTAGTGCTTCCCATCGATATCAATACTGATCCGGACGCCTGTCTTGCAATACGGCCGGTTTCCAGCGTGACTTCTTGGTCACCGTACTGGAACGTTTTTTTCACTACATTCACGTGTCTTCTCCAAATATGACGAGGCCGACGCTGGGCCGGCCCTTTCTGACCCTCAGCGGCGCAGACCCAACCGCTTGATCAACTCTGCATAGCGGGCGGTATCTTTCTGCTTGAGGTAGTCGAGTAACTTTCGACGCTGGTTCACCATACGAATCAGACCACGTCGAGAGTGGTGGTCCTGAGAATGGTCCTTAAAGTGGGACTGCAGCTGCTCTATATTTGCCGTGAGCAGTGCGACCTGTACTTCCGGTGATCCAGTGTCGCCATCTGACTGCTGGTAATCGGTAACAATTTGCGCCTTGGTGGCTGCGTCCAACGCCATGGTGTTTTCTCCAACCTGCTTGTTAAAAGCGAGCCTATCCGTGCAGGTTTACAGACAGGTTCGCAGGGCGGCTAGTGCCGTAAATTTACTGGGAAAGA
This sequence comes from Halieaceae bacterium, assembly GCA_002683335.1. Lineage (GTDB taxonomy): Bacteria > Pseudomonadota > Gammaproteobacteria > Pseudomonadales > Halieaceae > Luminiphilus. Next base: position 44,705 of record NYTE01000041.1, read on the forward strand.
AGCCGCACTGGGGCCAATTTTCCATCTTCTCGAACAAGACCGACGCCGAGGAAACATCCCCCCGCGTCGGCGATGCGCACCATACCACTCTGGGGGCCATTTGGCACTACCACTGGTTGACCCTTTCTCATGTAAAAAGTTGCGGCTTCGGAAAGCTCAACTCGCGGCAGTTGGGGCATGCAGGCCTCGATCGGTGCGAGTAATTCATCCAGCGCTTGCTCGGAGTGCTGATCCCGCTGTCTTGATAAGTGATCCAGAGTCACCGCGGTCGAGAGATCGAATGGACCAGACTGACACCGCCTGAGCGCGCTGACATGCGCAGGTACGCCGAGTGCCGCTCCCAGATCTTCTGCAAGTGTGCGAATGTAAGTGCCCTTGCTACACAGTACCGCAACATCCACTGTCGCTATTTCTCCGGCACGAAATGCAAGTAAATCGAAGCGATGTATGATCACGGCGCGCGCCTTTCGCTCCACCTGCTCACCGGCTCTGGCAAGCTTATATAGTGGCTTGCCATCCACCTTGAGTGCCGAATACATTGGTGGGACCTGATCGATCTGCCCCGTCAACCCTGCCTGCGCTTGGGTGATAGCGTCCTGTGTAATATGCGACGCGGAGGCTTGTCGGAGGGTATTGCCATCCGCATCCGCAGTGTCAGTGCCCACGCCCAATACAAAAGTGCTGGTGTATTCCTTATCGGCATCCAGCAAAAACTGAGAGAATTTAGTGGCCTCACCAAAACAAAGCGGAAGGACTCCGGTCGCCAACGGATCTAAACTGCCGGTATGCCCGGCCTTTGCAGCACCATAGAGTCGCTTGGCGCGCTGTAGCGCTAAATTAGAGGTGATACCTCCGGGCTTGTCGATGACCAGCAGCCCGTTTACCTGCCGTCCTTTTCGCCGTCGACCCATTATTCCGAAGAAAAATCAGATACCGACGGCGTCTCAGATGCAAGCTGCTCGTCGACTCGACGCACCTCTCTCAACAAGCTCTCCATATCCCGACCGCGGCCAACACTCTCATCAAATCGAAAACCCAACCGTGGAACGGTTCGCATAGACGAACCTTTGGCTAAATGGGACCGTAAAAACCCCGATACTTTTTCGAGCACGCGGGTCATTTCCGCTCGATGTTCGGCGGAGGCATCCTCCATCAGCGTAAAAAAAACCTTGGCGTGGGACAAGTCTCGACTGACCTCAACGCCGGTCAGGCTTACTTGCTGGACACGAGGGTCACGGACCGTAGTTCGAAGCAAATGCCCCAATTCCTTATACAGGAACTGACTGACCCGCTCAGTCCGATCAAACTCCTTACCCATAATCCTGCTTCAAAGGCTCCTGGCAATCTCGTTGACTTCAAAGACCTCTATTAAGTCGCCCGCCTTCACGTCGGTATAATTTTTTACCCCGATGCCACACTCCGTGCCACTCCGTACCTCACTGGCATCGTCTTTGAAGCGACGGAGAGACTCGAGCTCTCCCTCGTAGATCACAACATTATCGCGCAGTACGCGGATAGGCTTCGATCGATACACGGTGCCCTCAGTGACCATGCAACCCGCGATCAAGCCAAACTTGGGTGACCGGAAGACATCGCGCACCTCCGCGATCCCCACGATCTCCTCGCGCATCTCCGGTGAAAGCATGCCCGAGAGTGCCGCGCGTACATCGTCTATCAAATCGTAAATGACATTGTAATAACGAATCTCGACGCCCTCATTCTCAGCCATTGCCCGAGCCTTGGTATCAGCTCGCGCGTTAAAACCAATAATGATGGCCGAGCTGGTAATGGCGAGACTGATATCGGTTTCCGAGATTCCGCCTACACCGCCCGAGACAATATTGACCTTCACCTCTTCATTACCCAAGTTGCCCAATGCACCCTGAAGAGCCTCGAAAGAACCCCGAACATCTGCTTTGATGACCAGATTCAGGGTTTCTACTGACCCTGCCGTCATAGTTTCAAACATGTTGTCGAGTTTGGCGGCCTGCTGACGTGCCAGCTTCGAAGAACGCATCTTTTCTTGTCGAAAGTCAGCCACTTCGCGTGCTTTCTTTTCACTCTCCAGCACGACTACTGGGTCTCCTGCATCTGGTGTTCCGTCCAATCCCAACACCTCCACTGGAATGCTCGGGCCAGCCTCCTTGATCTGATTGCCATTTTCATCGAGCATGGCTCTGACGCGACCAAACCGCAGCCCAGCCAGAACAATATCGCCCTGCCGCAAGGTCCCCTGCTGTATTAAGAGCGAAGCGACAGCGCCTCGGCCCTTGTCGAGCCGCGACTCGACGACAATACCGGAAGCAGGAACGTCCACGGGAGCTGCGAGTTCTAGCAGCTCTGACTGTAATAACAACGCATCGAGCAATTCGTCTACGCCTTGACCAGTATGAGCCGACACCGGGATAAACTGCGTATCACCACCCCAATCCTCAGGTATGACATCTTTGGTTGACAGTTCTGTCTTAACGCGCTCGGGATCAGCCGCCTCCTTGTCGATCTTATTGACCGCAACAACCACCGGGACGCCGGCCGCGCGAGCGTGTTGAATAGCCTCTTCTGTTTGCGGCATAACGCCGTCATCTGCCGCGACCACCAATACCACGATATCCGTTGACTTGGCACCCCGTGCCCGCATCGCCGTAAACGCGGCATGACCCGGCGTATCCAGAAAGGTAATCATCCCCTTGTCTGTGTCAACATGGTAGGCACCAATGTGCTGCGTGATCCCACCTGCTTCGCCACTCGCGACCCGCGATTCTCGGATGTAATCCAACAAGGACGTCTTTCCGTGGTCAACGTGGCCCATAACAGTGACAACCGGCGCACGCGGCTCCGGGGTACCCCCATGACTTGCCAGAGTCTCCTCTAGCTTCTCCTCGACTTCTTCTGCGCTCTTGAGAACAGCGCGGTGCCCGAGCTCTTCCACAACCAACGTGGCCGTATCCTGATCCAGTACTTGGTTAATGTTCGCCATTACACCAAGGCCCATAAGCTCCTTGATTACCGCGCCGGCTTTGACCGCCATCTGTTGTGCAAGATCGCCCACCGAGATGTTCTCTGGGACATTAACATCGTAGATGATTTTCTCTGTGGGTTGCGCAAACCCGTGCTGATTGGGCTCGTCATTCAGCTTTCTTTTTCGTCCACCGCGACGACGTGCCACACCTGCCTCAACGGCCTCAAGATCTGTGATCGATAGATTATGTCCGCGCTGCTTGCCTCTCGCGCCAGGGACATTGCCACGCTCAAGACGTCCTTTGTTAGAGCGTCTACGGAGCTCATCGCGAGCCGGTAGCGTGCTCTCTTTTGTCGGTGCAGCATGAAGCCGCTTGGGCTTTCGGTCCGCTTCTTTGGCACCGGGTTGCGCGGTAGCCTCCTGTGCTTGCCGAGCGGCCTCTTCAGCCCGCGCCTTCACGGCAGCGTCCAGCTCAAGCTTTTTAGCCTGCTCTTCTGCCTTGCGCCTAGCTGCTGCGCGCTGCCGCAACAACTCTGGATCTGATTCGTCAACAACCCCTTCAACTTCAAGGGGGATCATTTCATCAGAACCTGACTGCACAGGCACCGATACAGCGGTATCCATGTCAACGGGGGCTTCGGTCTCCGCAGGGCTTTCGGTCTCTGCATCACCATCAGAGCCCGTATCCTCGAGGTCCTCTCGCTTGACATAAGTCCGCTTTTTTCGCACTTCAACATTGATCGTTCTTTTGCCAGCCCCACCTGCGCGCAAGGTGCTCACAGATTTGCGCTTGAGCGTGATCTTTTTGGGTGCACCGGCGCTCTCACCATGGCTTTGCTTAAGATGAGCCAGCAGGGTCTGCTTATCCTCTTCCGACACAGCCTCTTCTGCCGCAGCGTGGGGTAACCCCGCATCTTTCATCTGCGTTAACAGCCGATCTACCGACGCACCGACGGTTTCTGCAAGTTGCTCTACTGTCACTTGTGTCATTTCTTTCTCCCTATTCGCTCAGTCGCTAGAGTGCAATCAACACCTGAAAAAACTCAGGCTGTTGCCTCCTCTTCCTCAGCGAACCAAGGGGCGCGAGCTGTCATGATGAGCTCTGCCGCGCGTTCTTCGGTCATATCCTCGATATCAAGGAGATCATCTACTGCCTGCTCAGCAAGGTCTTCCATAGTGACAATGCTTCGACCAGCCAATACAAAGGCAAGTTGCTTATCCATACCGTCCATGGTCAGCAAATCCTCTGCAGGCTCATTAGCATCGAGTTGCTCTTCCGAGGCAATGGCCAATGTCAGCAACGCATCTTTTGCTCGCGCCCTAAGCTCCTCGGAGATTTCTTCATCGAACCCCTCGATAGCATTCATTTCCTCCAAAGGCACATAGGCGATTTCCTCAAGGGTGGTAAACCCCTCCTCGACAAGAACAACTGCAATATCCTCGTCGATATCCAATGCCGTCATGAACTGATCAATAACTTCGCCGGCCTCGGTTTCCTGCTTCTCTATGGCGTCGTCGACACTCATAACGTTGATGATCCAACCTGTTAGATCAGAGGCAAGCCGAACATTCTGACCGCCTCTGCCAATTGCTTGCGCCAGGTTGTCTTCTGCGACCGCGACTTCCATGGTGGAGTTATCTTCGTCTACCACGATAGACTCCACCTCGGCCGGCGACATCGCGTTAATAACAAGTTGCGCGGGATTGTCATCCCACAAGATGATATCGACACGTTCATTATCGAGCTCATTGGACACTGCCTGAACCCTTGAGCCTCGCATCCCCACGCAAGCGCCCACCGGATCAATGCGCTGATCTCCGGTTTTGACAGCAATCTTTGCACGCGAGCCCGGATCCCTGGCGGCCGCCCTAATCTGAATAACGCCCTCGGAAATTTCAGGAACCTCTATTTTGAAGAGTTCTACTAACATCTCCTGACAGGCGCGGGACAAAATCAGCTGTGGCCCGCGAGACTCGGTATTGATCTCGGTCAGGATGGCCCGGACACGGTCGTTAATGCGGAATGTCTCTCTGCCGACGAGCTCACCACGGGGTAGCAGACCCTCAGCGTTATTACCGAGATCGACAATAATGTTGTCTCGCGTGACTTTTTTCACAGTGCCCGCTAATAGTTCTCCTACCCGATCCCGATACTCATCAACAATTTGCGCGCGCTCGGCATCACGCACACACTGGACAATGACCTGTTTCGCTGTCTGCGCAGCAATCCGACCAAAATCGACATTTTCAACGACTTCCTCGTGGTAATCACCGATCTGCAACGCAGTGTTTACCTCAGCGGCCTCTTCAGTCGTGAACTGGGTTCCCAACAAAGCCATCTCTGTGTCGGGCATAACAAGCCACCGCCGCGTGGTGACATAGTCCCCCGACTCTCGGTCTATCAAGACCAATATATCGGCATCCTCGT
>NYTE01000042.1 GCA_002683335.1 Halieaceae bacterium
CTCACGATGGGGTCTTCCTCTCTGGCTCGGGTCGCCGCGTCGTAGCGGTAATAGCCCGACCCTGATTTTTGTCCCAAGCGCCCAGCCTCGACCAGCCGATCGGCGAGCAGGTAGTTCACTCGCGGTCCTTTCTCTTCATCAGAAAGTTGTTCGCGGGCCTTGTACCCAATGTCCAGCCCAGCGAGGTCACCGACTGCCAGTGGACCCATCGCCATGCCCCAGCGCTCCATGGCCTGGTCCACCTGGGCAGGGGAGGCGCCTTCCATTACACAGAGTGCCGCTTCTCGACCATAGTGCCGAAGCATCCGGTTGCCGATAAAGCCGTAGCACATTCCCGATAACACGGAGACCTTACCGATTCGCTTGCCCACCGACATGGCGGCTTGAAGAGTAGCGTCGTCACTGGCATCTCCGCGGACAACCTCGAGCAGACGCATCACATTCGCAGGGCTGAAAAAGTGCATGCCGACAACGCGCTCTGGCCTGCCTGTGACTGCTGCCAGCGCGTCAATGCTTTGATAAGAGGTATTACTGGCCAGAATGGTGTGAGGGTCGCAGATGTCATCTAATTGCTTAAACACCTGCTGCTTCACTTCCAGATTCTCAAAAACCGCTTCGATGACGAGATCTGCCCCCTTCAGCATCTGCCAGTCAGTGGTCGCTTTGAGGTTAGAGAGGAAAGAAGAGACTTGATCTGCCAAGAGACGCCCGCGCTGCACACTGATGTCATAGTTTTTGCGGATAATATTCACGCCGCGATCGATGCCGTCTTGGTCCTGATCAACCAAGGTGACCTGAAACCCCGCCTGCGCGAAACACATGGCAATGCCACCACCCATGGTGCCGGCGCCGATAATGCCAACGTGTTGAACCGACGCCGCTTCGGTGCCTGGCGACATGCCCTGAACCTTGGCTGCCGCGCGTTCTGCAAAGAACTGGTATCGCAGAGCGCTCGACTGCGGGTCTGCCATGCAGGCCTCAAACGCCTGCCTTTCGAACTTCAGCCCCTCTTCGAAGGGCGTCGTGCCAGCGGCATTCAGGCAATCCAGAATCCGCTGGGGGGCAGTTTGTCCTTTGAAGCGTTTGGCGATGGTGTCACGGGCACCTGAGAGTAGCGCGGTATCGTCATCATTGAATTGCAGAGGGATATCTTTGGTCAGCCGTTTGCCGACTCCCCCCCTGAGCAGTTCTCCAGCAAAATCCGTGGCGGCCTGCGCTAGATCGTCACCGCTGACCTCATCGACAATGCCTGCCACTTGCGCGTCGTTGGCGCTGAGCGGGCGGCCGCTGGTGATCATATCGATCGCGGTCTTGATCCCTGTCAGCCGCGGCAGCCGCTGGGTCCCGCCTGCGCCAGGAAGCAGCCCCAAATTGACTTCGGGCAAGCCGACTTTTGCTGTTTCTATCGCCAGGCGATAGTCACAACACAGAGCAAGCTCTAATCCGCCACCGAGTGCCGTTCCGTGAATAGCGGCAAGGATCGGTTTGGGGCAGGATTCCAAGGCATCTAGTACTGTTGCCAAAGAGGGCTCTTGTGGTGGTTTACCAAATTCGCTGATATCTGCGCCCGCGATAAAGGTTCTGCCCTCGCAGCGCAAAATGACGATCTCAGTATCATCTGTCGAGGCCATCTTTAGCCGCTCTAGAATCCCACTTCTGACACTGTGCGAGAGGGCATTCACGGGAGGTGATTCGATCAAGATGGTGCCAATTCGCTGATTTACCGAGTAGCTAACTGAAGGTGTCATGCAGATATCTCTTGGAATTTCCGCGCATCACAAAGCGCGGCGGGTGTATCAGAGCAAATTATTTGATTGCGAGTATGTGGTCTGCTTGGCGTGAGGCGAGTGCGGTCAATGTAAACGTAGGGTTTACCGCGCCACTACTGGGGAACAATGCGGGCCCGGCCACGAAGAGGTTGTCGGTATCGTGCACGCGCCCGTAGGTATCGGTCACAGATTCTGCGGGGTCGTTACCCATGACAGCGCCGCCCATGTGATGCTGACCAATCCGAGGGCCAGCCCAAACTTCTGAGGCCCCTGCCGCTCGCATAATGTCTTCGCCCTCTGACATGCGCTGAGCACACCTGGCCGCAGCAGAGGGGTCTAAATCGTGGTGCGCATGAGCATATGCAACGCCGTCGGCGTCTACTCGGTCGCTCAAAGTGATTCGGTTTTCGGGCAACGGAATATCCTCGCAGACCAGTGTCATATTGCCCAAGTGCCGAGAGGCTCGCTTGAGCCATGGCTCCAATTCTGCCCCGACTATATCGGGTCTGTTGGTTCCATATCCGAGCAAGTCATGTGGTTTGATGGCTTGCCCGATCATCCACTGGCTGGAGCCAAAACCGCCGGCGGCATTTTTTTTGTCGTAGTCATCGTGATTGAGAAGCTGTCCAGCCGTGACGCCCTGATGCGGAAAGGTTTCCTCTTCGAATAATCCGAACATCGTCCCTGCGGGATGAGTCATCAAGTAGCGACCCAGTTTGTCAGAGTGATTACCCGGAGCAGCGTGTTGCTCCGTTGCTGAGCTGAGAAGAATGCGCACCGACTGCACGGTAAATGCGGCAATGATGATGTGCTCGGCATGCATGGTCTTGCGCTCGCCACCCTGTAGGTACTCCACGCATTCGATGCGCTGGGAGTTTTTGGCGTCGCGTATGACACGCGATACCCTCGCGTTGTGTTCTATTCGTGCGCCGGCCGAGCGCGCGCGTGGCAGCCAGACCGCGAGCGGGTTACCCAGCGCGCCGATCGAGCATCCGGAGTCACACCAGCCGTCGTAGTGGCAGGCCGGTCTTCCTTTATAGGGTTCACTGTTGATGGCTAGGGGTAGTGGCGCGGTGTGACGGCCCGTTTTCTCAAAGCCCTTTGCAAGCACGCGGGACTGATTAAAGAGCGGCAGCGGCGGCATGGGGTAAGGCTCACCTTGCGGCCGCCATCGCTCCTGCTTGCTGTCTCCGCTCAGCCCCACCGCGGCCTGCACTTGGTCGTAATGAGGAGCAAGCTCTGCATAGGTCAGCGGCCAGTCGAGCCCCAGGCCATGGTCGCTGTTGAGCGAAAAATCTCCCTCGTGCATCCGCAACCAAACACCGTAGTGATGAAGAGCAGACCCTCCTGTACCAGTGCCCGCGTTGAATGCATGTCCGATCTTGTGGTCACCCGATTCAGATACCGCGGGTTCGGACCACTTCAGTTTTCTAGCCCAGATTTGAGAGCTGACGAGGTCGCCGAGCTTGCGCTCCGGGCCCGCCTCTAAGACAGTAACCGACTTGCCGCCTTCCGCTAGTCGAGCAGCTAGCATTAGTCCGGCAGCGCCTGCGCCGACAATGATGATGTCACGGTCTTCGTTCACCATGGTTTATCCGGCTCGATTTGTGCCATGTAGGGAATGCCAAGCTTTGCAAAACCCTCCGGAGTTCCATAGGTAACGTCAAGGGCGTCAGCGCGCAATACGAACATCACATAGCTCGCGGGAGGGCCGGTCCATCCAGAAAGAGAGTCAGTAGCCATGCTGGCGATGAATGTTTGCATTGAGGAGTTTTCATCNGTCAGCGCAANCACATTATCCGCCGCCGCTNGATAGAAGCCAGATTGAACTGAGGTNTCCACCCCGAGATATTTGCCAATCAGTAACGACTCATCGCCAGCTTGAAGCTGCAGGTCAATGTAGGCTGCGATACCCNCCTCTGCAGCCCCGGGCACTAAGGCATCCCCCAGCATCGATAATGCCCTGCATTGTTCGGGAGAGAGAACCTGCGGCTCAAATACCCGTGCTTCGGCCTCCTGTGGCGTGAGCCACAACCACTGCCCGGCGACCACAAACAATCCCGCAGCACTGCTGCGGGTTAATAGTTGTCTCCGACCTAGTGATGCAGGCATCAGAAGTCCTTGCGCAAGCTCAAGGAGTAGTAACGAGGCGCGCGATAGGCTACTTCGTTACAGCCGCAGAGAGTAGCGAGATCAAAGCCTTGCACCCCAGGACGCTCGTCGCCAAGATTGCGCGCGGCGAGGGTGGCTGTCCAGCCATTTGTTGCGTAGCTGATCAGCGCATTCGCTACCGTATAACTGTCGAACTTGTCTGCGTCGAAGTTTCTCAAGTTATAGTAGTACTCATCCGAGTAGCTGACGTCTGCCTGAACCGCGACTTCGCCACCCAGCGCATCGAAGGCGTAGCGGACAAGGCCCGTTGCCTGAAACTCTGGTGCATAAGTAGGATCTACATCAGACGAGGGCAAGGGNGAGCCGTTGCGAAGGCTGACATCCTTCACAGTAGCGTCAAAGTAGGCAGCATTAAAAAGTAGATCGAGGCCTGGCATAGGTGAGCTTTGAATCTCGATCTCTGCGCCGTAGTTGTCTGCGTCTCGGTTGATCACGACGCCGCCTACACCCACGAAAAGGAAGGCCTGATAATCGGCATAGTCATAGTAAAAGACTGAACCGTTGATCCGCGTTAAACCTCCGCCGAGCGTGGCCTTGAATCCCCCCTCGTATGAGGTGAGTACTTCTTCGTCATAGGGCAGCGAACTTGGCCCGCCGGCGCCATAAAATGCGCCTAGCAATGGTGCGTTGTAGCTACCAGCCTTCACGCCGCGGTTGACCCCGCCGTAAAGCATGAGGTCGTCCGACATGTCATAGGTCAACTGTAGTTTTCCGGCCCAATAGTTCTCGGAAATATCATCGGTATACTCCACGCCGGTTCCCGGAAAGCACTGGCTTGCGTCTCGGAAGCAGGGGTGCGTATTCACGACAAAGGAGGACTCCGAGGGTGCAACGCCGATGTTCAATTCGAAGTCTTTCTCTTCCCGCATTGCCCGCAGTCCGCCAATGAGTGTGACGCGATCAGTCAGATCGTACTCGAGTTGACCGAAGATGCTGTAGGAATCCGTTTCCAGTCCGGCAGTGGTCCCCACGTCAATCGGAATGCCGCCGAATACATCAGCAAAAGAACTCTGGGGGCCCTTGAGACCGTTGTCAGACTCGGAGTCAATATTGAGGTAGAAAACGCCTGCAACCCAACGAGAGCGGTCCGTTTCACCGCTCAAGCGCAACTCCTGCGTAAAGCTGGTGGCATCCACCGCGGCATAGTTAGCGAGTTGGTTAACCGGAGCGGAATCGACGTCGATAAACAACAGCTTCTCGTAGTCTTTATGGTCGGTGATAGAGACGAAACTCATCCCGTTGGATAGTTCGTAACTGATCTTGAAATTAATGCCTGAGTTTTCGGTGCTACCCTGNTTGGCGAACGCAAAATCACCTGAGAAAGTGAAATCATCACCGTCAGGGTCCAGATAGCCAAAGAAGTCGGCCCCCGGCGCTAGACGCCCGGGTAGGCCGCCGCCGCCCCCTGGCAACCATTGGTCCCCATCTTCAATGTCCCCGCCTGCGTCGAGTCCTGTGTCGTTACCGCTGGCATCATAAAGAGCCGACAGGCGGCTTTCGCCCGCAGGTGTGTTGATCACGTTGATCAACTCCGGCGGCGTATCGGGATTGTTGTCATGATCCTGCGCAATCGCAAAAGTGGATTTGCTTTGATAAGGGCCGGTGGCCACTTCGCTGTCTGAGTAGTTGAAGCTCAAGTCCATGCGTAATCGGTCAGTTGGCTCAAACGCCAAGCGAATGCGAGCCGCCATGGTGTCATCATCACCGAGATCGGCACCAGCACCCGGGCCTGGATCCCCGAGGAAAGGGAGCTGATCGGCATTGCTGTAAAGATTCTCGAGGTAAGGGTCTTGATCGCTATAGCGNATGGCTGCGCGGGCGGCAAAGGTTTCCGATAATGGGCCCCCAATGGCCGCCTCTACGACAGTCCGATTAGCGTTATTGGGCACATCGAATTGCCCAAACTCAACATCGACATAACCCTCCANACCATCGAAGGAGGGGGCATTGGAAACAAAATGCACTAGACCGCCCGTTGCGTTGCGCCCAAACAGTGTCCCTTGCGGGCCCTTGAGGATTTCAACTCGGTTGATGTCGAATACTGCAAAGGTTTGTGCTTGGGCTACCGCAATATAACCCTCGTCGAGATAGACGGCATTGGGTGCCTCAATGATGTCATTAAAGTCGTTTTGGGTCACGCCACGGATAGAGAACTGAGTGTTTTGCCCCGCCAGGTTCCCCGAGATGTGAACCCCGGGAGAGAATGCGGCGATGTCGAAGCTTTCCGAAACGCCAAGGGCATTCATTTGCTGACCGGTAAAAGCGTTTATCGCAATGGGGACTTCTTGCAGGTTTTGCTCTCGCTTTTGAGCGACGACAACCACCTCTTCAAGAATGTTTTGTGCCANGAGTGGNCTGGAGAGGGTGGCGCCTGCAACGGCGCTGGCTAGGNNTTTAANTAAGTTNGAGTGTCTCATATTTATTCTCCGCTATCGGTCGGGAAACGTCAGGATAGTCCGTTTCTGACATTGTCCCCAATTACAGACTAATCGCAAGAAGTTTTAACCTTAAAATATCTGGCCGNTGGTGTCAGTCGCTCCGGTCCGCGCGGATAGGCCGTCAGTCAGGCAATACGCAGCACTACTTTGCCTTGTGTGTGTCCTCCTTCCGACTCCAGGTGNGCATCCATCGCCTCCTCTAAGGGGCGCACCTGAACTTTGGGCAGGATGATCTTGCCCGATTGATACAAGTCGACCAGTGCCGTCAGCATTTCTCCATCGGGTCTGTGATGCAAAAATTCCGCTGTTATATTGCGCTGCGCAATGTCATCCATCTCAGGGGGCTCGTTATTCATGTAGGCGACGCGACCACCGTCTTTTGTGAGTCGAATAGCCGCTTCAGCAGTGCCGTTGCCCAGTAATGCCTCAAGCACCAAATCAACGCCATT
>NYTE01000043.1 GCA_002683335.1 Halieaceae bacterium
TGCGGGGCCGTCTGCTTTTGTATTGATTGCGCGGCTCCATGCCCTGCCGGGCGAGGCAGAGAATGTCGTCGCGCTGTCCTCCGCAGTCGATGAAAAGGTTGAAGCAGGTGAGCCGGGCATGTTGCTTCACACTTTTGACGCCAACCCTAATGATTCCCTGGGTTTTGTGTGGACCGAGGTCTACGAGAACAGCGAAGCGCTGGTGTTCCATTTGGATAATGCTGATCTCACGACGTATCTTGAAGCTGTCTCGCCATTACTGGATGTATTTACGGTGGAATTGTATGGCGCAGTGTCACCAGAGGCTGTTGCGCGCCTGCGCGAGACCGGTACGCCTGTCATGCATTACCCAAATGTTTTGGGTTATGTGCGTGACCTGACGCCATAGCGCCTGGCGTCCGATAATATTTCTATAGATGCTTTGAACGTAATGGAAGAAGAAGCGGCAGGTTTTACAGAAAGCCAATGGGATATCGGCGCTCTAGTACATGCTGTGTGCGGCGTATCAGCGATAGTGCTCGGTGGATTGATGTATAGCAGAGCGTGGGCGCAGGGTCTTTTTAGCGTGCTCATGGGTATAGCTGCTATGAGTGCGATCTACTTTTCATGGAAGCATGACGCCTGGGTCAGGGGACATTGGTTAGCGATGGTGCCAGTTATGGGCGTTATCTTGGGATATGTCGGATGGCCTCTAGGGTTTACACTGGCCTACGTCGCGTTGTGGATTGCTTTTATCCACTTTGTCATTCGCGGCATACAATCCTGGCGATCATCAAACGCGCCGTTAGGTTGAAACTGCCGGTTATGGTTGGCCGCTAATTCGTTTGCGATAGGGAATTTATGAGCACCATCGTAGGGTTTTTTATCACGCTGTGAGACAACGAGAGATGGGCACTCTGGCGAGCGTAGTGAACAAGTGTATCGGCACCAGCTCAGCATTTGGGATGGGNAAATGGTTGCGCTCATTGAATGCTTTGAGACGTCACGCGTCCACCGCGCTCTGTGGGGAGGGAGTTAAGACCCGCCCACACCGCGCGGGGCAGCAAGGCGCGCCTATGTCGATCACTACTAGCGAGCCTGGCACGTCTCTGGGTTCTTCCGCGCTCCTCTGTGCTGCTGGCCTTCTCGTCGCGGCACTGTTNTCCGGATGCGCTGCTCAGATAAAAGAAAAGGCACCGCAGGTTACCTCAAGCGATCACACGTGGCTGGTGCACTGCGAGACAGCCGAGTCCCATCGACCCAGTGACAAAACGGTGAACAAAGGTGTGTCAAAGCCTCGGTGGCTGGTTGCGCTGGATAGCGTCGGTGCACCCATTCAACTGCAAGGTAACCTTGAAGACGGCTTTCTGACGCTTCAGGAGGGGCAGCCGTCAGAGGAGGATTTGCGTTTAGGCTGCGTTGCTGCTGCTCAAACAAGCAACTATCAGCACCATAATGAGGTGGCGCGAATCTTGGCATTTAGAGAGAAAGAGTGGGTAAACGTTGCCATTGCATTTCCAGATGCGGCCAACGAGGGTCAGGTTGAGCGGCTGGTCATCTTTGGAGATAGCTTGTCGGATACGGGAAATATGAAATCGCGTTTGAGGGTTTTCCCCGCCTCTCCATACTGGATTGGACGATTTTCAAATGGCCCAATGTGGCCTGACTATATTGATGCTATGCGCAAATTAAGCGTCCAGAACCATGCGGTGGGTGGCGCTTCTGTATCGGGCAAAGACACCATGCCAAAGAGCAACCTGATGGAACGGTTACAGGATGGTGGCCAATTTTTTGTCAGTGGCACCACCGCAGCGCAAATTACCTCCTTTGAAGAGGGTTTTTTGTTGGATGGCAAGCTGGNATCGCCGGACGACACTGCAGCCATTNTCTGGGCTGGGGCCAATGACTATATCTCGAAAGAGCCTTTTACCGGAGCCATAGAGACACTACTCGACCGACCTCAGTCACAAGAGGGCTACCCCGCAGTTGTCCAGTTAGTGATAGCGCGCGCAGAGCAGCAATTGCGCAAATTGCTCGAGGTCGGTTTCGACAAGATATTGGTGGGCAACCTACCTGATCTGGGTTTGTCTCCCATCATTGTCGAAAACAGTAGTTATGGAGTGGAGGCCAATCTGTCTGAGGATCAGCGACGTTCTTTGCTAAGCCTTCGCTTGGCTGAATTAACTGACTATCACAACGAGCAACTTGCCATGATGGTTGAGCGTCTTGTGCGAGAGCATGCTGATGNGACGATCGTGCTATTCGATGCGCACACCTTATTTGATGAGGTGCTGGGAGACACGTCGCGGCATCACTCGGCGTTAATAGCAGCGGCCGAATTTGACCCCGCTCAAAATGCACGAAAAATTGAGTCTGACATGCACAGTGTGATTGCTCAGGAGCGCTGCTANCGAGGAAGTTATTTGGGCAGCCGTGATCCTACTGACATATGCGNAAATTCCAACCGCGCGATTTTTTGGGACGTAGTGCACCCCACTACGTATGTCCATTGTTGGATCGCCTTTGCGATCAATCAGCAACTGACTTCGCTTCGTTGGGCGAGTGAAACCCTTGCTATATCGGATGTAGGGCGCTGGTGTTCAGGCGTCGCGGATGTTGTCGCAGGCCATGAAGAGCTGAGAGTGCTGCGTTTTACTACCTGGGAAAACGCGCTGGCACCCTTGCCACAGAGTGGAGCGCTATAGCGGCTTCAATTATCGGGAACGGATTATCTCCAGTCTTGCGAGCAGCCAATCAGCTGAAGGCGCTTTGTCCCCGTCACAGATCATCCAATAGGGTTTGNCACTCCATGAGCTCTTGGTCGCCAAGTGCTCGATAAAGGCTTCGGCGGAGCCGGCGTAGCGTTTGCCGCGGGCATATTTAAGGTCAAGATGCTCGGCGGCCTTTTCGGCTGAATACAGCTTGCCATTGCGATCAAACTCGCAATTGCTGTCTGCGACCGCTTGAATTAAAGATTGGATTTCGATGCCGGCAGTATTGTCTGCGTGCGCTGTGATACCTAATCCGGTTAGCAATATCAGTGCTGGCAGAATGCGCATCACGGGTTGCTCGGCTTAAAACGGGCGAACAGCGGATTGTGGTCTGAGGTGCTGACTGCTCTTGTTTCTGCGGATTGCCATGTCAAGCCACGAACATAAAGGTGATCCAGAGGGTTGCCAAAGCGTGTGGTGCGGTGGTCGGGTGAGAAACGGACAGGGATCAACGCCAACTCATCGGCAAGNTGATCAAGAGCACGCTGGCGGCGCTTACTCCAGGTATTGAGATCACCTCCAAAGATGACTGGACCTTGGTGAAGCCGAATGAGCTTGGCAGCCGCGTCCAGTTGGGCTGAATACTCTTTAATCCCAANGCTGAAATTGATCGCATGGAGATTGATAGTGAGCAGNGTGTCGTTGCTTTTGGATAAGGGGTAGAGAGTGATGCTGGTGGCCTTGGGTGTTCGTAGCCAAGGTTCAGTCGCGAGCAGGTGGCAATGCACGAGGTGGGACACTCGCGCGAGTGTCAGTACNCCCGNTTCAACCTNGTTTTGAATATAACCGCGCACGAAGGCCGCAAAGAGCGACTGTTCAATNACTGTCTCGGNTTTTCTGATTGGTACCGCTTCCTGGAGAAAAATCAGGTCTGAGTGTCTCGNGAACTCAGCAAATTCAGGAATCAGATTGGTGTTCTGGGCCTTCTCCACATTCCAGTTCAGCAATGAGAAAGGGGCCTTCAGGCCCTCGGCGTGTTCGGTATGCCTAGCNAGTGANAGCGCNTGCGCGCAGTCATCTGAGTGATCNGCGCTGACCACTAGAGGCCACCCTTCGGCCGACTGATTCTCGGCTGCCTGAACAAGGCAGGCCCAATAACCAACGAATATCGCTGCACATATAAATAGGCGTAATGGCGATCTCGNGCGTGCACGAACGAAAGNTATTAGCAGCNAATTAGCACTGTTCAAGNGGTCTGCCGCGTACCTCGGACGACCAGNTCATGGCGAGTAATCTTCCAGCCTCCGCCAGTTCGCACAAAATCGCTTAGGTAGGTTGCCCACAGCGTAAACATGGCGTCGGGGCCGTCTTTTAGTATGTGAAGTGCCTGCACATCGGTGCGGGCAGAAGCTGTATCGCCCGATATGGTGGCCAGTTGTGGACTCATTAGATGCTGAGTAGCAGAGAATCCCTCGAGCTGGCTCTCGACCGAAGCGGTCCAGGTATCAGCTCCGGTGACGGTGGCGTCACCGAAGCCCACAATTTCTGCATTGTCGGCAAAACAGGCGCGATAGCGGACCATGTCTCTATCATCGACCGCTGCCGCATAGGACAGCATTACGTCCTGTAGTTTTATGCGATCGTCGGCGTCACTCATATCTGGCTTTCCCCTTTGGCGTCACAGCGTGCCATTAATGTAATCGTCGATACGTTCATGGTAGCGACTGATTCGCCGCTCCTGTCCCGACAAGTAGGCACCTTTGAATCCCCGCGAGCGAATACCGCGTTGCTGTGAGATAAATACCGCTACGTCGTCCTCAATTGCGGGGCCGATCGAGTCCTCCCCGCAGGTTAACCAGTTTACGGATACGTCACTGTCGCCATTCCCGGTGAGCGATTCGGTAGCGCTGGCGCCGTCGTCTAATTCGGATGCAATACTTGCGGGGCTTGCATACCACCAGTTGTCGAACAGGCACTGTTCGGGATCGTTGGGATGCGGTCTTGCTCTAAGAAAATGGAATCCGTCAGCCCACAAAGACACCGCAAAATTTGGGAATACGGTGTAATGAAATGCATCGGTTAGTTGTTCGTCGGGCACCGACATATAATGGCTATAGCCTTTGTNCCCGCCCAGCTCGCGTTTGGCTTTTTGTAGGGCTTCGCGAGTTGCTTCCGGTCGCCCTTTGAACTCAGCGGGGTCGAGATGCCAGAATGAGAGCAGGGTGGCTAGGGGGTCCATAATATTGCCCTCAGAATCGGTAATGCCTGCCCCATAACCCCCTTTCATGATCATGCGCGCGTGTCCCTCGTTGGCGAGATCAAACTGGGTTTCCTTAAAGTAAGTGTTGATACCGCCTGCGATCGCAGATCTATCGGTCGAGGGTGTCGCACCCATGTGCACGGTGGGCACGTGATACGACTCGTTAAAGTTGTCCAAAACGACTTTCCAATTACAGGGTAGCCACATGGTATTGGCCATCGTCCGTCGCCAGTTATCTACTTCACGTGCCCGCCACTCATCCCATATCGGACCAAGATATTCGCGTAACGTGCCGCAGTTGGGATCCATGTTGACCCAGATAAACCCTGCAAAAGACTCACATCGTAGCTCCGACAGTGAAAGCTTGCCGCAAGGGTTGCCCTGCGGAAAGTCCTCTTTGTCTGGTGCAAACTGCAGCTCGCCATCGGGTCGGAACGCCCAGCTATGGTAGCGACACACGAAGCGCCGCGGATTGCTGCCTTTGGCTTCATCGACCAGNGGATTACCGCGATGTTGGCACACATTGTAAAACGCTTTGATGCTCTGATCTTGCTGACGCACCATNAGNACTTCTTCTTGTCCGACAGGTTCCATCTGCCAGTCGCCCGCATTGGGGATCTCCGATTCNCGTCCCAGTAACAGCCAGACTCGNGTCCACATGCCTTCCCATTCTTGCTTCATGAATTCTCGGGAGGCGTAGCGGGTGCCAGATAGATCATGGCCTCTGATGGTTTGTTTGGGCCAGGAGTCCAGTGTGGGGATGGGCGCATTCATTGATCGGGTCTCCGTAATCGAAACGGTGGGCCATCGGTGCCGATATATTACCCGTCTTCCTGAAAAACGGCAGTTAACACGCCATTAATCAGTGCNCTGACGAGAGCAGCTCTGGCATCCTGCATCAGAGGCAGGTGCGGATAGGGCGTAGTTGATTGATGGCGATTATTGCGCACTTACCAGCCAAATATGGCAGTTTGATGCCCGAAATAGCACATGCCGATAAAGGCAATGATGGCGCTGATCAGGGGCAGCCACTCCANTCCGGNGGAGACTNCAGGGTTTCTCGCCAAGCCCAAGTCTCCTGCCAGACTAATGATCCACATCAGGGCGCAGCCCCAGAANCCCACTAACAACCAACTCATTCCCCGAGCATCCGCTGGTGTTGCGTCATCGTTGGTGAGTGTTCTCCAGCAATAACAGCGGCTTTTGCCATGTCGCAGTATTTAGGCTTATCAGCAGCCATAGCGTTGCAGGGATCGCCCAAACTAAATAATCCACGCTGTGTTCCTTATATGANGGNTTAAGAGNTTTACGCGGTCTGGGGCAACTCAGATTTTCTTTGNCCCGGGTTACTGATCTTATGGCGNGCCGCCGCTTTAAATTGTNNCGCGNGGCCGGCGCATCTGCCGCATANACACACAACAATTCGATTCAAGAATCCGTTGTAAAGTGTCATTTTTACGGGAAAAATTCCTGCAACGCTTTATTGATCTGTTCTGTTTGGCCTCCTATCTTGGGTGCTTCATAGCTAAGAACCCCTAGATATAGGTGGTAGGTCATACACAGACAATGACTTCGACAAGGGTGGCCAAGGGTAGNCCGCGCGCGCGAAAGACGTTNATCGCGCTCGGTTTGCTACTCTCTGCGATTATGGTGACGATCTCGGGTTGTGCGCCGAGAGACGGCAACGGGTTACTCGCGCAGACGCGCTGTGCTCAGCTCGGCGACACCACGCTGGCCAGCGGTAGCGAGCTCCTGGTCCTCGTGAATCACATAAGAGCGAGGTTAGGGCTACCCGATTTTGTCGGAACTTGGGAATTTGCGAGAGATGCACTGTATCTGGGTATGTGTCTCGACCTGCTGACCTCCGACGCCATTGCTTTTATCGAGCGCTACGAGAGCGCATTGGTCGATTCGATCAGTGAAACACCCCGAGCCGTTAAGGCGTTTGCCGTAGCCATCGATCCTACAATTGCCCCCGTCAATGTGCCCAGTCGAGGCTTTGAAGCCTTAATGGCGGACGATTCACCACCCTCATTGGAAATTATCATTTCAATGGTCACCGGTATGGCTTTGCTCGGCGTATTGTTTGCGTTACCTTATACCTTGCCCCGGGTGGAGCAGGTTAACGAACGAAAACAGGTTCTTGNCAGAATGAAAGATCGCGCCTTCACGCCTCGCGACCATGGCGAGCGGGGTGANCATACTTTTATGAATCTCGGACGCCCGGTGGGATGCCTTTGGGAGCATGCAACACGCGCGGCCCTGATCATCACCTTCGCTGTGGGATTCTTGCTTTGGAGTGATAATGCCAGTGCGGAGTCCGACGTGATCTTCTTTTGTTGTGTCGTCTACCCATTATTGGCGCTGGGCTATGCCACNGTGGAATTTGTCAGTAGCTCTAATCGGTTTATTACCAATCATCGTGTTATTCAGAGCACGACGTTCTTTTTCCCCCGAGAGGATTTATATGCCGAGGGTGTCAGCGCNATGGAGGTGCGGCCGTCGATTCTTGGCGTGNTATTCGGCTACGGNACTTTGAGAATTTCGATGGGCGACAAAGTGTACGAAATGCACTATGTCAAGGACGNTANAACCGTAAAGTCTACTTGGGAAAAGCTAAGAGCCTAGAGCGCGGCAGGTCTTGCNGGCTATAGATTCTCNCGCACATCAAGNCATCGCCAACTCNCGCAATGTTGCGCTTCAATNGCCCGGTGCGNTTAAAGTTGATCCTCTGATGCAACGTAGGGCATCTCCACCACTTGCCCTTTGTGCAGGCTCAATCGGGGTCTGCCATAACCTTCTTTCACCATCATCTCGAGCAAGGTGTTATTACGGATAGTGATCTGTAGTAAGCCCAGCGGAATCAGGCCAAGCATGAAACCAACTACCGCACCGAGCGCTACCGAGAACGCTTTGGAATCAAGATAGTCTGACTGATAGCCGGTGATCCCCCCCACGATAAGTGTCAGCCAGAGACCAATCTCGACAACCCATGGAAAGATTTTGCGCAACAAGAAAGACATGATCATAGACAGTGAGTCCTCGCGGGCAGCCCTATCCGGCATAGGGCTGGCTAAACATAACCAAGGAAGTCGCTCTTCGCCAGAGTAATTCTTGTGACCTCCGCCCAGCATTGCCCCATTGTGACAGCCATGCGCAAAAGTTTCNGNCTNCNATCTGNNNCAATGCCNTCTTAACNTATTGTTGTCTGGGATAGGACTTGATAAACAGTACCTGGGTCGTATTGACGTTNTCGCGCATGCCCGAGGTCTTCTTTGAGAAATCGNCNTAAGCGGGATGCGCCAACAGCGCCTGCTGAATCTGGGCCAACTGCGTGAGTGTTTCGGCACCCACGTATACCGAATTCGTGAACTGGTCGTTGCCAAAGCCCGCGAGATTATTACCGTAGGAGCGGAGCGCAATATCTTTCGCGGCGGACCCCATCATTGNAGCAAATGCCGTTGCGTAGGCTTGTTGGTGCTGCGGCTCTACTTTGATATCAAATTTTGCAAAGGCAAAATCCTTGGTTGAGTCTCCCTCTGCGACCAGCGCGAAACTCAGATGTTCCATGGTAAATACAACGCCGGATTCGCTTAATTCTGTCAAAAATGCGATCGCTGCCGGACAGCTGCGAAAAATCTCGGCGGCCTCCTGCTGTGCTGCGGCATCTTCATAGGTGTTGAGGAAAAAATGCGTCGAGGTATCGCTGCCGTTAAAAACCTGTTCCGCTAACGCCACATCAGCGGGGTATCGCTTACCGCAATCAGAGGCATAGAATTTGTCTATAGCGCTGACGACCGCAGCTGGATCTGGCGCTGAGAAGTAGTAAAACCCCAGATACTGCTGAGTGGGCGTATGGTCATCAGTCCATCCCGTGATGGGTGCCAGTAACGCGAATAGCACAGTCATTACTTTCGTCATTTGAGTCTCCCTAGCGGTATTGGTTTGTTGCTGTCGAATCAATGCAGTGGGCTTTTGGGGCGATAAGAGACTGAACTCGTGGACCCTGCCATGACATCATAACCCAACGCCACACAGGGTCAGGGACCCGCATTTATTCGTTTTTAGCGTGCGTTGTTGTCAGTTGCCCGTCTTTTCCTTGTTACCCTGCTCAACCGGATCAAAGCGCTCAAACCACGCCATAATGGTGTCGACTTTTGCCGCCAGATTGCTCGGCCGAGCGGCGATAGAATGTGAGGCCTTCGGCACACGCACATAGGCTGCGGGGACATTCTGCATCTTTAGCGCGGTATACCATTGCTCAGCCTCCCAAGTGGGNGTNCGCCAATCTTCCTCTCCGACCATGACGAGNGTTGGCGTTGTTACATTGCCAACNACNCGAATGGGCGATAGATCGAAATACTTTTGGGGCTCTTCCCACGGGTTACTGCGGATCCAGTGTCGGGACACCATGATCCCGATATCGCCCGCCAGTGCCATTGTGAACCAGTTGATCACGGGTTTGATGACAGCGGCTGCGGCGAATCGATTAGTCATCCCGGTGGCGTAGGCGCTTAAAACGCCGCCACCCGAGCCGCCGGTGATGAATAAACGCTTCGGGTCTACCCAACCCCGTGCGATAACGGCATCTACTACGCTCATTAAATCTTCGTGATCGGGTCCCGGATAAGCCTGGTCAATGGCCTTTGCGAAATCCTCTCCGTACCCGGTCGAACCGCGAGGGTTCGCCCAGACTGTGACGTAGCCCTCGGCGGCATAACGTTGGATTTCCGCCGCAAAGGTGTTGGCATACATTGCAAAAGGGCCGCCATGAATTTCTAATATCAGGGGCGCGGTATTGTCTGCTTTAACCCCCTCAGGTATGGCGACCCAGGCCTCGATATTGAGCCCATCGAGGCGAGAGGGAACCTGTAATTCCAAGATTTCCGGCAGTGCGACGCGATCTAGCAGGTCTGTATTGAGGTCTGTCACGACCATTGGCATTTCGCCATCAATCTGGATGGCCAGTTCCGCAGGTCTGTGAGTGCTGGCCTGGGTCCAAGCGATCACCCTTTCCGGGCCTTCACCGGTGACCGCGTGGTCACCCGCACCGTAGGGTCGCCCGAGGCTAGTGCCGCCAATATTTGACGTAATAGTGGTTACTTCTCCTTTAAGTGTGATTTCGATCAGATGAATTTGCCCCTCCGCCGCGGCTTGAGCGAAGAGGGTTTGTCCGCTGGCAGACCAGCTAATACGTGAGATATCGTAGTCGTAGTTCGCTGTCAGTAGCTTAGGGCTTCCGCCTTCGCGATCGCTAACGTAAAGCTCTGTTTGTTGATAGGAAAGACGCTGATCATCATACCCAAGCCACGCCAAGCGCTTGCCATCCGGTGCAATTGCGGGCGAGCGGTCTGGTCCGTCTCGGTCCGTGATAACGTGCAGTGAGCCGCTGCCTAGTTCTAGAGCGTAGATCTCGCTTTCGATGGGATCCATCTCGGGTCGGTCTGCTTCATTTCCCACTATGTAGAGCGTCTGTCCGTCAATACTCCAAGCGGGGTCACGGAATCCATTGGAACTGTCTGTCATGGCAAGGGGTGTCCCACCGTGTGACGGAACAACGTAGATCTGATCGGCGCCTTCTTCTAAAAATCCGCGGCCGTCGAAGCGGAACACCAGATCATCAATGACGCGCATGGGATCAGCCCAATCAGCATCATCGGGTTTTCGCGGTGTAGGCCTGGCAAGATCCAACCCGTTATTGGGAGTGAACATGGTAAAAGCCAGCTGCTTGCCGTTGGGAGACCAGCTAATTTGCTTGGGGGCATGCTCAAGTTGCGCCACACTCGTTTCTCGTCCGGTATCTAACCAGCGGACTCTCAGCTCTGGCACCCCGCCTTCAGCGGCAAGGTAAAGCAGTCGGGCGCCGTCTGGCGAAAAAGCGGGGCTGTGGTAACTGCCCGGACCTGTGATGAGTGGCTGGGAGATGCCGGTAGCGACCTCTGTGACCCAGAGCGCCCCCTTTGCCCTGTCTGCTGTGCGGTCGTAGCCCGAGCGAACCCATACAACCTGTTTCCCATCCGGAGAAATCTCTGGCGAGCGCACCCACTCCAGCTCAAAAACATCATCAGCGGAAAAATAACGCGATGGCGTTTGCTCTGACTTGGCAATGGGTGCCCACATCGTCGCATTTGTAATGGTAAGAAAGGCGCCCAGAAGGGCGGGAGCATAGTGACGCATTGACCTTCTCCAGTTGTGGGGTAAACGAGACAGCGCTGGTGCCCAAGGTCGAACCCGAACCCTGCAATCACCCGATACCACTGTTCTGATAGAGACGAGATTTTAGATGATCATAAGGCCATAAGCGTGATTAAGTGTCCACTTCTGAAGTCGCTCAAGCTTGTTGAGCAGCTTGAGGAGTTATATTGGATGTGCCGCCGCCGGCTCAGCAAGTGTCTCAGGGTTCTCCTCAACATGTCTTTGCCACACTCGCATGGCAATGTTTGGGGTCAGCTCTGCTGGCGCGCAGTAGAGGGCAAGACCAGTATCCTCGAGCATAGTCCCTTACACCAAGCCCGCATCGACGGCTCTCGAGAACCATACGCCGCAAACAGCCCTCATAGCTCCTGAATCCCCCGTAGTGCACCAGTCATCGAGTTGCGATGCGGATAAAGGTGCTCCGCTTACGTGGGTGGATGAGATCGTTGCAAGTCCCAAGACGAAAACAACCCATAGCATTCTCATTCTGCTTGCACCTGCTCTGACATAACCACTCACATTTCCTCTGACATGACCTCTCACATTGAGATAGTCCTGCGGTAAGCTCAGGGGCATTAAAAGCGTCGAAGGTCATATGCTATTTTTATTGCTTCTTATCTTTGGATCTGCGTTGTCTTTGCCAGCGTTCGCTGAGATACAGATCTACGGCTCTGAATTTGTGAAGTTAAGTAACGGCACAATCACAACACCAGTTACCTTCTGTCACTTGGATGTTGAAGGCTGAAATATCTCAGTTATTAC
>NYTE01000044.1 GCA_002683335.1 Halieaceae bacterium
GTCATCTTTAACGACTCACCGCGACATCGATAGTTGCTCATTCTTTGGCCTACCGCGCACTGTGTCACCGTCAAGCCGGTCGGCTTGTGCAGCGCGACTCCTCCATCAAGAATTTCAAAATCGTGCTTATCCAGGCGGCTTTTAATGACATCACCACACTCAGGTTGATTGCGTTGGTCGCCGCAACCTGCCAGCAGCAGAAGGAGTGTCAGGCCTGCCCCGCAGGCGAAAGGTAACGTTTTGTTCAACTTTGGCTTCACAAGAATCCCCAACGTTATTGTGGGTACGCGCCAGCCCTCAAGCGGCCGCAGTCTTAAATGGGGGATAATCAGAAGAAACAGGTGCTGGCGTGCCAGTCTCCCCCGTTTCCTTTGCACCCGTTANTTGTGTTATCGGTTGGTAGCGCCGGTGCTTTACCGGCCTACACGCTATCACATCGGGGTGGATTTGGGCGCCACCCGAGTCACGCTAACCGACGCGTCGAGAGGGTCAAGCTTTACCCAATNGCGCCGATATTTTCTTATATAGAAGTGGTGGCAGCCGCGCCTGTGGAATTTGGTGCCGCAAACAATGCCAATTTCGCCAATTGTTGTCCTAGGAAGACGACAATTGGACTTGCTATATTAGGCGACGACACACTTCATCTAGGTCTTCACCCGAGGAGCNGTTCATGGATATTGCAACAATAGTNGGCTTGGTGGCGGCCTTTGGCCTCATTTTTATGGCCATTTCTGAGAACGCGCCGGCGTTNGTTGATACAGCGTCGNTGTTGATTGTGGTCGCGGGCTCNATTGCGGTGGTGATGGCNAGATGCTCTTTAGGTGAGTTTCTCGGTGCCATAGGTGTAATGGGCAAGGCGTTTTCGAGAAAGATCGATGATCCTGTAGAGCTGATTACACAAATTGTTGAGCTGGCTAACATTGCACGTAAAGACGGCATGATCGCCCTCGAAGGCCAGGACATTAGCAACCCTTTTATGGCCAAGGCGGTATCCATGCTGGTGGATGGTACCGATGGCGAGATTATCAAGAGTTCACTTAACCGCGATAACGACATGATGAAGCTGCGCCACGAGATGGGAGCCAAAATTTTCAGTGCCTGGGGCGAAATCGCACCGGCCATGGGCATGATCGGCACCCTCGCAGGTTTGGTGATCATGCTCGGTAACATGTCGGACCCCAAGTCGATTGGTCCTGCAATGGCGGTAGCACTGCTAACCACGATGTATGGCGCTATCTTGGCCAACGTCATTTGNATGCCGATTGCACAGAAGCTAGAGAATGCATCTGCGCTGGAAGCNGCCAATAACGAATTGATNATTGAAGGTGTNCTGTTNATGCAGGAGGGGGGTAACCCTAGAGTGCTGGGTGACATGCTCGCCTCNTTNGTATCNCCCAAGAGTCGCGAAAAGATCGCGGCAGCGTGATCCCGATCCATTGTCCTCGCTGAGATAGCGCGCCATGGCTGACGAAGACGACATTAAGCCTGATGCTGCCGATGCCCCCGTAGAGGGTAACGGTGTTGCTGAGGCCCCTGCAGACGCGGCGCCAACCACCCCACAAGAATCCGAGGAGAGCGGTTTAGCTGAAGACGCTACCGACTCTTCTGAAGATGTTTCTGGCGCAGAGGCCGAAGAATCTGCTGCCACTGCGTCCCCTGACGAGGCTGAAGCCACCCTAGAGGGGACTGATTCTGCTGTTGAGCAATCGGCAGGAGCAGACACAGAAGCCGAAGACACAGCTTCTCCAGAAGAGGCTGAATCTCCGCCCGCCGAAGTTGAAACCGAGTCTGGCGACGACGAAGAGCTGGTAGAGGCCAACCTGCCGCCCCCCGGCCCGCCACTGCCCGAAGAGCCAAAAGATGACTGCCCGAAATGTCCGGGAGGCGGAGCTCCTGCCTGGATGGCGACCTTTGCCGACATGGCCACATTGCTGATGGCGTTTTTTGTATTGCTCCTCAGCTTTGCAGAAACTGAGGTCCCGAAATTCAAACAGGTTGCCGGTTCGTTGAAGATGGCATTTGGTATTGAAAAAATTGTCCCTAAAGTCACCATCCCCATGGCCCGCAGTATCATGGTCGAGAACTTTACTCCTGCAGTTGCTGAGCGTTCGGTGATGGATGTGAAGGAGCANCAATCNGATTTTGTTCGCGGTGATTTCATNGAAAAGAAAACCGAGGAGGGCGAGTACGAAGATCCACTCGATAGTGATTTTCAGCAGGTGCAAGAGGCGCTGGAAGAAGAGCTGAATAAAGGGATGGCCGACGTCCGTATCGAAAACGGTGAGATCAAAGTCACGTTACTGGAGCCTGCGTCCGCCGGCGGTCAACAGGGCACAGAAGGAGAAGGTAAGGGTGGGCAAGTGGCTCAGGAAACCCTGGATGCCGTTGCCAAGGTGGCTGAGGTNTCAGCNNAGCTCAGTTCCAAGGTAGGCGTTCATCTTGCCGACCAGGCTCAGGGTAANCAGACCGGCGCCAACGCCACNCGNCGCCAGTCACGNAGTGGCGATTCNTCAGGCATGTCAAAGTACGATCGCNTGCGCGCGGATTTGTCCGAAGAGATAGCCTCGGGCTTGGCAGAGGTCGAAAAAGACGGAGACAAGATCATTGTCCGCCTTGCGAGTCAGGGTAGCTTCACCTCGGGCTCTTCAGATTTACGTCAGGCCTTCAGGCCCACCTTAACGCGGCTGGGCAATAGCCTTGCCAAGTATCCGGGTAGCGTGATGGTTGAGGGGCACACNGATAACGTCCCGGTCGCTTTCAGCGAGCGATTCAAGTCCAACTGGGATNTATCGGCNGCGCGNGCTGCGTCTATCGCCGACTTTTTGCTGACNTCCACGAGCTTAGAGGGTGGCAATGTGCAGATTGCNGGNTTTGCCGATACNCGNCCGCTCGATANTAACGATACGGCCAACGGGCGCGCTCAAAACCGCCGTATCGAAGTGATCGTGGACGACAATTGAGTGTGGGGAGCGTGAGTCGTGGCTGAAGACGACAACAAAGATGACGAGCGCGTCGAGGACGAAGTAGCGGAGGCTGCTGAGGCCGAGGCAAGCGCACCTGAAGAGCCAGAGGTTGCCGCGCCCGAGGAAGAGGAGGTCCCGCCTGGACCGCCCCCTGAACCACCTGAGGAACTGCCCCCGGTAGAGTGCCCAAAATGTCCCGGCGGCGGCGCGCCTGCTTGGATGGCGACTTTTGCTGACATGGCCACGTTGCTGATGGCCTTTTTTGTATTGCTGTTGTCTTTTGCGGCGATGAACGTACCCAAATTCAAGGAAGTGAGTGGTTCCATGAACGACCGTATGGGTGTTCAGCGCGTGGTGCCGGTTGTGGAACCCCCCACCGCCGATAACATCATCGCCGACCAATTTTCGCAGGCCAAAGTGCAGCCCACAGCGCTGAAGACCATAAGCGAACAAACCACGGATGAGGAGCAGCCGCCTGATCCTGAATTAAAAATCACCAACAAGCCCTCCAATACGCCCAACTCGACTGATTTGGAGAAAGTGCGCAGTGCCTTAAACGAGGAAATCACTCGCGGTCAGGTTGAGGTGACCGAGACAGACGGCAAGATCAGTGTCGCGATGACACCCAACCAAAAGGACGGCGAGAATCAAGGGGATGCGGGGTCGGACTCAGGGCAACGCCTCGATGAGGACACGGTGGCGCTTTTTGCCAAGGTCGCACAAGCGCAGGCCGAGGTGGTATCTGAAGTACAGGTGCTGCGCTCACCCTCAGTTCAGGCAGAATCGTTCGATAGTGCATCGGGATCGGAAAGCACCGAAGGTGAAGACATTGCCCAGAGCGAGTTCGAGCAAATCCGGAGTCGATTGACCACTGAAATCGCCAATGGTCAGGTAAACGTTGAGCGAATTAACGACGAGGTCAAGATTTCCCTCGCTGATCAGGGCGCCTTTGTCAGTGGTAGCGCTGACTTACGCAGTAGCTTTTATACGGTATTAACCAGCGTGGGTCAGGCCTTGGGTGAGAGTTCAGGTCAGGTGACGGTGGCAGGCCATACAGACAATGTGCCTGTCGCCTTCAGTGAGCGCTTTCAATCAAATTGGGATCTCTCCGCTGCGCGCTCTGCTTCAGTAGCGGACTATCTTGTCGGCGAGGGCTTTATTATGCCGGGTGCCGTTACTGTCACGGGCTTTGCCGACACGGTACCCATTGCGTCAAATGACAATGCGGCTGGTCGTGCCCAAAACCGACGCATTGAAATCACGATAAAGGGGAAAGCGGGATGAAAGTAGGTTTTCGATCGCGTCACGTAAAAACGGTTGTGTGTGTNGCGATGAGCTTTGTCGCCATGGCGGCGTTCGGCGAATCAAAGGCGCAAAAGGCGTTTTTGGAGCGCGTTGCATCGGTTTCGACGATTGATGATGCGCATATCACCGATGATGCGCTGGTTATCTGGCCCTCACCCGATGTCCAGTCGGGTCTCGATTATGAGGCTATGGGAGTGCAGCTGTGCCAGGAGTACAAAACGTACAGGTATCTCGTGGTGTGGTTTATGGANTCGTCAAAATACCGACGAGATAAAGAGATGGTGATGTTGCAAAGCTACGTTTGTCTAGAAGACGCGTAATGCCAGTGCCGGGTCAAGTCCAGAGTACCGCACCGAGAAGGGGTGGTTTGCGCCGGTGGCACTGGCTCTTGCACTTTTGCTTAACGAGTTTATTGATTGGGTGTGGTATCGGCTCGGGGAGCAGTGGTTCCAGTTCGGGATCGGGCTCCGATACGGACGGTGGCACGTCAACCAATCAGCTGGTTATTGAATTGAGCGGTCAGACCAAGTACCGCGCGGATGAGGGGGTTTCCCTCAGCTACACCCTCAGTGGCGATAACGNAGAGANCGCCTCGGTNACCTACGATGGCCCGGTCGAATTAACTCATGATGCAGAGGCGCAAACGATTACGGGAGAGGCTTTGTTGGCCGGCACCTACGNNGTAAAAGTGACCGCCTCTGAGGGGAGCGCCTCGGCAGAGGACGAAGTTTCTCTCTACATCGATGCTAATTTTGGGGGCCGCTACGGGGGTGGAGGTGAGAGTGAGTTNTCTCTGACTATGGGCCGGAGTCAGGTCACCGAGACTGACGAAAACAATTATGTACTGACCCGATCGGGGACGCTTTTCTGGNACGCGCANGANACTGACGAGACGGAATTTGTCAACCTGCTGTGTGTTGCAGATGTGGTGGTGAGTGGTACCGAGGCCTCAGGGTCCGGCCTGTGTAAAGAGCTGGTTGATGGGCAGCTGCAAGTTGGCACCGTGACCGACTTGTTGGTGACCTATAGAGAAACGGGCGCATTGGGGCTAACCTATTCTTATGAGCAGACAGGTGACACTTTCGATATCGATTTTGCAGTGGCGGGTGAGGCTTATGTGTCGCCTGGCCTCGATCTATCAGGCGTCTACCGGTCATCACTGATTGAGAATTTAGACTATTTGAGTGTGGCGCAAAGTGCGATCACGGGTGACAGCTACGATCTTGATATCCCCCGATGCGGCGTCACGGCGACATTGTCTCCCTACGACACCGACTTCATTACCGCGACTGAAGGTGATGGCTCAATCATCCCCGCAGAGGGCATAGCGATTGATAACTGTGACTTAACTGATCAGGACGGCTATGCCGTTTCTGTAGGAGAGGCAACAGGTTCTGGCCAAACGGGTCTNTTGCTGATANTACAGAGTGGCATCAGTGACAGTGTCATCCGATTNGATCTGTATGNGCGCCGGGGCAGTGAGTACGACGACCCACTCAGCAAGCTCCGCTATGTCCGGGTGTGTTATCAGGGTTTGCCTACATCACAGGCTGAGATCTATGATGTCACGGAGGCGGATTGTGAGGCACTGTCTGGGGGATAAAGCGCGCTATGAAGCTCTTCGGTTTGTTTGGTAAGTCATCGAATGACGACAAAGACACCGTCACTGAGGAGTCGGCGACACCGGTTTCTTCTGAAGAGCACATTGCACCCCCAGAGGAGCCCTCCTCGCAATCTCAGGAAGTAGTGGACAGGGGGGGCACCATGAGTGACGTGATCAAGGCTGTGACAGATCAGTTTGCGCTGATCAACGCTGACAGCGACGCGGATTTAAGAGCGGTAGGGGCAGCGCTGTGTCAAATTCCTGAGGGGATGTCGCCGCTGTCAGACGGTTTTGCTTCCTTTCGCCACGAAGTGCTGCACGCCATCCTGATGACGGGTGATGAGGCAGGTATGGCAGATCGCGCGGTGGTTTTAAATAATTGTCTCGCGGCTATCGAGGATACACCGGATCTCGCCGAACAAAGCATTTCGTTGCGCATTATCGCTGAGGAACTGCGAGATACCATGTTGTCGGCGCATCGGGAGGTTCCAGGGCAAGGCGGTATCGCTGAGCCGGCTGCCGCACTTTCTGCGGACGAGGTGACACCCGAGTGGAATGAGCCCAGCAACCAAGAGGGGATATTAACGACCGAACCTGATCCGGTAGAGGCGCCTTTCGTTGCGACGAACATCGAAGAAGAGGAGCCGCAGGAGGGTCCGGCAGCTGATGCACCCGCTTTTGAAGTCATTGACGGCGCGCGGGCTGCAGCGGAGCCTCTTGAGGCCGTCTCGCCCGAGTCAGCGTCGTTTGCGGCTGACGCGTCTGATGAGGCCGCCTTGTTGCAAGAGCCGTCATCGCAGGATGAGGCGTCAACAGCGCCTATAACGCCCAAGCAGCAGCTGATAGGCACGATTGCCCATGCGGATCAGTTGATTGGATCGGTTAGTGTGGCCCGACAGGGCGTTCAGGATGAACGTGCCAGTAATCCTTCCGAGCACTTTGGTGAGTACGGCGATGACATGAGCGAATTTGTCGGGGCGCTCGGCAATGTGACATCGAGCTGCTTGCAGGCACTGGATACGTGTTTTGGCCGAGAATTAGAAACACTCAAGCATTATCGCGATGTGTGTGCCGAGCTTGAGCTGGGCGCCACGCGACTGGCCGATTCCCGACGCTGTATTACCTTTATTGATGCCGGTCTTCGTGGCGAACCGTGTGACGATGATTTATCGGGTACCGAAAACCAGTGGTTGGGCTCACTCACTACTCAGCTGGCTGACGTCAGTGCACAGCAAAGTACCATCTCGCTAGAAAAGGGAGAGCAAATCAAAGGTCAGATTGCAGAGATTCAACTGGAAGCAGATCAAGCCAGTGAGCTCATAAAAAAACTGGGTTCCGAAACACTGGAACCGCCTGCAACNGTGCTCCAGTCACTTACCAGTAACGACTTTGCATCGGAAGAATCGGATGCGGACCTCGATTACGAGGACTCAATTGATCAGTATATCGAGTGGATGAAGAAGCAGAGAGAGGCCATCAGAGANCAACGCCGNCGCATTGAAGAATTGGACCAAAAAATGGCGGAAGCAGAGAGAGCGGCCGACCGACAGTATTCCGGCAGATTAGAGCCTATCCAGCGGCGAAAAGAAGAGCTGACTCGTAATTTGGAAGATGCCCTGCTCAGTGCGAGCAAGGATGCGGAAGAAACCGAAACCCGTCTCAATGCGCTGACACAGGATGCTTCTACGCTGATTAGTGAATATGAGATGGCGGTTGATAAGCGGGCTTCATTTGCCGCGAACGTCGAGGATGCCATGGCGAGCGCAATGATTCGATTGGGCAACGTCCTCGATGAGGCCAATATGGCCTCATCGGCAGAGGGGAGCGTCTCATCATGAGCTTTATCAGTGAAAGAGTGCGAGTGAGTGTGGCGATAAAGGCGGCTGTGTTACTGGCCCTTGGGGCTTGCACTCAGAAAGAACCGACCGAAGCGCAGCGCAAGCAATGTTTTGATCGCTATATCAGAGAACACCAAGCCGAATACCCGGTGGAGACCCTAAAAAAGACGGCGGCACTCAAATGTTACTCCTGAACACTTCACCGAAAGAACTGGGGTTAGAACTGTTAAGAGTTCTTTTTGTTGGTGTGGTGATTGGCATACTTGGCGGTCTCGCCGCGAACCTGTTTGTTTTGGGCGTGGGCGCTATCGATGGGGTGATTCGGCAGCAGATGGCGGGTCAAAGTGTGCTGAGTTCGGGCCTCATTCGCTGGGCTGCACTCATTGTCGGCGCCTTCTGCATTTATGGTCTTAAGCAAGCCTTCAAAATGGACCGCTGGCACGGGCCTGCGGACGCCATTCTGGGTGCCCATCGCCCGGATGCAGCCTTCCCTGCGCGACAGGGGTTTATCTCAACAACGGCGGCGTTTATTTCAGCCAGTGCTGGTGCGTCGGTAGGGCAGTATGGGCCAGTGCTGCATTTTGGCGCGTCGGTCGGGGCACAAGTGCGGGCCTTGTTTCCCACGCGGCTGACGCCAGATATTTACGTCGCGTGCGGGGTGGCGGCTGCGATTTCAGCGGGTTTTGGCGCACCCATTGCGGCGGTGGTGTTGGTATCGGAAGCTATACTCAGGCACTTTGCCATTCGTGCCGTGGCGCCCATTACTGTCTCGGCAATCGTGGCAACAGCTGTGACTCCCCTCTTTTTTGACCGCGTATCGCCCTATTCGGTTTCAGCGGTGGGTACGGACTGGGGATTGTTGCCGATAGTGCTTGGACTGGGCGCCTGTGCTGCCCTTCTGGCTATTGTCTTCATGCGATCACTACTCATGACCGCAGCCTGGGCCAAGGCGCGAAATAATGACCTCGCCATGGTCCTTCTTGCGGCAACCCTGATGGCCATCATAGGCATGTTGGTGCCGGAGGCGGTGGGATTGGGCACGCAATCGGTTAATGACCTGCTCGCCGGCGAAAAAATGATGGGTGAGGCGGTTCTCATGCTACTGGCCAAGCTTGCCGCGACTGTGGTGTGTATTGGCTTGGGCTTGGTGGGCGGTGTTTTTTCACCGGCGTTGTTTTTGGGTGCGTCCCTGGGTTACCTGGCAGGCTTTATTGCTGTTGGTCTTGGGTACGATCCATCGGCCGTCGTTATGCTTACGGTTGTTGGGATGGCGGCGGTGGCGGGGTCCGTCATTGGTGCGCCGATCGGCGTGGTACTGATTGTTTTTGAATTTACCCGTAGCTACGAGTTTGCAGTAGCGGCCATACTCGCCGTATCGATGTCGTCGTTTATATCAACCCGTTTGTTTTGTTATTCCTTTTTTGACCGGCAACTCATCATGCGCGGCTTTGACCTACGTCAGGGAAGAGAGTTTCTGTCACTTAAGGATATCTCGGTATCAGAGCTTGAAGTCGAGGTCATTACACCGGTCAGCGAAGCTGCTACCGGAGAGGAAATGGTGGCACACCTCCGGGCGTCGAACAGAACGGAGGCTTACGTGGTGGATACCGAGGGCAAGCTGATAGGAGTGGTGCCTATCCTTACTGCTCTCGCCGAAAATAGTAGTGCCGCTTCCTCTCTGATTAATGCCGATTATTTGGTTCTCAAACTCAGTGATGATCTGCAGCAGGCGCTTAGCGTTGCGCGCCAATTCGTTGGTGAGGCCATACCGGTGATTGATGATTCTGGTGCCTTGGTTGGTTGTATCAGTGAGGGCTCAATTTTGGGCGGCACGCTGGATCGCCAGGAAGAGGTCAAAGGTCGTGAGCGTAATTAGGCGAGGCATTTTGCTCTGTGCGGCTTTTTGGTTGCCACTGTTGGGTGTTGCCGATAACCGGGAAGACCAGCTCCGCGCAGGGATCGCTGCCATGGATCGTCAGCATTACGCTACCGCGAT
This sequence comes from Halieaceae bacterium, assembly GCA_002683335.1. Classification (GTDB taxonomy): domain Bacteria; phylum Pseudomonadota; class Gammaproteobacteria; order Pseudomonadales; family Halieaceae; genus Luminiphilus. Next base: position 9,706 of record NYTE01000044.1, read on the forward strand.
GCGCGCGTGGTACGACCTCGCATCGGCGGGAGATCCTCAGGCTCAGCACAATATTGGCTACCTCTATGAGGAAGGTTTAGGGGTCACCCAGCAATATGATGTTGCCATGGAATGGTATCGACGCGCCGCCGAGGGTGGGCTTTCGGAGGCGAATCACAATCTGGGCATGATGTATGTCGAGGGTCGCGGCGCTGCAAAGAGTTGGGCCCAGGGTCTGATTCACTTTCGCAAGGCTGCTGCTGAAGGTCTCATCGAAAGCCGGTACATGATTGCGCTCAGTTATTTTGAGGGAGAAGGGCAGATTCTTAACCGGAAATTGGCATTCGAGGGTTTTAGGGAAACAGCGATAGAAGGCTATGCAGATAGCCAGTACATGTTGTCTTTCATGCTATTGGATGGGACCGATGTGAAGCGCCGCTCCGGCCAGGCCTATGTCTGGGCATCACTTGGTTTGATGCAGGGACAACAGCAAGCCCAGGAAATCCGAGATGCCGCGTCGATGCGGATTGATGAGCTGGAAACGAGTGACGCGCTCTTTGTACTCTCTCAGTGCGAAGCTGTCGGTGTTAAAGGGTGTTTGCCTGCTCTGGACTCTTTGCGCTAACGCTTTCCATGAGACAAAAAAAAGCGCCGGCCCGGCGCTTTTTTTTGTCTCCCACTTACCGCTGACTTTGGTCGTTAAATGGTCTCGAATCAGTCTTTTTTTACCTATCAGACTGCCATCAACTGTCGCGGCTTGGACAAATCCATGTTTTGCCATGCCTCAGAAATAGGCTCAAGCAAGCTCTTCACTTCCGCGACGTTATCTGGCGCAATGTCAATATTTACGTTTGCTGCGAATAGCTTGCGGATTGAGTAGCCGTAGAGCTCCCCCAAGTTCACTGCAATCTCTCCGCCACGCTCATAATCCAAGCTACCCTGCAGGCCGGCGAGAATACGACACGCTTTTGTTAGATATTCTCGGACCTGATCCTTGTTGCCATGGTGGTGGTGTACCTCTACCCCGGCCAGTGCGCCAATCAGTGCTTTGAACAGCAACGTAATCAGCTCATGTTTATCGGCTGATGCAACGGCGGATTCGATATCAATTCGCTTATATGCGGCGGCGGCTCTTACACGAGTCATGGCTTACCTCAGGTGGCTGTTTCATTGCGATACTCTAAATATCGGCAGAAATGAGGCGAACTTTACTATCTGGGCCACAACCCGATATAACGGTAACTCTCTGTTTTATATATTAAATCCTAAAATATGGCGTTTTTTCTCTGGTTTTTACAGTTATTTTTGTGAAGATAGAGCAGGCGTTGGCACCACGGTTGNNAGGNCTNCTATGCANCNGACNGTAAAAAAGCACTTGCGCCGCCAAGNAATGGTNTTNCTGGCCTGTTTGTTACCTCAAAACGACGCACTTTCAGCNAGCACTGTGCTCGCCCCAAAGACCAATACCGGCTTGCAAAACATCCAGATNAAGGAGGTGCAGTGTAACGATCAGNGGTTTTGGTCTTTCGATATCGTGAACAACGCCTTTGTAGGTGCCCATGTCGAGTACTTTTTTTGGCTGGAGGATGGCGATGCCGACGCGATTCAGAGTGATGCTGGGCAGGTTAGGCTTGCNCCCAAGAGTCGCGACACCGTAGAACTGGTTTTTTCGTGTGAATTACCTTTTACCGAATTAAGGCAACGTTTCCAGTGGGCCNCCACGGGATTCACCCGACAGTAACCAGAACAAAACCAGGGTCGGTACCTCTGCGTAAAGCCGGTACACTGTTGCTTCGGCGATAGGGAGTTGCCCAAATGGAGAGGCTTATCATTGGTATCAGCGGCGCATCTGGAGTGCAGTATGGTGTGCGCGCGCTGGAACTCCTCCAATCACTTCCAATCGAGACACACCTGGTNATGAGCAAATCGGCAGAGCTGACCGTGCATCATGAGATCGATCGTTCAGCGGAGGAGATCCGCGCGCTCGCCAGTGAGTGGCACCCTGTGCGAAATGTGGGTGCCTCAATTGCCAGTGGCTCATTTAAGACATTGGGCATGTTGGTGGCGCCTTGCTCCATCAGGACCATGGGTGAGATTGCCTCTGGCGTCACCTCGTCACTCCTGACGCGAGCAGCCGATGTGGCACTAAAAGAGCGGCGTCGTGTGGTACTGATGGTCAGAGAGACGCCGCTGCATATGGGCCATTTGAGAAATATGGTAGCAGTGACGGAAATGGGCGCCATTGTTGCGCCGCCGGTGCCAGCTTTTTATGCCAAACCTGAATCACTTGAGGCGGTAGTCACGCAAAGTGTCGCCCGAGCACTGGATCTTTTTGATCTGGCCTTGCCGGAGACCCATCGCTGGACGGAGTCTTGATCCCTTGCTTATCACGATGGCGTCAGCAATCGCTGGCATGGTTGGTATTTTTTGTCATCGTAGTCGACCTGATNGGCTTTGGTATTGTGATTCCAATACTNCCTTTTTTNTCGCCGCACTTAGGTGGTGGCACCGANGACGTTGCTTTTATTTTGGTCAGTTACAGCATCNCGGCTGCGCTGGTGGCACCGCTTTGGGGAAGATTATCGGACCGATTGGGACGGCGCCTTATTCTTTTTATNTGTCTCCTTGGCGGAGCGGCGTCCCACTTCCTACTTGCAGCGTCGAATGAGCTGTGGATGGTATATCTGTCTCGCGCCGTCGCCGGGGCGATGGCAGGTAGCTTGCCGGTGGCCACCGCACTGATTGCCGATGCAAGCACCGCTGATCAGCGTTCCCGCGCAATGGGCTTGATTGGACGGGCTTTCGGTATAGGCCTGGTTTTGGGCCCCGTGATTGGGGGTGTTTTGGCGCGGAGCGAGACTGACTTTGCCTTGCCTTGTATTGTCGCGGGAGTGTTGTCAGCGAGCGCAGCATTTTTGGCGCTTTTGTTATTACCTAAGCCGGCTTCAACCGCCGCTCCTCGGGAGAGCGAGCTAACCGCAGATGTTTCTGACGCGGCCCCCTCAATGCGCACGATGCTGGGTCACTCTGGTGTGCTCCTGTTTGTCGGCCAGTTTGCGCTCCATACTTGTGCGGTAAGCGCCTCTGTTTACCTATTTCCTTTGTGGGTGTCCATGGGATTGGGGTGGACCGCCCACGANGTCGGTTTATTTTTCGGNTTGGTAGGCATCGTGATGATTGTGACACAGGGTAATTTTCTGGGTCGCATGACTGACCGATTTGGCAACATGTGGGTCCTGCGTGCGGCCGCGATCGTCTTTAGCCTCTCCTTACTCTTATCAGCGCTCGCGTCCGGAGCACTCGCTATGGGCGTACTGGGGTTGCTGACTTTTTCGGCTGCGACACTATGCCTGCCGGTACTCAATACCATTGCCAGTCATGTTGTACCCCCGCCATGGCGAGGGCAGTTCTTCGGCGTAACCGCATCATCAGCATCTTTTGGTCGAGTCGGTGGTCCGTTGATTGCGGCAACGTTGCTGACCTACGGTGACTTTGGTCTGGCATGGTTTGGTACCAGTACCCTTGTGATGCTGGTCGTGGCTTGGGCCGTGCTAAAGGGCAGCAACCCTGTGAGTGATCTGCAATTAGAAGAGAAGCCTTCCCCTAACCCAGTCGGAAGTGGCTTATGAAGCCAAAATGTGTCGTCGCCTTGGGGTTGCCGGATGACATCATTGAACGGCTGGCGACACGCTATGACGTAGCAGCATGGACTGGCTCTGACGCGATGAGCCAGCAGCAGCTATCTGATGCGCTGGCGGGAGCGGAGAGTTTGCTGTGTGCACTCTCCACGCCTGTTACTGCCACGATCATCGATCAAGCAACTGAGCTCAAGGTCATCTCTACCATATCGGTAGGCGTCGATCATATCGATATGCCGGCTGCGACACGGCGCGGTATCCCTGTGGGTCATACCCCCGGGGTGCTGNTNGACAGTACCGCTGACTTGGCAGTGGCACTGATGTTGGCCTCGACCAGGCGGATTGCTGAGGCTGATCAATGGGTGAGAGAAGGTCAATGGACTCAGGGATGGCAGTCTGATTTGCTTCTGGGAACTGATATCAGTCAAGCGACAGTTGGCTTGGTGGGATTGGGGCCTATAGGCGAAGCGGTTGCNAAGCGGTTGAAGGGATTTGGCTGCAAATTGATAGGNTGGAATCGNACCTCCAGGGTGATCGAGGACGTTGAGCCCATGGCGTTGGATCAGGTATTTGAGCAGGCCGATGTTGTCTCGTTGCATACGGCCTTAACGAAANAGACCCGACACATTGCTAGCCGAGAGAGACTTGCTCTTATGCGAACTGGCGCAACATTGATTAACACTGGGCGAGGGCTTTTGGTCGATGAACAAGCGTTGATAGATGAACTGGGTTCGGGACGTCTCAGGGCAGGACTCGATGTTTTTAGGGAAGANCCTTTACCGGNCCACCACCCTTTTTTAGCGATGAAAAATGTCTTGCTCTTGCCACACGTAGGCAGCGCAACCCTGTCGACGCGCAGCGCCATGTTGCATCGAGCGCTTGAAAATCTGAATGCAGGTATGAGTGACCTGCCATTGGCCTGGTGNGCCAATCCTGAGATTTATCACGGTGAGNCTTAAGTTTAGGGGGCGTCGGGTAGGACGCGGAGTGCTTTGGCAACACCGGGTTCAATTTTGCGTCGCACCTTTGCGAGATCAGGCTGGTTGCGATTCTCTACCACCTGGCTGACGGTTGCCGACCACACTGGGGCCAAGTTTTTCCCGTCCTCAAATACCAGTAACAAACTGGCAATTTCNCGTGGACCCGCGAGTGCCTGCGCATTAGCGGCCTCGGCTGGATCGACTCCCCGATTAATGACAGCACTGGTGGTGTTAAATTCAGTCGCGGCAGGGTCTANCCCCGCCTCCAGAGTTGCTTTAAAAGCATAGCTGATAACAAAGTCGCCGTCAGATTCCACGCTACGATAACCTTTTTTGTCGAGTTCCTGTGAAACCACTTCGCGGACGATCGTGGACAACCGGTAGAGTTCATCCATTGACCCTGATATGCCCGATGGGAGTGCCGCCCGCCAGCTATATGACTGGTATTGTTCAGCGCTGAATCGACCGGGAGGCTGAGACTCGACCTGTACTGAACTGCAGCTTGTCAGCGTCAAGGTCAAAGATAACAGGCCACTGACGGCGTATCTGTTCCATCCTTTCATTGTCGCTCCACTCCTACATGACTTCTCAGGGGAACCATACCAGTTTCACAATCATCACTGCGATGGCAAAGACGACAACTTTGCGGATCAATCGCTCGCCGCCGGCTAGCGTAAGTCGAGCACCCAGCCAGCCACCTGCAGCATTACCGACAGCCATAATGGCACCGACCCACCAAAGTAATTCTAACTGACTGCCGAAGACCATCAGGGCAGCAAGGGTATANACCAAAATGATGAAGACTTTATAAATGTTAGCCGTCACCAGGTCCAGCCCCAGCACTCTGTTGAGAATCGGTAACAGCACAAATCCCATTCCGATCTGAATAAAACCGCCCCAGAAGCCGGCGAGCACCATCAGTATGTGACCCCAGATCAGTCGGCGTCGGGAAAGATCGTTGGCGGCGGTCGCTGGACTCGCACTTGTACCATTCAACATCATCACCAATACCATACCCATAACGCCCGCAAGCACGATATTGAAGGTCTCCACGGGTATCTTTACGCCGGCGATAGCGCCAATAACGGCGCCAGGTATTGCGCACAGAGAGAGAGAAAAAATCACCCTACTTTGCGGTAACCCATGCCGCATATAGGTAGCGCAGGCACTGATATTTTGCACCAAGATGGGGAGCCGATTGGTGCCATTGGCGATGTGCCCCGGCACCCCCAGGAATATCATGACCGGTACCGTAATAACCGAGCCACCCCCCGCGATGACATTGATTGCGCCCCCAGCCAGGCCTGCCAAAATGAGCGCNGCCACTTTCCATACTTCCAAGTCCATCGTTCAGGACCGAGGTGTTCGCATGGTCACAAATTCCTCAGCGGCGGTAGGGTGAATCCCGATGGTGCGGTCAAAGTCAGCTTTGGTAGCACCCATTTTCATCGCGATAGCCAGACCCTGACAGATTTCGCCAGCGTCGGTACCTACCATATGAGCTCCCAGCACCCGATCGGTATCGGTATCGATCACTAGTTTCATCAAGCTGCGATCCTCGCAACCACTGACAGTGTGTTTAAGGGGCCGAAAGCTTGACTCGTAAATGGTGACTGAATGGCCGTTCGCCAAGGCGGCCTCCTCGGTCAGACCCACTGTGCCAATAGGAGGCTGGCTGAAAACTGCGGTGGCGATATGGTCATATTCCATGGGCCTAGGTTGATGACCAAATTGCGTTTCCGCGAAGGCCATGGCCTCGGCAATCGCTACCGGAGTGAGTTCGGGGCCTCCCGTCATATCACCCAGTGCATAGANGGACGGCTCATGGGTTTGGAACTGAAGATTAACAGCGACGTAACCTTCAGGCGTGCATTGCACTGCGGTATTTTCCAGGCCGAGGTGTTCAATCAGTGGTTTTCGTCCGGTTGCGCACAGCACTGTGTCGAACACCTCCTCACCATCGCTCAGGTGTGCTGCGATCCCNCCTGNTGGGTGGGGCTCCAGCGCCATTACGTGATGGTTGAGCCGGAGATCGATTCCNTTTTTACGCATNTCNTCAGCGAGAAACCGACGGATNTCTTGGTCGAAACCTTTGAGAAAGAGGTCGCTTCGATAGCTTTGCAAGACTGACGCCCCAAGACCCTCGAAAATACCCGCAAACTCGGTGGCAATGTAGCCACCGCCGACGATCAAAATGCGACGGGGAAACCGCTCCAGACTGAATACTTCGTTTGAGCTGATAGCGAGCTCTTTGCCCTTTATGTTGGGCAGCACAGGCCAGGTTCCGGTCGCTAACAAAATCTTTTCAGCGCGAATGATGCGCTCGCCAACGGCGACTTCCTGAGGCCCCTTGAGGGTGCCGTGACCCCGGATAATGTCTACCCCAGGGGCTTCCAGCAGGCGCTCGTAAATGGCATTAAGACGAGCGATTTCCTGTGACGCGTTGTCGCGGAGTGTCGGCCAATCAAACGGAATCTCACCCGGGTTCCATCCAAAACCTTTTGCCGCTTTCCATGCCTCACCGAATTCGCTCGCGTAGACAAACAGCTTTTTTGGGATACAACCCACGTTGACACAGGTGCCGCCCAAAGCACGTTCCTCAATAACTGCTACCCGAGCACCAAATTCAGCACTTTTGCGCGCTGCCCGCACCCCCCCAGAGCCTGCCCCAATTACCAATAGGTCGTAGTCAAAAGCCATTTTCATCTCGTATGTGAATCATTTAGCGGCGGTGTGATCAGCCTGCATTTCTATTCGCTGAGCGTTGGCTTAGAGTGCCGGACTTCGGAATCATCCGCAGCAGGAAATGAATATGCGTTGTTGTCAGCCGACCGTAAGGATACACCTATTACTTCTCGCGGGGCTCTACAGCTCCTTCGTGAGCGGAGTTGCTTTTGCATTGTCAGATCAGTTGAATTCGGAAGTACAGCTGCCGACAGCGCGAATCGTACTACTCGACGATTCTATTATCTTTGGTGACGTTACAGATATTTCTGAGGGAACCGTTCATGTTTCGACATTGTGGATGGGCGAGATCATGATCCCCTTAGCGTCCATATCTACGCTTGAATCAGAGAAAGAAATAGAGTTACTCACCACAGATGATCGCAGGTTGTCGCTCTCGCAATTGCAGCTTGTCGAAGGCGAGGTGGTGTTGGAGGGCGAGAACAATCTCTCGGTACAAAAACTGAGCATGTCTAATCCGGAGTCCTGGGAAGCCGGACAGGGTTACCACCTGATAGGCCGAGCCAGTACGGCGTTTGTTTATAACAGGGGCAATACTGATACCGATGAGCTCAACGCTGATTTGGAGATGACGCTCGAGAGTCGCCGTGATCGCTTTACTGTGCGAGGCGACCTGGAGGACACCAGCTCCAATATCAACACGATCACCGAAAATGGCGACACGCTCCGCAGCAATCAGACCACCGCGGATAATTGGCAGTTCACAGGTAAATACGACTATTACCTCGCTGATCCCAGAAATTATGTGGGCGTTAACCTAGGCTTGACTGCTGACCAATTTGCCGACGTGAATCAGCGATACTTCGTGGGCCCTTATTATGGAAGAAAGCTATTTACCCGAGATGACCTCAAGTTGGATGCGGAATTGGGTATTTCATACGTCGATACCGATTTTATTGTTGCGGAAGATAGCGATTACTTTGGCGCCAATATCAACTTCACGGGGGAGACGTCTTTCCTGGATGGGTCACTCACGCTCTACTTGCGCCAAGTCAGTATCGTGAATCTTTCCAGCATGAGTAAATCGATCTTTCGCACAACGGTTGGTTTGCGCTTCCCTCTTCTGCTGGGATTTGAAGCGGCAGCCGAGATGTCGTCCGATTACGATGGCGGCGCAGCAGAGGGCAAAAAAAAACACGACGACGCCTTGAAGCTCCGCGTTGGTTATCAATGGTAGCGGGCGCGACTTAATCAGAGATGGCAACCGTTGCGGAAAGTGATGTGGTGTTTCTGCCTCTGGGCGGATGCGGTGAGATTGGGATGAACTGCAATCTCTTTGGGCATCGCGACGCTTGGCTAGCGGTCGATTGCGGCATTACGCTTGAGCAACAGCCGGGTGCTCTTCGGCCAGCGGTGCAAATGCCGGATCTGCAATTCGTTAGCTCGCGCAGAGAGCAGCTGGTCGGCCTTATTGTGACGCATGCTCACGAAGATCACTTGGGGGCGTTACCGTATTTATGGGAAACACTGGGATGCCCGGTGTATGCGACACCTTTTGCTGCTGCGGTGCTGCGACATAAGACACGTAACCGGGGTGGTGTATTACCATCCCCTCTTATTGAAATCGAGCCGGGCAGTACTCTTTCCATAGGCCCATTTTCGTTGCAGTGGATTCCGATTACCCATTCGACGCCCGAAACCTGTGCCCTGGCGATCCGCACACCAGGCTCCTGCATTGTGCACACTGCTGACTGGAAAATAGATGATGAGCCGGTGGTCGGCACTGCGTGGTCTGCACGGCGCTTCGAGGCGCTGGGGAAGGAGGGCGTAGATGCGGTGATTTGCGACTCCACCAACGCGTTGCGCGCTGGGCGATCTCCCTCAGAGGGTGCGGTGGCACGGGAGCTCGGGAAGGTTATTGAGGGCTGTCAGGGCAGAGTGGTGGTGGGTTGTTTCTCCAGCAATATCGCTAGAATCCAGACACTGTCGAGTATCGCTGCCAAAAACAAACGGTATTTCGCCATATTGGGCCGTTCCGCCTCGGGCATGGCGCGCTGTGCACAGCAGGTGGGTTTGTTGGGGCGCCAGTTTCAGCCCATCCATCCTGAGCATTTGGGCTATTTACCTCCCTCTGAAGTGTTGGCCGTGGCTACGGGGAGCCAGGGAGAGTGGGGTGCCGCACTTTATCGACTCATGATGCAAACACATCCTGACCTCAGTCTAGACGCCGGTGACACCGTCATCCTGTCCTCCAAAACCATCCCCGGTAACGAGCAGTCGTTGAAGCAGTTGGTACAAGGTTTGCGTGCCAAAGGCATAGAGGTGATCGAAGCGGAGGAGAGTCAGGCACCGTTGCATGCATCGGGCCATCCCTGCCAGGATGAATTACGCGATCTATATCAGATATTGAGGCCAGCGCTGGTGATACCCGTGCATGGGGAGTCCATTCACATGAAGGAAAACGCACGCCTTGCCAAAGAGGCGGGCGCTATGGCGACTTTTACTGGTGAGAATGGCGACCTGTTTTATCTGAGCCCTACTCCGGGTGTGCGCCGACGGTTTGCGCCGGTGGGCCGGTTGCAGTGGTGTGAGGACACGTCGCGCCTTATTAGCGTGACCTGAGCATTTATCCCAAATTCAGTCGATGCCAGAGGCCTTTCTAGCTGCTGCTCGCTCGGCATCCGCGATGTTGATCCATCGATATGTCAAATAATATTTGAATATATTGCTGACATATTGGACCGTCTCCCGGCCAACTTGCTCTGCGACGATCACCTCAACATTGTCGAACCATAGATTAGGGTCATAGCCTCTTTCTTCAGCTTCTCTCCGCAACCGACGAATCCGCCCAGGACCGGCGTTGTAGGCCGCCAAAGAAATCAGCGCGCCATTGAGTTCATCTATTTCGGGGCCGCTGAAATATCTTGATTTCAAAAAGGCCATATATTTGGCGCCTGCCTCGATGTTGGGCTCAACCTCTTCAATATTGGGTATGGCCACATTTCTGTCTTTTGCTGTGCTGGGGAGTAGCTGCATCACACCCACCGCACCGACATGGCTGCGGACACTCTGATCGAGTCGTGATTCCTGAAAGCCTTGTGCTGCCAGTAATGTGGGGTCGATACCATAGTCAGCACCATATTTTAAAAAGTAGGAGGACAGCGCTCGATATCGACTGAGCTCTTCAGCGCCAATGGCATTCTCGGCCCAATCAAAATCACGGATATAGCGGTTGCGGATGACGTTGCCGAATAACGTTCCCTCTCGATTGTCTTTCACAAAAGTGTTGAGGAACTGGAGTAGCTTTGGATTGCTCGGTCGCACCGCCCATGCCAGCCGTCCCCCCGAGCGCAACACCAGATCGTTACGTACAACGGTGCGGGTAAATACTTCCCGCCACATCTGCGGCTTGTAATCATCAACAATCGCCCATGGAAGTAGACCCGCATCGACCATCTCGATGAGGTCTTCATCTTCTAGCGACTCGTCCATCGCCTCAATACGGACCGGTGCCCTGTCCTGTTCTAGCAATCGGTCATTGAGCGCTCTAATGCTTTCTGCATAACTGCTGGATAACCGCACATGCACTGTTTTCCCGGCAAGACTTTCAAGTGCCTCAAGAGGCGGTGCGCTCGGCCCGGTGACCAGAATTTCCTTGAGTGGCTTACTGACTGGAGAAGTGAAAGCAGACTCTGATTTACGGAGCTCGGTGATGGTTGTGCCCGCCATCACAATGTCGCCGTATCCCGCCTTTAAAGCCGAGAAAAGCTGATCTCTGGCAACTGGGATAACGGCGACTTGCACTGTCAGGAGGCCGGTTTTGTAGGCCTGGTTGACGACTTTCTGCAGTTTTTGCGCATATTCTTGAACGATGCCCTGTGGGCCATCTTCTAGAAAATAGCGACCTGGACCATAAACTGTGAGGATCCTGATCACCCGGCGATCCACCATCTTATCGAGGTCATTCACATGCGGCATCACCCCAAAACGTTTCAGGCCTTGATCAACGCGCGGGGCTAATTGCTGAAGTGTGGCATCAGGCTGAGATTCACTCTCGGCCACCGCCACTGCGGGGTCCTCCGCTACCGACGCATTGGTAATGCTGGCGGCCCAACCAGAGGCCGCGTCCTCGGGGCCACTTTTCGCGCCACAGGCCATCAGCAGCGTTGCCAGTAGCGCCGACGTCAGACGACGAGTCACGGTGCAGGAAAAGTGCTTGAGGGTATGAGGCGGCGCTGTCATGTGCAATTTTTCAAAGATCTACCCGATGCATAAGATATTGAGGATTGCTACCGTCCGGACCTGCTCAGATTAGACGGCAGTCCAGCACTAACTTACCAAAATGCCGTCCCGACTGCATGTGCTGGTGTGCTTCCAGCACTTTCTGGAGAGGGTAGCTAGCGTCGACTATTGGCGTGATAGTGCCGTTGATGATTGCCGGCCAAATGTGCTCTCGGATTGACTGGAAACAGCGTGCGCGCTCGGCTGTCTCGAGCCGTCGCAACGTGCTGCCGGTCAGGGTGAGGCGCTTCATGAACACCGTGGCAAGATTGATCTCGCTCTGCATTCCGCGCATAACGCCAATACACACAATGCGGCCGTCCTGCGCAGCCAGATCCAGATTGGTCTGCATGAGGTCACCACCTGCAATATCCAGAATGACATCGATATTGCCGGCATAACCCGCCTCACTGAATTGCCCCAGAAGATCGGGCTCCCTGTGATTGGCTACATACTGGGCCCCGAGTTTTGCCGCCGCCGCGCAGCGGGCTGAGGATCCGGCTGTGGACAGCGCGATAGCGCCCATAGTGCGCGCCATTTGGATGCCAATGGAACCGATACCGCTACTACCCCCATGGATAAGTACGGTTTCTCCTGAGGCCAGGCGACCTCGCTCGAATACGTTGTACCAAACGGTCAATAGCGCCTCCGGCAGAGCGGCACCCTGCTCGGTCGCCATTGAGTCGGGTAAGGGTAGACAGTGATCCGCTCGCGCAATGGCCAGCGACGCATACCCACCCCCATGCGTTAAAGCGCATATTCGATCCCCAACAGCGAAGTCACTCACATTTTTGCCGAGCGCTGCCACGGTTCCTGACACTTCCAGACCAGGGATAGGCGAGGCGTCCTCCGGAGGTGGATACAGTCCCATGCGCTGCAGCAAGTCGGCGCGATTGATGCCAGCGTGATGCACGGAAATGATGACGTCATCGTCCCCGGGCGCCCCCACTGTATCGTCGACCACCTCGGCACTCTCGGGCGTGGTGAATTCAATGTATCGTCTTTCCATCATCAGCGTTCATCCTGTTGGCGCGTTCCGCTCGGCGACAGCGGCGCAATGAATTGGTCTTTGCGTCATTCGTTTGGAGAGGAGGCTGTCGTCCACGGTGCTCAACCGATAGACTACCCGATAAGCCTTTCCAAGGGAGTCCCTTGATGCTCAGATCCATGCCTGTGCGAAGATTTAAGCGGGGTTTCAAATTAACCCTTGCCAAGCTATTGGTGGGAAGCAAGGCCAGTGGGGTGCACCTCTCCTACGTTGGGCGCGGGGCCTCAGAAGATCTGTGTCGGCGTATTGCGGATATCGGGCACACAGATATATTGGTGGTCACAGACAAGGCGCTAAAAGAGCTGGGTCTGGCGGAGCGGGCGCTGTCTGGGCTGACTGAAACCGGCGTGAATCTGCATTGGTATGCAGGGGTGGATCCTGACCCTACCTTTACCCATGTCAACGAGGGTAGCGAGGTGCTGCGGGCCGCGGGATGCACTGCGATTGTGGCTGTGGGAGGGGGTTCCTCGATGGATGCAGCAAAGGTCATTGCCTGTACCCGCTCTAGCGATGAATCACCCGAAAACTGGGTGGGTTTAAATAAAGTGCCCGACGACGTGCTGCCGATCTATGCGATACCCACGACTTCCGGAACTGGCAGTGAGGCCACAATGGGAGCCGTCATCAAGGATCCGATCGCCAAGATGAAGCACATTATAGTTGCCGAGAGCCTCTTGCCTCAGGCAGTTGCATTGGATCCCGGTCTGCTGACCGGGCTACCCGCTGCCGTTACTGCTGCCACGGGAATCGATGCGTTGACTCACGGTATTGAGGCATATATCTGCGTGTGGGATCGCGGCACTCGCAAGGAAAATGCCCGCCTTGCGATTCAGGGCGTTTTCCATTGGTTGCCTCAAGCGATAGCGGAGCCCGAAAATATGGAGGCGCGATTGGGTATGTCCTTGGCGGCTTACCATGCCGGAATCGCTATCAATCAGGTAGGTGTGGGTAATGTGCATGCCATCGCNCATCAGCTGGGTGCCCGATACGGNATTCCCCATGGGCAGGCCAATGCGCTGGCCTTACCCCATGTGTTGAAAGCGTGTATCGCAGAGGCCGAGACTGCACTGGCGGAGCTGGCGGTTGTCACCGGCGTGTCGGATGCCTCGTCGCCCGCGGCCAGGGCCCAGGCATTTGTCGATGCCGTGACCGATCTGATCGCTAAAGTGGGTATTCAAGAAACCGACGCCCGCATTCAGCCCGCCGACTGGACTGTATTGGCTCATGCTGCCATGGATGAGAGTGATGGATACTTCTCNCCACGATTGCTGACGAAGCCAGAAATGATGGATATTCTTGAGCGGATCAGCGCCGGCTGATATCCGCAATCCAGTCACGCGCGATAGACATCACGCGCTGATGCGCTTCGGTGGGTCCCTCTGAGCAGGGGAAACCATGTGCTTCGTGATCAAAGTGTTCGTGGTGTACCCGGACGCCGGCACTTTTTAAGCGTTGTGCGAGTCGTTTCCCATCGTCGCGGAGTGGGTCTTTTTCAGCGGTGATCAGGAGTGATCTCGGAAAGCCCTTCAGTGATGTGCGTTTATCCGGGAACATAATCTCAATTGCGGGGTCCGCCGGAGCCAGCCCGTTGAGATAAGTGTCGGTGAACCAGCGCATAATGGATGTTGTCAGCGGGCCGCTTTTGGCGTGTTCTACGTAGGAGCGAAGTTCAGCGTGATAGTGCTGGGTCGCCGGGTAGATCATAAGACAGCCGCGCAGTCGAGGTTCGTCGGGCATGCGGGCAGCGGTAGCAAAGGTCAGATTGCCACCTGCACTGTCGCCCGCTAGGACCACTTCGCCATTATTGGGTGGTAGTGCGTTGAGGTGATCAATAATCCACTGCGCCGCCGTCATCGCATCGTCGTGGGCAGCCGGAAACGGGTGCTCTGGCGCCAGCCTATACTCAATGGCCATCACAGTGGATTGGGTGGCGTGAGCGAGGGCCATGCAGAAGGGGTGGTGGGTATCCAGGTCACCGATGGTCCAGCCCCCACCATGAAAATAAACAATGAGTGGACGGCTAGGAAGGCCGTGATACATCCTTGCACTGAACGTGAGATCGCCCAGCGGCAATTGAATCGAGCCGACTTGCACGTCCGGGAGAGGGTGTGTCTCCCAAGCTTGCCGGTTCATTCGACGGTAGTGCCAACGGAAAGCGAGGGTTATGAATTTGTTGAACAGTGCTTTCACAAACTTTATTCAGCGGCTATGTAGCGCGCCGCCGGATCCGATTGATAAGTGTAGCGGCCATCGTTATCTAGGTGCCGCTGAATATTCCCTCGATGCCAAAGGTAGTTCAGATGCGAGACGGTCTCGCCTGTTGCCATCTGGATTTCATTGTCCCTGATAGCGCGACCAAAAAGACATTCAAAACACTCTGGCAAAAGCTTGGGCGTCATCAGTAGATCATAGAGCTTGGCCAGTGCGAGCCGGTGACTATCAATAATTTGGTTCAGCCGAACCCTGACACCGGTAAAGGGCGATTGGTGAGCGGGCAGTACCAATAAATCTTCGGGCAGCATATCCAGTAGCCGAGTGCTAGAGGCCAACCACGATTCCAAGGGGTTGCCATCGGGCTCTGTGGGAAATACCGATACGTTAGGGGTAATGCGAGGCAGGATCTGGTCTCCTGCAATCACCAATTGCAGCGCCGGGCAGTACAAGCAGGCGTGCTCTGGTGAATGACCCTGACCGACAACAATCTGCCAGTATCGACCGCCTATCGACAGGGTTTGTCGGTCACTTAATCGTTGGTAGTCATGAGGCAAGGGCGTCGCGAATTGACCAAAGCTGCCAAAGCGTTCGCGATAGTTTTCCAGCTGTTCGGNGGAAAAACCGGCGCGGTGATAAAAAGAAATGGCGGGCGGNGGAGCCTGCTCGCCGGTGTAACTCATAATTAGGCTGGCCGTCAGAAACTCGACTTGGGTCATGTAGAGATCACATCCGAAGCGCTCACACAGCCAGCCCGCCAGACCAATATGGTCGGGGTGCATGTGAGTACAGATCACGCGCTTNACTGGCTTAGCCGCCATAAAGCCAATGAACAGACTTTCCCAGCGCTCCTTAGCTGAATCCAGATTCAAGCAGGTATCCACAATGGTCCAGCCGTCACCATCCTCAAGCAGCCACAAATTAATGTGATTCAACGGGCCTGGCATCTCAAAACGCAGCCACCACACGCCAGGTGCGACCTCAAACGGTGTTTCTCCGGGGTGGTCTAGCCTTCCCCAAGGGTAGGTCAGGCCTCGATACGCTTCATTAACAAGTTCCAGAGTCATACAACCTCTCTACGTGGTAGCAGAAGTGTGCGCGCCACGGACCGCGCTGTCTACCGACTGCCGGAACGCGCCATTGGCGTCTCTCCCTTTGGGGTTACTGACAGCCCCATCCCCCAATGTGATACTGANNACATTCGCTGATGCGGCAGAAGGTAATCCGTCAGGGGACGGCGTCGCACAGCATCACAGGAGAATGCATGATGACCGCGACGCTCGATACGCAAGCCCTNAAAAAGTTAGATCAGGCCCACCACCTTCATCCTTTTACCGATTTTGAGGACTACGCCCAGCATGGTGGGCGAATTGTCAGCCGTGCTGAGCACGTCTATATCTACGATTCAGACGGTAATAAAATCCAGGACGGAATGTCCGGGCTGTGGTGTTGCAATCTCGGTTATAGCCAGGAGCGGATCAAGCATGCGGTGGCGGAGCAGCTGGCCCAGCTCCCTTTCTACAACAATTTCTTCAGGTGCTCGAACCAGCCAGCGGCTGAGCTGGCGGCAAGGCTCTGTCAGGTCACACCAGAGCGTTTCCAGCATGTTTTCTTTACCAATTCGGGGTCTGAGGCTAACGACACTCAAATTAAGTTGGTTCATCGTTACTTCGACCTGCTGGGTAAGCCCGACAAGAGATTGATCATCAGTCGCCACAACGCCTACCACGGAAGCACTATTGCGGCCTCGTCGCTTGGCGGCATGTCTGCTATGCACAAGCAAACGATGGGTCTCGATTATGTTCATCACATCCAGCAGCCGCATTGGTTTGAAGAGGGCGGCGATCTTGATCCCGACGCATTCGGTATTGCCGCCGCGCGTGAACTCGAGAAAAAAATCGATGAGCTGGGTGAAGATCGCGTCGCCGCCTTTATCGCCGAGCCAGTGCAGGGTGCGGGGGGGGTTATCGTGCCTCCGGAATCCTATTGGCCAGAGGTCAAGCGCATCCTTGATGAGCGCGACATTTTGCTGATCTCGGACGAGGTCATCTGTGGCTTTGGCCGCACGGGCAAATGGTTTGGTTTCGAGACCTACGGTACCGAGCCGGATCTGGTGACCTTCGCCAAGGCAGTCACCAACGGCTACATGCCANTGGGNGGCAGCCTGATCAGCCAAAAAATTTCTGATGTNCTGCTGTCAGGNGGNGGTGAGTTTGCCCATGGCCTNACTTATTCNGGGCACCCTGCTTCNTGTGCTGCGGGTTTGGCGACCCTCGATATACTCGAAGAAACCCGGATCATTGAGCAGGGGGTTGTGGACCTTGCACCGTATTTTGCGAGCCGGCTGCAAGAGCTAACTGATCACCCCATCGTGGGTCAGGTGCGCGTGCAGGGCCTATTTGCTGCCGTTGAGTTGGTAAAGGATAAGTCCTCTCGCGAGCGACTGGCACCCGAATCGGCCGCGGCGGTGCACACTCGCGACACGGCGATTACTCAAGGCCTCATGGTGCGTCAGACTGGAGATGCGATGATCATGGCACCTCCCTTTGTCACTGAACGGCCAGAAATCGATTTCCTTGTTGATCAGCTGGCGATCGCCCTTGATCGAACGGGCCAACATTATGGTGTCATGCCGAGCCCAGTCTGATCTGGGGTTTCTTGGCCTTCGTATCTAGGTGCTATGCGGCTGGTCGATCGATTTTGGTTTAACGCGATGTGGTTTCAGGCCACCTGGTTTTGTTGTGTGCTGGGTAGAGAGCCGTGGGTGCCCGTAGGTCTTTTATCTCTGGCGGTCCATTTTTTTCTGGTAGCCGATCGCAGTGGTGAACTTCGACGCCTGTTACCAATTGCGATGACGGGTTTTAGCGTTGACCTGATGCTGACATTAGCAGGCGTCTTTGATTTTGAGACGGCGACCATTGTGCCGGCTTGGCTAATGGTGCTGTGGTGGGTGTTTGCCGCGGCCATTTATCGCAGCTTTGCCAAAATCGGACAATCTTTATGGTTGGCGGCCGTATTGGGTGGGATCGCCGTTCCCTTCAACTACCTGGTTGGCGCTAGTCTGGGGGCAGTATCACTGCCTTTTGGGAGTGCACAGACGGCGGCGGTTCTGGTCGCCGTTTGGGCCTTTCTACTCCCTCTGCTGTATCGCATCAGTCATCGGATGGCGCCCGCTCAATGAAGACGCAGTATATTTTGACCTTCCTTTGGCTGCTCATGGCTACCGTTGCCCTGGCCGATAGCCCCCCGGTGGCTGAGCGTGGCAGCGGGCTAAGCCTGTCTGCTGATGTCAGCCCTGCCGAGCCAGATGCACTGCAATTAGCGGTCGAGATCTGGCCTCTGGTGGGTACGGCGCGCTTGAAGGTGCTGTTTTGGGAGGTTTATGACTCCCAGCTCTTCACCCCTAGCGGGAGCTGGCAGGGTGAGGCGCCCTATCAGCTATCGCTGCGTTATCTGCGCGATATTCCAGCTAGCAAGCTGGTTGAGGAGACCGATAAGGCATGGCGCCAGCAGGGGCGTAGCCATCCAAAGCAGAATGAATGGTTAGAGCAACTTAACGCCATGTGGCCAGATATTGCCCGTGGCGATAATCTGGTGTTTGCGCTCAATGCCAAAGGCCAGAGTGCCTTTTGGTTTAACGGCCGTCCTATTGGCGGGATTGAAGATCGCGATTTCGGCGCGCTGTTCGGCGGAATTTGGCTGGATCAAGACTCCCCCCGTCCTGAACTGCGTAAGCAGTTAGTCGGCTTAAACTGAAAGGTCACTCATGATCGCGTCCCTGACACGGCGCGATGGTGATACCCGAGCAGTGGATCATCTGTGCCGTCACCGGTATCACTCGCCAGCGCATCCACAAACAGATAAAACAACTCGGCTTGCGAGGAGATATCCAGCTTTGCATAGGCGTGCTTGCGATGCAGTTTGACCGTCTCGGCGGAGATGCCGAGCTTTTCGGCGACGAGCCGGGTGCTGTGTCCTAGCAGCACCAGCTCGATAACCTGTTGTTCGCGCCGCGTGAGTACTGAAGAACCGAAAGCGCCCAGCGCCTTCTGCAGACGTTCGCGCAGGCCTGAATTGTCAGCATTGGGCGCCGGCGCGCTCCAGTGTCGACGCACCAAAGCTTCTATTGCAGGAAAGATAGTTTCAAGTTGACCAACTTGGCGCTTGGAGAATCTGCGGCTGCCATCGGTCATGCCCAAAGCGAGATTAATAGAGCCGCTGTTGAGCTTGATGAGCAACCCACACTCATCCTGGAAGCTACATTCGTGGTACCAGGTGCGAAAATATTCGCTCTCTTTGAATCCACTGGGCGCCAGCGTACTCAGCCGGAATACGCCAAAGCGCGCTTCTATTTCGGCAGCGCGATAAAAGGGGTCGAGCAAGAAAGGGCCTTTCACGTAGCGGTCCAGTATGGTCCTGCCACGTCTTCTCGTCGGCAAGGTGTACTCGATTACAGGCGGCCCTGCGTCGAGGTAGCGAATCAGCGAGGTGTCATCGGCGTCGATCAATTCTCGGATGCCATTGCTCAAGACCTGCGCAAAGTCAGATTCCCCCAACTGGGAGGTAGCGTCCGTCACGACGCGGGAAAAAGCGGCCAAAGCATTCATAGCCTAAGCTTAGCGGTTCAGCCCCGAAACGCTCAAACTTTTTACCGGCTCATATCGCCACCCTTGACGATCACACCAGACGGCGTCAGGGTTTGACGGCACTGCAAGGAGTACTAAAGATGGGCACGGAAAACTTGATCCTGCATCACTATGACATTTCGCCGTTTTCGCAAAAGGCGCAGAAGATGATGGGCCTGAAAGACCTAGCATGGCAGAGCGTTGAGATGCCCATGATCGCACCCAAGCCCGATGTGGAGGCGCTCACGGGCGGTTACCGGGGTACGCCGGTGTTGCAGATCGGAGCCGATGTTTTTATTGATAATTGGATGATCGCGAGGGCAATCGACCAGTTTGCGCCTGACAGGCCCCTGATCAACGCGCGCGGTGCATTGGGTGATGCGGCACTCTATGCGTGGGGGGAGCGCTTGTTCACCCCGCTGTTGCATTCCGCGCTGGCGACCTACAAGAGTAGGTGGGATGCAGATTTTCTCGCTGATAGAAAGCAGGTCTTTCCGGACGTCGATTTTGACACTCTAGAGATGGCAGACCCGGATCGTTGTAGTCAGGTGCGCGCTTATCTTGGCGCCGTTCAGGCGCAGTTGGCGCTCGACGGTTCATTTTTAGGTGGCGCGCAGGCTGACAGTTGGGACATTCATGTTTGGGGCATGGTGTGGATGATCTACAGTGCGCTGCCAGATCTGGTTCCGTTCGTGGAGGCCTTGCCGGAATTGGTCGCTTGGTACCAACGGGTGGAGGTCTTAGGTATCGGTGTCCGCGAAGATGTGACGATCGAAGTGGCATGGGACGCGATCAGGAGTGGCTACACACAGCGTTTGCCNGATACCCCGGNTGAGGANCCNTTGAGCGAATGGCTCGGACAGGCCGTTCANGTGTCCGCAGGCTCGGCTGATCGNGGCAGCGTGGCGGGACGTCTNNTGGCAGTAGACCATGAGCAGGTGGTTTTNGCTGTTGAGCCCTTACCGGGTTTTGAGGCGCAGGTGTGGTTCCCGCGCTTTGGCTATCATCTGAGTCTGGCGGGATAGGCCTGCTCCCTGTCTCAAGCGGTCTCCGCTAGATCCAACGGAAATTGATACAGCGGTTCTGCACCTGTCTCATTAACGATAAAGACGTTTTCCATGTGCGAAGGGCCCAGTCTGCTGCCGAAATACAGGCAGTCGATACTGATGACCATGCCCGGTTCGACCATGAACCCTTCTTTGGCACCATGCAGACCAGTTCCCGGGTACTTTACGGGGCTCTCCAGGGGGACCAGCCCAATGGAATGTGCCACCACCAGCAGTTTTTCGGGTGGGTCGAGGCGCCGCGCCGCGGGGATGTCACCGAGGGCACAGATCTCTGCAGTATTGACCCCGGGCTTGAGGCGCGCACTGATCGTCTCAAAGATTTCTCTTACGGCGTTGAACTGGTCCCGGTAGGCCGGGACGGCAGGCCCGATGTGAGCGGTTCGATTAATGTCTATCCAGAAGTTTTTGTAACGCCCCTGAGTTTCGAGAATGGCGATTTCGCCGCCTTTGAAGGGAAGGCTGACCGGCGTGCGGAACAGGTCAGGTCGAAAAACCAGATCATACGCGCCACCGAACAGCATCGGGCTGCCGGGAAGTGGGTCTACGTCGTGATCGATCATAAAATGCGCGACCTGCTTCTCCACCTCGCTCCAGCTCTTGCCAATGCCCAGTTGCGAAATGGTGTAGGCCATGATGTCGTCGGCGATACGCCCACTCTCACGAAGCGTGTCGAGTTCGTCTTCGGTCTTGACGGCGCGAGCGGCGAACATGGCCTCCAGGGCGTCGCCCGTTGATTGACCGTTTAATGCCTCGACACGAGCAGCTACCCGCAGATCATCAAACAGAATCAGATCATTTTTTGCGACGTGACGGGAGAGTGATGCGGCGATTGTCTGAATGATGTCTGGCCTAGAATCGCCCTCAACCCGCTCCATTACCTCACCCAGCTCTGCCAGCAGATCCTCTGGCAGCGCGAGGTGTGCATCTTCGGCGCGCGCCGTTTCGCAAAAATTCAGCATGTCGAAGGTCGCGAGGCGGTCATAGTGGATCGGATGCCCACCTCGCTCGGACACAATGAGGGAGATGACGCTCGCTTCGGGCAGGATGAGCACCACGGGTGATGCCGCATTGGCAGGGACAAACACGGCCGCAATGGGCTCGGCCAGATGCCATCCATCCATTACTGAGCTAAAGCCCGTGGCATAAAAAACATTGTCTTGCGTGCTGAGCACTGCGCCCGCGGCACCCGCAAAGGTCAATTCAGCTCTGATGCGCTTGATTTTCTCGAGATAGCTATTCATTTCTGCCAGTTCCAGCCCCTTTCTTGTCCGGTTTTTGGTGCTTGTACGGACGATATTTTACCAGTATTCTAAAACTTGCTGGTGTTCAGCAAGAAAAGCTCGCGTAAGACGAGGAACGGGTCACATCGAACCAATTCAGCGAATTAAAACAATACAAAATAGGATCAAGCCATGAATTCTAAAACCCAACTTGGGCGCCTCCCCGCTCACAAATTAGCGCTGTCAGTCGCAGTAGCGATTGCTTCGCAATGTTTGCCCTCAGTCGCTCAAGATGCGAGTGAGAGTGCTTCAGACGACTCGCGCCTCGCCATTGAAGAAGTCATTGTTACCGGTATGAAGCGCGATGTTATGCAGCAAGATCTCGGTGCTGCGGTGACTACTGTCACGGCAAACCAGATGGAAATGAGCTTCTCCACTGATATAACCGCGCTTACTCAGTTAGCGCCCAACGTCACCTTCTCCAAGCAGCATGGTTTCAACGCTGTGGGCGGTGGTATCAGAGGAACAGGGTTTATGTCGATTCTGGTGACAAAGGATCCGTCGGTTGGTTTTGCTATTGATGATTTCGTTATCACCCATGTTCAATCTCAATGGGCTGAGATGTTTGATATCGAGCAAGTTGAAATCTTTAGGGGCCCACAAGGCACGCTGTTTGGCAAGAACACCACTGGCGGTGCGGTCAACATCACCACTAAAAAGCCAGTTTTAGGCGAGTTCTTTGGAAAGGTTCAGACGTCTTATGGGCAGTTTGCATCAAATGATTCGGACGTCAGCAAAACGACTCTTGAACTCAATGTGCCTCTGACTGATTCGCTGGCGATGCGAGTCGCGGCTATCTACGATTATTCGCAGGGCTTTTATACCAACGACAAGCCACCGGGTGGAACAGTGACCTGCTTGGCATGTCCGCCGGTCGATTTTAACTCGGTAGTATCTGACTACTCATTCGCTGGAGATGGCTCTGAAATTGGCGGGAAAGAGGTGGCAGCTGCAAAAATAAAGCTGAGATGGCAGCCCAATGATTTTTACCTTGCAGATTTCACCTTGGAGATCCTCAGAGATGATTCTGAAACGCCGGCCGCCGCAAACGTAACCCCTGAGGGCGAGGGATTTATTTTTCCGACATTGGGTTTCTCAGGAATTGGCAACGGTAACCCGTTTTCCACTGGTCAGTCTTATCTAGATATTCCTGGAGTCAGCATACCGGACGGTCACAATGTAGATACCGATGGCTATTACCTCACCCAAACGTTCTCATTGGATAACTTCACCATTAAGTCTATTACGGGCTACCGAGAGCAAGAAGAGATCCTCAATAGCACTTACACGGGCGAAGCATATACCTCACTTTATGATGCGGCTCGAAATTCAGTTCGCGAGACATTCCAGCAAGAATTGAGGCTGACCTCAGATCTTGATGGCCCGCTCAATTTTGTCGTTGGGGCTGCCTACTATACGGACGACGTGGATTTTAATGTNTTCGGGCGATTTGGGTTTTTGCCCTTACAGGTGGGTGCGGGAATCTTCGACGANATTCTGCAAATCCAAGCCACTGANCAGGAGCGAGANAGTACGGCCATATATATAGACGGCACTTATGAGTTNACNAGCGCCACTAGGCTATCNNTGGGGTATAGACATACCCGCGATGAGAAGGACTTTCATCGATTGGATATAGGCGGTGCGGGCGGCAATCCTCTCAGCAACTTCCTATTTGACCTTACGCAGATTACCGATCCATTTACTAATCCACTGCCTGAATCAGCCTTCGCACTCAATGCAAGGCGCAATGCCACATTCTCCGCTAATACTTATCGTGTAGTGCTGGATCATGATTTCCGAGATGACATGATGGTTTATGCAAGTTTTGCGACTGGGTTTGTTGCTGGCGGTTTTGCAGAAACGTGCGGCATTTATGGGGGTTGNCAACCCTTTAACAGTGAAGAGAACGACAGCTTCGAGATTGGTTTCAAAGCAGATCTTATGGATGGGAAAATGCGGCTGAACATGGCGTATTTTGACGTGACTTATGACTCTCTGCAGCGAGACGCTGTTTTGGTAGTCAAGGACGCATCAGGCAATGATTTCCAAGAGACTGTGTCGGTTAATGAGGGAGAAAGTAGTAATAGCGGTGTCGAAATTGAGTTGATTTACCTGGCTTCGGATAGCCTGCGCATTGATGCCAATCTGGGCACTATGGACCACAAGTATGATTCTTATGCGCCCTCCCAGGATATGGCCACGCTAGGACTGTCAGGCCCGGCACAACCTGTCGATTTAACGTCTATGGATGTTCCTTTCTCGCCAGAACTGACGATGGGAATTGGCTTCACTTACGATCTACCTCTGCGTAGCGGCGCTAATTTGACGTTTAACTTGAGTGCGCATTATCAAGATGATTTTGCAACTGCGTCTTTTCCTGCCAATTACCAGGGTGCCGACTCAGCCGGCAATCCTATTATTCGTGAAAAAGGAAATACCAGAAGCGAAGAACGAACGCTGGTTGATGGGTATGTGAAGTACGTTGATTCCAATGAACGTTTTGAAATTACGGCTTATGGTAAAAACTTAACGGACGAGACGTGGAGAAATTCCGCTCAGCCGGTGTCAAATCTCTGGACATGGGCTGGTTACGGCCCGCCGCGAGAAATCGGCGTGAGATTAGGCTTTAACTTCTGATCGTCAGCTTCGTGCCCAACATAAAGCCGGCTTAAGCCGGCTTTTTAATTGAACGCTCATACTTCTTTTTGTACCTATAGCGGTGCAGATATGAATCGGGAGAGGGATCATTAATAAGCTGGTGAGTCAGGATATAGTGGGAAAGTCTCTAATGCAGTATCGAGCATGCTCTGCTTTATCCACGCGTGCAGGCTTTGAGAAGCAAAGAATATGGTTGGCATAGAGACAAAATTCCGTGCCTAACATTTTACTGAATAACGCTCATTTCAAGCAGATTCCTTCTCGAAGGTTTGCCGATCTGGTAGATTTTTTTCGACTACTCCCTCAGCATGAAAAAGCAAAAAAATAAGCACTGAGATCAATCAGGAGGTGAATTTGGACGTCCCAACTAGAAAATTGAAAACGGCGTACCGGTTGATGAAAACCATACGAGAATTCGAAGAGCGCATGCGCTCAGAATATCAGCAGGGGAAGCTGCCCGGCTTTATCCATATCTATCGTAATCAAGAGGCGGTCGCGGTCGCAGCCTGCCTCGATATGACGAATGAGGACTACATTGCGAGTACGCATCGGGGGCATGGCCACTGTATTGCGAAGGGCTGTGAAATCGAGGCCATGCTGCTGGAGCTCGCCTGCAAGGAGGATGGCCTTTGCAATGGTAAGGGCGGTTCGATGCACATTGCTGACATGTCCAAGGGCATGCTGGGCGCGAATGCGATTGTGGGGGGCGGGCCGCCGATTGCCGCGGGTGCTGCACTGACCGCTAAAACATTGGGTAACGGCGCCGTTTCCATGGCGTTTATTGGCGATGGTGCATCCGATCAGGGCACGGTGGCTGAGTCGCTGAATCTTGCGGTCGTGTTGCAGTTACCGATGATTTTTATGTACGAAAATAATCGCTACGCGGAATTTACCAAAAGCCCCAAGCCAGACGGCCGCATTGCCGAGCGCGCGGGGGCGTTTGGTATGCCAGCTGAAGTGGTCGATGGCAGCGATTTTTTTGCGATGTACGATGCCTGCCAGCAGGCCATCACGCGCGGCCGAGAGGGCGGCGGCCCCACAGCGATCGAGGCGGTGTGTAATCGCTACTACGGGCACTTCGAGGGCGACCCTCAGGCATACCGAGATCAGGACGAACTGGCGCAGGAGCGCGCCGTGAGCGATCCGATACCGCGATTTCTGGCGGATCCGCGTGCTGCGGCATTGAGTGCAGAGTCCATTGCCGAGATCGACGCTGCCATCTTGTCCGAGATCGACCGCGGCTTCGAGGTCACTTACGCGGCGGCCGACCCGACACCGGATAAGCTCTACACGGATGTCTATATCCACTACGAGGGGAGGCTGCGCTAATGAAGATGTCGATTCGAGAGGCTATTAATCAGACCCTTCATCAGGAGATGGCGCGTGATGAGCGCGTGATTGTGCTGGGCGAAGATGTCGCCAGCGATCAGGGTGGTGTTTACGGCATTACTGAGGGGCTCCCCGCTAAATTCGGGGTGCACCGGGTCATAGACACACCGATCACCGAGTCTGCCATTGTTGGCGCGGCGGGTGGCGCTGCGTTAACAGGCCTGCGCCCTGTGGCAGAGCTGATGTTTGTGGATTTTCTGGGAGTCTGCCTCGATCAGATCCTGAACCAGATTGCCAAGTTTCGGTATATGTTCGGCGGCCAGGCCCGTACGCCGGTGGTGATCCGCACAATGATTGGTGCGGGCACCGGCACGGGCCCACAGCATTCACAGATTCTATACCCGCTGCTGGCGGCCATTCCGGGGATCAAAGTGGTGACGCCGGCCAATGCCGCCGATGCCAAGGGGCTGCTGACGACCGCGATCCGCGACGATGACCCTGTGATCTTCTGCGAGCACAAAGCGCTCTATATGGACGAGTGCGAGGTGCCCGAGGGCGAGTATCTGCTACCTTTTGGGCAGGCAAGAACGGCGGTGCAGGGGTCCGATATTACAATTGTTGGGATGTCCCGTACTGCGGTGATTGCGGAACAGGCGGCTGCACAGCTGGCACAAAAAGGCGTGAGTGCCGAGGTGATTGATTTGCGGACCCTCTCACCACTCGATGAGTCGACTATTCTTGAGAGCCTCGCCAAGACCGGGCGCCTGGTGGTCGTGGATGAGTCGAATCCTTATTGCAGCATGGCGTCGGAAATCGCAGGGCTGGCGGTGGAGCAAGGATTCGATACGCTTGATGCGCCGGTAAAACGCATCACGTCGCCGCACACGCCGGTACCAGCAACGCCATGTCTGGAGGCGGAGTACGTGCCCAATGTGGCGCGCGTAGTTACTGCAGTAGAAGAGACGTTAGCCTATTAAAAAACGCTGAGCGCAGGGAGTAAGAGATGAGATCTGTTACCGCAATTGTTGCCCACTGCAAGGTCGGGGCCGCTTTGTTATTTTGTGCGCTGTCCGGTCAGGCAGCTACTGAGGCGCCGATTGACCCAATGGCGCTTTATCAGGCGCATTGTGCCGCTTGCCACGATGGCAAAGTCCCGCGGGCACCGCATATGATTACGTTTTCTACTATCGGCTCAGCTGCTGTTTTGACCGCCATGAACGAGGGCGTGATGCGGTCTCAGGCTTCAGCACTTTCTGCTACTGAGCGCGAAGTACTAGCTGGTTTCCTGGCCGGAGAGGCCATGGCTCCTCCAAAGCCCATAATGGCCTGCACTCAGCCCATGGCACCGCTGGCGCGAGATGACGAATCAGCGATGCAAGGTTGGGGCGGCGATGCCCGGAATCGTCGCCATGCCGCTGCTAGCTCGACTGGGCTCACTCGCGATAACGTGGAACAGCTTGCTTTGAAGTGGGTCTTTGCTTATCCCAGTGCGCTCCGTGCGCGTTCCCAACCGCTGGTTCATGATGGGGTGGTCTTTGTAGGCTCACAGTCCGGGGACATTTATGCCCTCGACCTTGCAACAGGCTGCGCTCACTGGACTTATTCTGCCGGTGCAGAGGTCAGAAGCAGCCTGTCATTGGGTCATATATCCGGACAGCCGAATCCTGTGCTTTACATGGGAGATTTCAGTGCGACGGTTCATGCAGTCGATGCCTTGGACGGGTCGCTAGTATGGCGCACGGCAGTCGGCGATCATCCCGACGCCACCATTACAGGCTCTCCTAAATTGCACGACGGAACGCTTTATGTGCCGATGTCTTCTTCGGAATGGGCCACTGCGGCTGATCCTGGGTATGCGTGCTGCACTTTTCAGGGCGGCGTGGTGGCCGTGGATGCCGTTTCGGGTGAGCTCCGGTGGCGTAATCATGTTATTGACGAACCTGCCGTAGAGACGAGCGAGAAGAATCCTTTTGGCGCGCTTCGAAAAGGCCCTGCCGGTGCGCCAGTATGGAATAGCCCGACGATTGATGCCGACCGTGGCGTTCTCTACGTCGGCACGGGAGAGGGTTACACCTCGCCTGCGGCCAATACGAGCGACGCAGTATTGGCGTTCTCTCTGGAGACGGGTGAGCGGCAGTGGGCCAAGCAGCTGTTGGGCGGTGACGCTTGGAATATGGCCTGTTTTATTGGTGAGGCCGCTAACTGCCCCGAGGAAGATGGTCCGGACCTCGATATCGGTGCTTCGACCATTTTGTGGTCGGACGGCGATCGCGATTATTTACTGGTGGGACAGAAAAGTGGAGATGTCTACGCCCTTGATCCCGACAAGAACGGCGCCGTGCTATGGCGAAATAAGGTAGGCCGCGGTGGTTTCCTGGGTGGCGTCCATTGGGGGATGTCCGCTGATGACGCGTCTTTGTTTGTGCCCATTGCCGACACCACCGTAACCGGTCGATTTACGGGAGTCGTCTCGCCGGGTATCCATGCACTCGACCCCACCTCAGGTGAGAGGCAGTGGTACACCCCCAGTACTGCCGATTGTGAAGGTAAAGCACCGATTCCTGTTTGCGATCAGGGTATGTCTGCAGCGATCACGAGCACAGACGGATTGGTCTTCGCCGGCAGTCTCGACGGTAATCTCAATGTTTACGATAGCGTTTCGGGGGAGGTGATCTGGTCATTCGATACCTTCGGAGAATTCGAATCTGTGTCGGGCGATATGGCACTGGGTGGCTCCATTGAATCTGACGGGCCGGTGCTTTACCAAGGACACGTGCTCATTAATTCGGGATATCAGTTTGGTAGCCGTATGCCGGGTAATGCGTTGATGGTCTTCTCTCTGCCTCCCGTTGGCTCCCTAGCAAAAGGACAGAATAATGAGTGAGGGGTTCGACCCTGTCACGATCCCTAAATGGGGGATCGAGATGACACACGGCACCATTGTTGCCTGGCACAAAGCAGTGGGCGACACCGTTTTGGCGGGCGAGGAAATCGTCGACATCGAGACAGACAAAATCGTCAATAGTTTTGAAGCCCGCAGCGCCGGGACGCTGGTGCGTATTTTGGGGAACGTGGGGGATGAACTGCCCGTGGGACAGTTGATCGGCATTATCGCGGCTGGAGCGGTGGCAGATGGGGCGATTGAAGATTTTATTGCGTCCCATAGCAATGCACTCAGTGAAGCGCCTGCAGAAGCAGAGGAACCGCGCAAAGCGAGCAGTAATGCTTCTGTTTTAGCCCGCATTACCCCGGCATTGCGGCGCAAATTGGCCAAAGCAGGGATCGATCCTGAGCAGGTGGCAGGCACAGGACCGAATGGGCGGATCATAAAAGCCGACGTAGATCGGGCTATGAAGGCTGCGTCGGGGTCAGGAGAGCAGGATAGCGATGGGAAGCCCGCTGGTGTCGCCGCCGTAGCATTGAGTGGCCAGCCGCTCTCGCCACAGCAAGCCACGGTGGCGCGCAAGCTCTCCCAGGCTCAATCCACGCTGCCGCTGTATCACGTGACGATGAATGCCCACGTAGAGCGTGCTCTCGCTTTGTTATCGGACGATGCATCGGTAAATGATGTGATCATCGCCGCGGTGCAACAAGCGCTGACCGTGCACCCTGAATTAAACCAGACCTTTGATGGTGACCGGACGACGACCGTCACGGGCCAGCCTGTGGCAATCGCCGTCGCCACCGAGGGCAATGTTGTGATGGCCCCGGTGGTGCAGACGCCGAGTGATGCCAGCTTAAATGAGCTTGCCCTGGATGCTCGGGAGCGGATTACCCGGGCGCGTGCGGGTCAGATGACGCCCGCCGATCAGGTGCCGGCCGCCATTACGGTCAGCAATCTGGGCATGTACGGTGTAACGGCCTTCACGGCAATGGTCACGCCACCGCAAATCATGGTGTTGTCGGTGGGCGCAGTTCGCCGAATACCTGTATTCAATGAGGCCGATGAAGTGGTGGCGCGCTCCATCATGACATTGACGTTGGGCAGCGATCACCGGGTCGTTAATGGCGCTCAGGCAGCGGCTTTCCTCAAGGTGATAGTGTCCCGACTCGAGAGCCACTGATCGCGAAATTGTCTCACGCTAGTTGTCACCGGCTATGTTTAATTGTGCAGCACCCTCCTGTGCCGCTTTCAGAGACATGGCGTTAAAAACGTAGTCGATTTCCCCCTCTGGGGTGAAGTAGGTTACGGCGCCGTCACCTAGAAACAGCATTTCGGTCTCCACGAGGCAGTGCGCATGACGGTGCTCTGCAAATACGGGTTCAAAACCATAGGTACCCGCTGGCGCAGAGCCTACGTCATAGATTAACTCGCCACTGAGAATAAAGAACTGCCCGGTGCCCTCGTGTCGGTGAGCCTGAAATTGCGCGCCGGGATCCATGTGAACATACAGCGCCCACTGGCCGGTTTTTTCGCAGATGCGGAGCACCTTGAATTGGGTTCCGCCCCCAACATCAAGCCAATCTAGCTCGTTGACATTGGCGAGGATGTCTCCGGCGGTCGTTGTGGTGATCGCAGTATTCATAGCGTTCCTTTCAAGACTCTTCTGGCAGCCTGAAGGCAATCAGGTAATCGCCGGGCGGCGTTCCCATCGCGGCGTGGCCACCGGCCGCAATCACGACATATTGCGTGCCGCCCTCGGTGAGTTGATAGGTAACGGGCAGTCCGTGACCGGAGGTGGGTAAACGCCCTTTCCAGAGCTCTTCCCCCGTGTCGGTATCAAAGGCTCTGAGGAAGTGATCCGTGGTGGCGCCGATAAAGGTCAGGCCGCTGGCTGTGCTGACTGGGCCCCCTAAATTAGGAGAGCCCTGAATGTACCAGAATGGCCAGGGG
>NYTE01000045.1 GCA_002683335.1 Halieaceae bacterium
TTGGCCTATCGCTATCGTGATTCGATTGAGGTCGATCTGGTCAGTCAGGTTCCGACGAAACCGGTATCGCCCGCAGATAGCGGAGGCATCGGGTCAATGGGCAGTATCTATGACTTGAGCGCACAGTTGAGCTACATGTTCTCAGACGATCGCTATCGCATTACGGTGTATGGCAAAAACCTGACCGACGAGCGCGAGCTGTTCAACCAAACCATTGGTGGCATCGCGACCCGCGGATACTGGAACGACCCCAGAACCTTGGGTGTCGAGTTTGCTGTTTCATTCTGATCACAAGACACTCATGAATACAGGGGCTTCGGCCCCTTTTTTTATGCCGGTCCTATCTGTTCACTCCCTTCTAATCGGNATGGCTTTTGGATACATCGAACCCACCTAAATAATACAAAATTGGCGCTGGGTTTGCGGTCAAACCAATTTTAAATGGTATCCCTGCCACCNTGAAAATTACACGACACTGGTATNCACAGTTTGATGCCCACATATANAANAAACAAACCTACACATAANAAATAAACCAAGGGGCTTAAATATGACTCTAAACAAATCTCTCCCGTTAGGCATGAATGCACTTTAGCTGGCTTGTGCTCTGGCAACGCCTGCGTTGGTGACTCCCATCGCCGCTGGTGCCCAATCGCTCGCGGAGGTTGTGGTGACAGCACGGCGCCGTGAGGAGACGCTGCCGGACATCCCTGTGACAGTAGCGGCTATCGATACATAGTCCATCTCTCNACATGTCTGATACCAATGGAGGCACCGGTACTGCTACCATCGGCGCTTAACTAGCTACCCGGCGGCATGGCTATCTATGGCTGATATTACGCGACGAGATTTTATTAATGGCACCGCCGTCGCCTTGGGCACTGCCGCTGCGACCCNCTACCTTAACGCCGCATCTCAGCACTCGGAGTACTACCCCCCCAGTCAGACAGGGTTGCGCGGTAGCCATCCCGGCGCCAATACCCACGCACACAAGGTCGCCTGGCAGCCCACTTATAAAACGGGGCCAGCCCGAAACACCAACGAAGTCTACGACCTCGTGGTTGTCGGCGCCGGACTCAGTGGCCTCGCCGCGGCCTACTTTTACCGGCAGCGGTTTGGTCCTGATCACAAAATATTGATCCTCGATAATCATGACGATTTCGGCGGGCATGCCAAACGCAACGAGCACACCATAGACGGGGAGCGGCTCATTTCTTATGGCGGCTCACAAACGCTGGTGGAGCCCCGATCGGCTGGCTCGGTCATGCAAACCTTATTCCAAGATGTCGGGATTAACTTGGAACGCTTCGACACCGCGTTTGATCAGGGCTTCTACAAACGTAATGGACTCGGTGCCACCACATACTTTAACGCCCAGCACTTTGGCCGCGACATGTTGGTACGTCACCCGTTTTGCAATTACTATAATTACCTTGAGGGCCTACCCGGCGCCGCGATTTCCGATGAGGAGGCAGTAGCACAAACGCCGCTGACCGATCGCGGTAAGCAGCAGTTGTTACAGGTCCTCAAGGGTGGTTTACACACACTCGATGTTAGCGGGAAGGATCTACAACGCTATATAGAAACCACCAACTATTTCGACTACCTAAAAAACAGTTTAGGAGTCGATGACCCACACGTACTGAGAATGGCGCGCCATTCGGGGATTGACTGGTCTAGCGCCGGAACCGAATTGCTCACCATTGCCGAAGCCCAAAAATGCGGTGCGCTCGGTTTCGCGCCGACGCCTGTCTACGACGCGACTAACCCCTACATTCATCACTTTCCAGACGGCAATGCAGGAGTGGCTCGCGCGCTGGTGCGCTTCCTCATCCCCAGTGTCGCACCCGGTAGTGATGCCGAGTCCCTGGTTAACACCCGTTTTGATTATCAGCAGTTGGACCGCNCGGATCAAAACGCCCGGATCAGATTAAACAGCACTGTTGTAAATGTGCACCATCAGCGAGGCACCGGTAGTCGCGACCGCGTAGCGGTGAGCTATTTTCACAACGACAACCTGCATAGCGTATCGGCCAAGCGTGTGGTCATGGCCTGCTACAACATGATGATCCCGCATATTGTCTCAGATTTGCCAGAGACTCAGGCTGATGCTCTCAGGCAACAAATGAAAAGCCCGCTAATCTATACCACTGTGGGCCTGCGCAACTGGCGAGCACTAAAAGCCCAAGGGCTCGGGCTGGCAATGTGTCCGGGCAACATGCACCAAACCGCGTTTATCGACTTTCCCGTGAGTCTCGGCGGCTACCAATACACGCAATCCCCCAATGAGCCCTGCGTAATGCAAATGATCAGTTGTCCTTACAGTGAAGTATTAGGCAAACCACGTGCTGAACAGTACAAGGAAGCGCGTTACGAGATGCTGGGCAGACAGTTTTCTCACTACGAGACCGAGATCCGCGACCATCTCAGCGGCATGCTCAGTTCACAGCACTTTGATTATGATCGCGATGTGGCCAGTATCACGGTCAACCGTTGGGCACACGGTTATACCGTGGCAGGACCAGGAAATACTGTCGAGATCGGTAAAGCGCCCCATGGCCTTATCACTATCGCCAATTCCGACTCGGCTCCGGCGGCCGATGCCATTGCAGCAATGGAAATGGGACACCGAGCGGTCGAAGAGTTACCTGTATAAAACAATTTGGATGAACTCGTCAGTTCTGCGCCTGTTGGTAAGGCCCATGCCTTAGAAACGAAATCATTTTGAGGAAGTCGAGCTCAAGTCGGCCTGACCAAATAAAGCCCCAGTAATAGCCCGTCACATTAAGCGGTATCGGTACCGGCGATAGGCTTCATATTCGCGGCAGCCAGCACGAGCAGACCCGCAAAAATGCCCAGATTCTTCACAAAGTTTTGGGTCTCGCGCTCCGGGTTTACTCCCTCATAAACATTCCAAAAGTCGTGCAAATTCTCGTTGATCACCAGCACCATCACGGCGAACCCCAAGGCGCAAACCACTACTTGCTTGTTCAATATCAGGCAGAGGCCGCCGATAATCTGAAGTGCGCCAGCAGCAGCCAATAATATATGCACCATCGACATTTCATGGGTCTCCATCAGTGTGATGTGGCGCTCCCATGCTCCGAACTTAGCTAGTCCGGGCAGCAAAAAATAGAGTCCGAGCAACACACGACCCACCGCCATCAGAATACGTTGCATTAGTAATCCGTCCTTTCTCGTAATCTAATGATCTTGGACCGTTGATCGAACACCATCCTGGAGGCGAGGCGGCGAGCCCCCTAGCATGCGACTCTAAGCGACACAGAGTAAGGAGCGCTCTTCGGGGCTCTTCGGGGCTCCTCTGGTCATGGCAGAATCTCAAGGTCCCTGACCCTGGCCCCATTCGCCACTCCAGCGCTACAACCCTGACGGAGGGCTCTGACCAACGCTCTCACTTGAGGGGATAATTCGTTGTTTTAAATCTGTGAGTAGATTGCCCGCCACAGTGGGGAGCGCCAACAGCGCCGGAGTTGCCACGAGTGTCAGCACTGTTGCGAAAGATAATCCAAAAACAATGGCCTGAGAGAGCGGCGCCCAAAACATCGCCATCTCTCCCTCAACGGTAACGGAACGACCCGCCAGATCAACGGAGAATCCTGCTGCCAGAGGTAATAGACCGCAGACTGTGGTGACCGTTGTCAGGAGCACAGGCCGTAATCTTTGCGCGGTCGCTCTCACAATGACATGACGAATATCCATATCTGGATGTTCTCGCCGCACATGATTGAACGTGTCGATCAAAATAATGTTGTTGTTCACGACAATTCCCGCGAGTGCGACTACACCGACTCCGGTAAGCAGTGCACTGAACGGACTGCCCAGTAGCAGCAAACCCAGTAACACGCCGGCAGTGGACATCACGACCGCAAGCAGGATGAGGCTGCTTTGATAGAAATTATTAAACTGTGACACCAACAGAATAAACATAATCGCCAAGGCCAATGAGAAAGCCGCTGAAACGAAGGCCATAGAATCTGCCTGCTCTTCGTTAGCACCGCGAAAACGGATTTCGACGGCGCGGTCAAAAGACTGGCTTGCCAACCATTCCTCGATCTCCACCACCATGCTGTCCGCCATGACGCCCTCACGGACATTGGCTCTGATTAACTCCACTGGTCTGCCATCAACGCGCTTTAAAGAATCAACACCAGGCGCTGGCCGCATTTGTACAAAGTTGCTGAGGGGCACCATGCCTTGATCGGTGCTGATGCGGAGCTCATCCATAGCAGTAATGCCGCGTTCTGCCTTCGGAAACCTTACCCTGATGTCCACCGAGTCTTCGGCATCGTCAGGCCGGTATTCACCCACCTTTACCCCGTTTGTCACGAGCTGCACGACGAGACCTGCCGAAGACACGTCGACCCCATAGAGAGCAGCCTGCTGCCGATCCACCTCTATGCGCCATTCAATTGAAGGCAAAGCTGCCGAATCATCAATATCAACCAGCTCAGGTAACGTATCTAAATACGCTCTGACACTCGCCATGGTGGGTTCCAACAGATCGCGTTGTTTGGATGAAAATTCAATTTGAATGGGCTTTCCAACAGGAGGGCCTTTTTCGAGTGGTTGCACCTCAACCTTGATTCCCGCCAAAAATTCGGTGCGATCACGAATCAGGCTCATGATCGCCTTGCCACCTAGCTCCCTGTCGGCCTCTGCCACCAGTTCTATGAAGATAGAACCAATGCGATCAGAACTGCTCCCCATGAAGCCGCCGTTTCCATCACTCGCGCCGGGAAGCAGGCTCTGTGTGTTTACGAACCGGATCCCTGGGACCTGCAACACCTCGGACTCCACTTCCAAGACGAGATCATTGACCTCATTGGCTGAGAAGTTTCCACGGCCCAGCACCGATACTTGAATAAACTGGGGATCGGCGTTAGAAAAGAAGATAGTGCCCACGCCATATTTGCCATAGGCCCAGAAAACACTCATCAGCAAGCCAAAAACAATTCCCATGGTCAAAATGGGCCTGTGACAAACCTGCGTCATGAAGCGCGCGAACCGCCCAGTGAGCGTACGCAGCTGAGTGGGGTCGCCATCTTCCAACATACGCTGTGCATCCAGTGCCTCGGCACTATGCATCGACGGTTTACCAAATAAAGTCCCCAATACGGGACCAAACAGCAGCGCATAAAAAAGTGAACCGATCAAAACTGTAAAAACCGTCACGGGTAAATAGCCCATGAACTGACCTGATACACCTGGCCAAAACAACATCGGTAAAAAAGCAGCCAGCGTGGTGGCGGTCGAGGCAGTCACTGGCCAGAACATGCGCTGTACCGCTGCGGTATAAGCGCGCTTATGGTCCATTCCCTCGCTCATCAACCGATTGGCATATTCGGTGACCACGATACCGCCGTCGATGAGCATCCCCAGCGCCAGCAGCATGCCGAACATCACCATAAAGTTGAAGGTATATCCCAGCAGATAAATGATGGTGACGGAAAACAACAGCGAAAACGGAATGCCGAGCCCGACGACAAGGCCGCTCCTGAACCCCATGGACGCCACTACGAGGATCATGACCAGCGCCAGTGCGGTGAGGATATTGCCCTCCAGCTCTCTCACCTGCACTGCCGCAAATTCGGCCTGATTCTGCGAGGGAATAATGCTGATACCACGGGGTAGCGAAGCAGAGGTTTCCTCCACGACCTGAAGCACCTGCTGCACCGCATCGATCACGTTGGCATCGGCGCGTTTAGTCACACCAATCGAAATAGTGTCTTGGCCGTTGTAACGGGCGTAACTGGTACGATCTTTAAAAGTGCGATTGACGCGGGCCACATCTCTGAGCGTGACAACACCAGCATTAGTGCTGCGAACAGGCAACTCAAGTACCTCGTCTGCTCGCTCGACGACAGCGGGGACTTTAACCGCGAAGCGTCCGCCGTCAAGATCCACAGTACCTGCTGGGATAAGCCGGTTATTACGTTGCAGCACAACCACTAATTCCTCAACCGAGATACGATAAGTGTTGAGCGCGTCCGGGTCGATGACGACCTCGAGCACCTCATCGCGGTGTCCCTGAAGCTCTGCGCTCAAAACCGAGGGAATCGTCTCAATTTGCTGGCTTAACCTGAGTGCCGCGCGATATAGCACCTGTTCACTGACTCCTTCGCTGATCAGGTTGACCTGCAACATCGGGAAATCGTCTGCCGTCATCTCCTCGACAAACGGTTCCTCTGCTGTATCAGGCATCTCTGCTTTCGCAGAATCGACCGCCTCACGCACATCACTGAGCGCCTTGTCGAGGTCCTGAGAAACGTCGAATTCGACAAAAAAACTCGCCATTCCTTCTGAGGCAGTGGATCTCAGTTCAACAATACCCTCCAGCTTGCGCAGCTCGATCTCCATGGGTTGCACAAGTAGCCGCTCTGCATCCTCTGGGGATATTCCATCGAGACTCACTCCCACGTAAAACAGCGGTAGATCGACATGGGGATCGTTCGCGATAGGCAAGGCAGACCTGGCCGCGAGACCTACTAACACCATGAGCACTAGCAGTGAAAGCGTGGTGCGGGTGCGACCGATAATGCTCGCGATAATCATCGAGTCACAATCCGGTCGCTCGTTGTGTATACATAGACGGGATCGACGACCGCTCCCACTGCAACGTATTCCTGCCCCACGGTTATTAACGCGGCGTTGTCCGGTAGCCCCGACACCCACATCCCCTCCGGGCCATCTTCGATAATCTCGATCGCATTAAAAACGACGCGATTGGTCTGATCTATGAGACGCACACCGATATCTCCCTGGTCGTTCAAGGTAAGCAGCGATGGCGTAATGTAGTGAGCCTGAACTTGGTCTAGCATGACACGCAGAGAGACGGTCAAACCGGACCGCAAGAGATAGTCTTGATTATTAACCGTAATCTCAACGTCGTAGGTTCGCGTGACGAGATCACTTTGGTTACCGATAAAGGACAATTCTCCCTCCAGACTACGCCCCATCCGGGTACTTCCCCTGACGGTGCTCCCCAAGCGCAGATGCTCTACTTGCTCTTCGGTGACCTGCGCAGTCACAAGCATGGGGTCAAGGTCTATTAATGTGGCGCAGTGATCTCCTGGCATCG
The DNA here is from genome assembly GCA_002683335.1 of Halieaceae bacterium. GTDB lineage: Bacteria > Pseudomonadota > Gammaproteobacteria > Pseudomonadales > Halieaceae > Luminiphilus. The sequence goes on from NYTE01000045.1 coordinate 7,100, forward strand.
CGTAATCGCCCTCGTCCAGATGCAAGTCCTCCACCACTCCATCGAAAGGCGCCGTAATTTGCGTACGGGCAAGATTCAATATTTGCCGCTGCAGATTAGCCTCGGCCGACTCCTGTCTCGCATCAGATGCCGCTATAGACACTTCAGACAACAAGCCCTGTGCCGCAAGCTTCATGCTGCCCTCGTACTCAATTTGCGCTTTTTCCAAGCCTGCCTGCGCTTCTTCAACAGCCATTTCACGATCATCAATGGCGATTTCACACAGTAGCTGCCCTGCACTCACCTGCTCACCGCGCTCCACGGCACGGCTCACAACGCGACCGGAGATCTCGGCCGTCACCTCCACAATTCTTTTGGCTTCGGTGCGCCCTCGCAAAACCACATTCTGGCTGCGAGGTTCGGCGTTTATGCGTTTTACTCTGACCCGAGCTAGCGCAGCAGACGACGCTTGTGCCTGCTGAGTCTGGTGCCCTACCTTCGCGGTGGCCACCGGGTCGGGATCTGCTGGACGCTCGACCATTAAGCCAGAGCCCAACCACAGCAAGAGTAATCCGGCGATGATCGAAGCCGAAGCAACATTTTTTGACATCTATTCAAACCCCAAGAGTAGGCATATCAGGCGCCGCGGAACGACGGGTAACGGCAGGGTTAACCATGGCCCTGCAGCTTTATGGTCGTTGTTACGTAGAGAAATTAGTTTCGGACGTATGTGTTACGTTTATTCACACTTAGGCGAAGCTGGGCCACTGGGGCCCCCGCAAACGCACACGTCGACCGAGGCTCGGGTGTTACTCTGGCGCCCAACCACTGCGCCTGCCGATTCTCGAGCCCCCCACACTCCGGACCCATAGACCATAGGGACGTCGGCGAGCAATTTTCACTCCGTCACGTACACTATCGTGATAACAATTTGGGAACATGGCGGATACAAACTATGGCTACAGTTCACGCAGGCGCACCCTCCACCAACTTTTTCCTCGATGGCAACTTTAGCCCTGTTGCCGAGGAGCGTGATACCGAGGAGATGCTGATCGTCGGGGCAATTCCCGAAGATCTAAAAGGGCACTTTTTGCGCGTAGGACCTAACCCTGTCCATGTCTTCAGTGAAGAGGCGTATCACACCTTTGACGGTGACGGCATGATTCACGCCATCGAGTTCCGCGGCGGTAAAGCACGCTACCGCAATCGCTTCATCGAGAACGAGGGCTTCGAACTCGAGCAGGAGCGCGGTGACTGGGTGTATAAAGGCATGAAATCCCTCATGGACCCAACCCCTTCGCGTATTCCAGAAGGCGCTCCGAGTTCGAAGAACCTTGCCAATACGGCCTTCACATACCACAACAACACACTGTATGCGTTACACGAACCCTCTCAACCGACGATTATCAGCCTGCCCGATCTGGACACCCAAGGCCCGACTGATTTTGACGGCAAGCTAACGCATCCCTTCACTGCCCACCCCAAGATCGACAAAAAGAGTGGGGAGATGATCGCTTACGGCTACTCCTTTCAGGCGCCCTTCGTGAGCTACTCGGTAATTGATCAGCACGGGGATCTTGTGCACACCACCCCCATCACGATCCCGAGATCCATCTTCATGCATGACTTCGCCGTGACAGAAAAATACACCCTGTTTCTCGACTTCCCGATCACGCTCGATGTTGGCCGCGCAATAGCAGGAGGCCCCGCGGTCGATTTTGAGCCGCAGTATGGGTCCCGTATTGGCGTCATGCCGCGCTTTGGGTCCGATGAGGACGTGCGATGGTTCGATGTCGAGACCGGCGTTGTCATCCATACCGCAAATGCCTGGGACGAAGGTGACGAAGTCGTGCTGCAGGCCTCCAGATCCAACACAGCGGATATCGCCGGTGCCGGCACCTCGGAAGGCAACAACCTTCAGGAAAATCAGGGTCGACTCCACGAGTGGCGCATTAACCTCAAAACCGGTGCCGTCATTGAACGCTCGCTGAGCGACACGCCCTGCGATTTCACCCGGGTGAACGATGACTATGCCTGCCATAAAACGCGTTACGTCTACGCCGGCATCTTTAATACCGAACGCGCCTTCACGTTCGACGGTGTCATGAAGTACGACAACCAATCGGGCATCACCAGCGAATATATTTATGGGCCTAATCGCCATGGTGGCGAAGCCGTCTTTGCGCCCAGGGTGGGCGGCGATTTAGAGGATGATGGTTATCTGGTGTGTTTTGTCCACGACGAGGCGGAAAATCAGAGTGAGTGCCAGATTATCGATGCACGAGACATCAGTGCAGGCCCCGTCGCCACCATTATCATGCCCTGTAGAGTGCCCTACGGCTTTCACGCGGGCTGGGTGGGCACTGAATGATGATCGCTTGATGCGATACAGGTTAGGACACGCCGGAAACAGACTTATTTGATAGGCAGTGAGTCCCACAGCTCCCAACTGATTGTCCTGCCGGGATAGGCTGGGTGTTCAAAAGGCCAGTCCGACGCCAACCAACGTTGCACGATCTCAAAAAGATCCCTATCCAGGTCAGTCGCAGCCTCACTTTCCCGCACCCACAAAAACACTTCGGCGTCATACCCCGCCTTGTCGGTCGGATAAAAGTAAACACAACCCAGAACTCGGGATTCGTCGGGAGCCACCATCGTGTAGGCAAAGGAACTGCGATTCTGGAACTCCTTTTCGTGCCATCCAAGATCGATGAGATTCTGCCGGAGGGTTAATCCAGCCGGCCAACCACTGTCTGGCCACACTTGGCTTAGCCGCGCAGGGCTCGACACCACCGCCTCGAAATCTTTCTCGGCATCGTCGATCGACAGCATCCGCAACCTGAACTTCGCTGTCTTGAGCTCGCTTGGAACAACAAAGTCCTTAGGCACGAAATGACGTTTTGATCGGGAACCCATGTTTTTACTCAACCAGCGTGAGACTCTATTCCCACTCCGTAGCGGATCTTGATTGTTTCTCTATAAAACACAAGTTACGAACGTGAAAATGACGTTTACAGCCTCTCTCCAAATCAAGGTTGATTTCACAATGATCAAAAAGGCCAGCTCTGACCGCAGGCTCCATGCGAACCTGCACCCAAGACCTCAAGCTCCGCGACCATTTTCTGGACGATCAGTGCTTCTCGACACCTCGTTTATACTTCTTATACTTTAAACTCAGACTTTCCACTATGGAAAAGGTGTGTATCACAGTGAGTCATACTCTTTGCGAAGTTATTGGAGGTCAAAGTTTCCGAATAGTAGTCGTGTTATTTCTGGCGGTATTTTCAAGTTATGCCTCTTGTGAAAACTCCGCTGATGAGTCCCCAAGCGGAAAAGAACTGTACCTTGAGCACTGTGACTCCTGCCATGCAACCATTTCTCATCAAGTACCCAGTGAAGCTACTTTGCGAACGATGTCTCGTCAGGCCATTAATCGAGCAATGCAAAGTGGCTTGATGAAAATTCAAGCTCAGAATCTGTCTGATTTGGAGATAGAGGCGATTGCGGAGTATCTTTCGATCGAGCTAGTTACAGAGTCTAGCTCTGATGTCAGTTGCGATGGCGAGCAGGAATTTTCTGCAGAACCAGGTTGGCTGGGATGGGGAAATTCGCTAACCAATGACCGCGCTCAGAAGATCCAGTTGAACGAATCGTCTACGCCTAACCCAGAATTATTAGAGCTAGCCTGGGCGTTTGCAGTTCCTGGAGCTGATCGGATGCGCTCTCAGCCAACGGTCGGTGGTGGTGTCGTATTTATAGGAAGCCAGAGTGGATCGGTTTACGCGCTAGACGCAAAGCTAGGCTGTGTATGGTGGACTTTTAATGCTTTATCGGAAGTTCGCGGATCGATTTCTGTTGAGCTCGGCAAAGGAGATTTACCAGAATCATTGTATTTCGGGGATTTCCAGGGTCACATATATAAATTGGAAGCTTTAACCGGAAAATTAGTTTGGAGAAGGCGAGTTGATCCACATCCTTTGACGACGATCACTGGCTCCCCAGTAATCTATGAGGAGAATTTATTCATTCCGTTATCGTCCACCGAGATAGTGGCCGCAATAAATGCAGATTATGAGTGTTGTACTTTTAGGGGCGGGATTGTTGCGGTTGATAAAACTTCGGGTGAGACAAACTGGCGTTTACACCTAGTAGATGAGCCGTACAGACAAGATTCTAATCCTAACGATGTAATTTTTTGGGGTCCTTCTGGGGTTCCAGTCTGGTCTTCACCTACTATTGATGAGGAGCGAAAGCTTCTCTATTTTGGGACTGGTCAGAATTATTCGCCTCCAGCCACCGCTACGAGCGACGCCATTATTGCTGCGGACATCAGCACTGGCAGGGTTGTTTGGCATACTCAGACCACAAGTGGCGATATGTGGAATGGAGCATGTGTAACAAACGGATCTAATTGTCCTGTGCCACCAGGACCAGATTTTGATTTCGGTGCACCCCCAATACTTGTTAACGGTAAATCAGGGAATGATTATTTATTGGCAGGACAGAAATCGGGGATGGTGTTTGCTCTAGATCCCAGCAATGAAGGACGTATTCTGTGGAGAAAAAAGATTGGTAAAGGTGGGCATAATGGTGGAATTCACTGGGGTATGGCTGCGGATGAGAATGTTTTGTATGTGCCTATTGCAGATATCGGTGAACACCCCTTTGCCACGGGTGACCCTCAGCCCGGCATACATGCATTAGATATAGCGACAGGAGACGTTTTATGGAGTCACTTGGAAGGGAGCACTTGTTCACAAGATTCTTTTGAGTGTTTTGCAGGATTCTCCGCGCCAATTTCACTCTCCTCTGACATCCTCTTTGCTGGCGGGTTAAACGGTGTTTTTCACGCGTATTCATCTTCAACCGGTGCCAAATTATGGAAATTCAATACTCGAAGGGAATTTAGATCTGTCAATCAGTTGACCGGTAAAGGAGGAACCATCGATGGAAGTGGTCCGGTAATTGCCGGTGATATGCTCTATTTAAACTCTGGTTATGGTCGCTATGGCAAGCTTGGTGGGAACGTTTTACTGGCTTTTTCTATCGCAAATAACCAGATGAGTCGCAAACCTTAGTCGACAGGCTTTTTTGCTCAGCTCATAGTTATTTTCTTTAATAAAGGAATTTCACAGGGAGTTATAGTGTGGCCAATCCCGTTGACGAGTATCGAAGACAGCTAATGAAATCTGCAGCGGGTTTGTCTTTCGCATTAGCAAGTCACTCCGCCCATGCATCTAATGTTAAAAGTTCGATCAACGGCTCCTCTGATCAGTTCAATTTAGATGAAGTGTATAGTCGTTGGGGGACTGATTCGGCTAAGTGGGATCTGCAGTTAAGGCGATTTCCAGGGAGAAAAATTACGGCGGCAATGGGTATCGCCGATATGGATTTTAGGACAGCACCTGCCATTACTCATGCCTTAGCCAATAGGATAAAGCATGACAACTGGGGGTACATGTTGATGCCAGAGTCTTATTATGAATCTATCCAGAACTGGACTCTTTTGCGTTATGGAGAAGAAATTCAACGTGATCAGATCCTTGGTGCGACCGGTGTTCTGCCCGGTCTTTTAAGCGCGATACGTGCATTTTGTCCTCCGCAGAGCAAGGTCTTACTTCATGCGCCTGCGTATACGCAACTTTATGTCACGATCAAGGCCGCGAGTTGTATTCCTGTCGAAAGCCCGCTGAAAAAAGAAAGCGACGGGTACCGAATTGATTTTGAAGATTTAGAACGACAATTAAGCAACGATACCAAAGCCTTTTTGCTCTGTAATCCGCACAATCCGACAGGGAATTGCTGGAGTCGAGAGGATCTAGAGACTTTGGTTTCGATGTGCGCCCGAAATGGAACCGTGGTTTTATCGGATGAAATTCATTGCGACTTTATTGCGCAAGGTCAACATTTTACCCCAATATTTTCCTTGGAAAGCGAATTTGCTGAACGGAATGCTGTTTCTTTTAACTCAGCGACAAAGTCGTTTAACCTCTCAGCCTTTAAAACAGGTTATATATACGCTCGTAATAAGAAGTTACTAGATAAAATTGTGGCGTCAGGCCACAGCCAGGTAGTAAACACTTTAGGTGTTGTAGCCTCGCGTGCGGCATATGAAGAAGGTGGAGACTGGTTGGATGCTGTCGTTTCATATATAGATCAGAATATGCGCTATCTTGAGAATTACTTGGCTACAAATGCGCCACTGATTAAGTTTAAGCGACCTGAAGGTACCTACTTGGCTTGGCTTGATTTTAGTGGTTGGATGGAAAAGATTGGAGCCACACAGTTAGCAGCTTCGGAGAACAAGAATAAAGATAAGGATGCTCCCAAGATACATGCCGGCGATATAATGGAGCGGATTTTGGTAGAAGAAGCGGGAGTTCAACTAGATCGCGGCTATCGTTTTGGAGCCGGAGGAGAAAATTTTCTGCGAATGAATGTGGGCACTTCTAGAGTATTACTTAAAAGGGCCCTGGACAATATTACTAACGCCACTAGAGCGAGCTGACTCATTTTGAATAGTCCTTTAATAAAGGTAGGTTGGCTTATTGAGATGTGTTTTTATTTTATAATAAGGAGATATACCGATGTTTAGGTATGCCACTTGCGTTTTGCTTTTACTATTTACATTCTCTGTGTCAGCTGAGACCGTGCTAATTACCGGTTCTAATCGCGGCATGGGATTAGAGTTCGTTAAGCAATATGCTGATCTTGGGTGGGATGTCATCGCTACGAGCAGAACCCCAGGTGACGATATCGAACTGCAAGAGCTTGCTAAAGCGAATTCTAGAATCCGGATTGAGTCACTGGATGTAACGAACGTCGATCAGCTCTCTTCTTTAGAAAAAGAATATCGCAATTATCCGATTGACCTGGTTATCAATAATGCTGGTCTTAGTGGAGATCGTAGCAGGCAAGCCTGGGGGCAAATAGAAAAAGACGAATTTGAATTATTGATGGCTACAAATGTTTTTGGTGCGTTAAAGGTATCAGAAGCTTTTTCCGACAACCTCATTGCAGGTGGCGGGAAAAAAATTGTCGCGATTTCAAGTATAGCGGGCTCCATTGAATCCATGACTAGACCCAGCTCTCTTCCGCTGTTATCTATCAGTAAGGCAGCATTGAACATGGCTATGCGCACGGTGGCCTTTCGCCTCAGAGAGAAAGAGATAACAGTCACCTTACTTAATCCTGGAGCAGTAGATACTCGTGCTCTTAGACAGGCTTTCGGGTTGTCTTTAGAAGAAGCTGGAAGAGCCACAAATTTTGATTACGGGGGGTATGAGACGGTATCGGCAAAAGATGCAGTTTCTCGTCTTATTAAAGTAATCAACAATTTGGATATTTCTCAAACCGGATCTTTCATCAACTATGATGGTAGCGAGATTCCTTGGTAGTAGTTGGGTTAAGAAATAAAAACTAACCTGTCCGTGTCCCTCATTATTTCTACCGAGCACTGACTGTCATTCAGACAGATATCCCAAAAAGTGGTTAACGCCAGCGATTCTTGGTGTCCAGATATCGCTTGGCATCGAGTAAGTCGGTAGGTGTGTACTCCGAGAACAGATTGGGGGCAAACCGGGGTTGGTAAGCATTCAAAATGGGCTGATACAGGTCCATATGCACGTCCGGGATGCGGTGCCGTTTTCGGTAGGAAGCGATCGGAATTCGCGCAGTCACACCCTGCTCAAATTTTGATTTCGCCTGAGCGAGTATATCTCCATTGGGCCCGTAAATTGCGGAACCGCCTGAGCCACCAAATGCATCCGGGAAGAAGTTAGGGTTATCGAGCGACGCAGCGTTATTAACGATAACCGTATAGACCTTGTTATAGGCTGAGGTGGCCTGCATATCGAATGGTCGGAAGCCACCAGACGCTGTTCGCAATATGAGCTCAGCGCCTTTTAGTGCCATGGCACGGATCAGTTCAGGTTCCAGCTGGGTGGAAGACATACAGATATTGCCAATGTCTGTCCTGTGAACGGGGACTACTGCGTCTTCCCCGTACATTTCCACGTACTGATCTAGTACGTTGTAGACCGTGGTGGTAAATAGCTCAAAAGTGGGGAAGACCCCTTTCACATTTCGTGCTTTCCAGTCTCTGGCAACGATAGCGCCGTCCGGACCGATCAACGTTGTGACCGAGAGGATATGTCCCGGCCAGTCTGGGTCCCGGACATAGGCACCGAATTTGATATAACACTGATGTTCTCTCGCTTTCGCGCTGATTGCTTCGGTTTCTGGACCGGGAATTTCGATACAAAGGCGCTCAACTTCTTTTCGATCCCACATGTCCCAGCCGGTGATAGGGAACTCATGGAAGCAAAGAAGGTCTTTCTTGCCACTGTAATACTGTGCCTTGTCGATAAATCCTGTCATCAATTCAAGATTACGCTTCATTCCAGGCGCAGGATTCAGACGGTCTACGGCGTTTACGCGGGTCTGGACTGCCGTTACCGTAATCATGTCTGTACGTAATGGCACGCGTTCATAGTTGTGGCCATTTTCGGGCACACTCACAGCGGCGGGGTTCGCCGCAGCGGGTTCATCAGCTCGGCTGTCTGCAGAAATGAGATTAGCGACGCCTAATGCTCCGGTCGCTCCAATTAAATGGCGGCGGGTAATGTTCTCGGGCATGGTGATCTCCCTCTTCTTATAGTTACAGTGTGTCGCACTCGGTCCGAGCGCATGCTCAAGCTCTCGAATACGATACTTATGATGCGCAATAATCGCCACCGTTTGTAACTTCGCTTGTAAAAAAGCCCCGGAAACGGGTGGTGCCGACCTGGGGTATCGGCCGGCCGATAGCGTCGCCCAGTCCGTTAACGTTACTGGTCTTGCCCTGATCCAACGACATGCCGTTGGCGGTATAGCGTTTGACATGCTCAACCAAGACAAAGTTCTCCCTTGCCGCCAGTTGGATGTCCGACGCGGTCACATCGTACTGTAAGTCGATCCATTGGTGTGCCGGTGCCAGATCGGGCGTCAGCCAGTGGGGCTAGATATTACCTCTATCAATGTAAAAGGTCGCTGCGGCCATCACTCGGTCATAAAGTCGATGGCCTGTACGCCCACAATCGCGATAGCCGACTCATAGAGGCGCTGGCCGCTTGTGCCATGGTTCGCGTGCACATATTAGCCAGCCACCTAACAGCTTTTGCTGAGTGCTTACCGTCGTCTTATCTGTTTCGGCTTAAACGACCGCCTAGTCGCATAACCCTTGCAGGACTGCCGCTTCCTGGCGCACCGCCTCGGGTGAGCCCAAAAGCTGCCTGTTAAAGCCAATACGCTTAAACCAGTAATGCAAACCTAACAAATCGGTAAAGCCCATACCGCCATGTACTTCGGTACTGGTCTTGGCGACAAACTGTCCCACCTCAGCCAAATGTGCTTTGGCATGACACGCAGTGACAGCGGCATCATCCGAAGCTTCGTCGAAAGCATGACCCGCATACCAGACGAAAGCCCTGCAGGGCTCAAGCTGAGATGCCATCTCGGCACACATGTGCTTGACGGCTTGGAATGACCCCACCACACGATTGAACTGCTTTCTTTCGAGCGAATAAGCCACCGCCTGATCGAGCATGTACTGGGCCGCGCCTAATGTATCCGCTGCCTGAACGGCACGTCCGCGCAGAATAGCCTGTTTCACAAGCGCCATGTCGTCAGTCACCAGGCAAGCTGGCGACGCATCAAAAGTGAGCTCGCACACACTGCGAGTCTTATCGATAGTGGTCAGCGACGCACGCTTTACCTCAGACGCTTCGATCATCAGTACCTGGCCATCAGCCAGCGCGACCAGGTAGGCATCAGCCTCGGCGTCAAAAGCAAACAGAGACTGCCCCGACAACTTTGAATCGGACTCTGTCACCTGACCCTTGCGGGCACCAATCACGTCACTGAAGGCAATACCCACTCGGTATTCTCCGGCGGCCATGCGTGCGAGTGGATCCGTAGCGCCCGCCTCTTTGAGTAGATATGACGCCATCACCGCGGTGCTCAAAAAGGGCCCCGGACAAGCGGCGTAGCCCAGAGCTTCGGCAATAACAACCGCATCCAGCATTCCCATCTCAGCACCACCGTGAGCCTCGGGAATCAGAACACCCGCGAGTCCCATGTCTGCCAAACCCCGCCAAACACTCGCATCACTGCCCTCACCTGCGGCCAGCGAGCGAATTGCATCGAGAGGAACCTCCGCCGACAGAAATTTGCGCACGCTATCATCGAGCAACAGCTGATCCTGCGATAACCCAAATTCCATATCAGGCTCCCTTCACGGCTTTTTCAGCGGCAGACATCTTGGGTTCCTTGGGCATGCCCAAACCTCTCTCGCTGATAATGTTTTTTTGAATTTGCGAGGTACCGCCCCCGATGATGAGCCCGAGGTAAAACATGTACTGGTACTGCCAGGAACCCAAGCCTTTCACGTGGGGGTTGTCGCCGTAACTCAGACCGATTTCACCCATAACGTCGATGCCAAGACATTCGATCTCATGACGCAGCTCGGTACCTATCAGCTTCACAATAATCTTAGCCAATCGCACATCTTGATTTTTATTGATCTTGGCCGACAGCAGGCGCATATCGTTGTATTGCATAGCCAGCACGCGTCCTTCCAGCCTCATCAAGCGATCGCGGAAAACCGGATTGTCGATAATCGGCTGGCCACTGATACTCTCTTCGCGCATTAACCGCTTGACGCCATTGAGTCGATTCGTTGCGGCATCGGGCGTCGCGAGTGAACCTCGTTCATGCCCCAAAACCGCGTTCGCGACCTGCCAGCCCTGACCTCGCTCACCAATAATTTGATTTTTGGGCACACGGACATCGGTAAAAAACACCTCATTGAAATTGGCATCACCGGTCATGTCGACCAGCGGTCTGATTTCAATACCGGGGGTGTCCATGCGAAACAACAGAAACGAAATGCCGAGGTGCTTTGGGGCGTCAGGCTCCGTTCTAACGAGACAGAACATCCAGTCGGCGTGATGCGCTGTGCTTGTCCATATCTTCTGCCCGTTAATCACCCACTCATCGCCATCCAGCTCAGCTTTTGTGGTCAGGCTTGCCAGATCACTGCCTGCGCCGGGCTCTGAATAACCCTGACACCAGATTATCTCGGCGTTGATAGTGGGCGAGACAAAGGCTTGTTTCTGCTCTTCAGTACCCATTTCGAGCAGGACCGGCGTAAGCATGGTCACCCCCTGCCCATTGAAACCCCGGTGCACTCGCTCCGCGCCAAACTCTTCGGAGATGATGCGCGACTTGATAATATCAGGCTCGGCTCCGTAGCCGCCGTAATCTCGAGGAACCGTCCTGCTGTGGTAACCGTGCTCAATCAGTACGCTCTGCCAATCTTTGAGAGCTTGACTCCGGAGACCATCACCGGGCTGGGGCTGTCTGTGTTTGTGGTCCCGGATAAAGGCTTTGACTTCCTCACGGAAAGCGTCGTAGTCCGCGCCGTATGCTAAGTCCATGAAAAACCCCACCCTACTTTTTTTAAAAATAGCACATAGGGCGCATCGCTATTAATACTAAATCTCGCCAGTTACTCGACAAGTGACTGGCGCAAAGACCACCAACAGTTTTGTTGCCAGGAGGCGGCTTGTGGGGTTAACCGGGCAGTTCCCACCCTTCACTTGTTTCGCACAGGCTCGAATCACCTCTGGCTGCATCGTCTCCTCCAGAGAGATTTCTTTCGTGTAATGACTGGCAAAGGCCGTTTTTATATTGCGCGCCACGCGATCTCCTATCTGCTGGAATCTGTCTCTACCAGTATGGCCAATCATTGGGATTCTGATCAGCTAGGCCAGATCCTCCAGCTCGTCTTTATTCGGCGCCTTAACCCATTGGAACCGTGGTAGTTAGTTGCCGCGATAGAGGTATAAGCCATCAAAAAACAGGGTATAGAAAACCAGCAGTCAAATAAGAAAAAGGATTGTTGTTACCGTTTATCGGATCGAGCCGGATTAGCCTCGTTACGATGGCGCTGCCGATATAAGGTGCTCAGCAAGATCACCGAGCACCCGGAGCACTCATCTCGACGATTAAAGAGGCTTTGGTACGATAAGCACCTTGCCATTCCTACCGCCTTCCTTCGAACGTGAAACGGCTTCTTTAATTTCATCAATCGTAAAGCGTGAATCAATGTCGGCTTTCAACGTGCCATTGGCAATGAGAGGGATCACCTCGCCAAACGCTGCCTGCTTTTCTTGCATAGTTGCAGTCTGAAACCACTTATAAAGCCAAAAACCACGCAGGCGAATGTCATTACCAATAAGCCTTCGTGTATCCAGAGTTGCAGGCTTCCCAGACAGCACACCGAAAGTGACTAGCGTGCCTGAGTAACCGAGGCTATCCGCCAGCCGGCCGTACGTATCGCCACCCACAGGATCCAATGCCAACACAATAGGCGCATTGCCTGTCGCTTTGGCAATATCAGCTGCCAAATTAGGCCCATCAATGAGCACGACGTCTGCGCCTCTCGCCATCAAATCCTCAGCGAGGCCCTCTCGTCGAACAATATTGACTGTTTTGATACCGCGCTGTTTGGCCAGCTGAATCACATAACCACCCACGGCAGAGTTCGCGGCACTCTGTGCAATCCACTGACCCTCTGCAACATCAGTATAGGAGGTCAGCATGAGAAGTGCGGTGAGCGGGTTGACCGTCGACATAGCCAACTGTTCGATCACGTCAGCACCAATAGGGCCCAGATCAGGCAGCGGCAGAAAACCTGCCGCAGGGGCCACCAGTTCTTCAGCCCACGTACTGCCGCTCGCGAGCAGAACCAATTGGCCTACCTTTAAAGCCTGTACGTCAGGAGAGACCTCTATGACACGACCAACACCCTCGCTGCCGGGTCGTGCTGGCAAAACAGGATCGACCCCGTAGTTACCCGCGATTTGTAACAAATCAGAAGGGTTAATGGGCGCCGCGAGTACTGTGACTCGGACTTCGCCTTGGCCTAACGCTCTCGATGCCTCTGTTTTTACTTCGAGCACCGTTGCAGGGTCTCCAAGCTCGCTGTAACCGACGTGCTTTACTTGGTTGCCATCATGTTCAGCATCCGAGTGATGATCGGCCGTGGCCAACGCGCCGGTGCCGAGAAGAAAAGCCAACAACGTGGTCTTTGCGATATTTTTCATAATGTATTCCATTGCTAGTTATCAATACGTGTAAACCTGCAGTAAATCAGCTCGTCGCCATGAGGCTCGCGAAACGATACCCCGGTGGCTTTTCTATTGAGCGCTTTTCTGAGAGCCTGATGCCGCTGAGCCGGTGATCGTATCGGGCTCCGGATCATCTCGCTCAAACCAACGCCCAAGGTAGATACCCACAAGCGACCAGAGCGCGGCGATAGCGGCACCCACCATGGCAACGGCCGCCAACCCCAAACCTAAACCTTGGGTTAGAGCGGTGAATAACCAAGCCATCAACATGTCGCTACCACGATAAGCAACAATATCGATAACCGGTTTTGCTTTAAAACGTGTTTCACGATCAACGCGCGTAAACAGCATTTCGCGCGCGGGTCGCGTGACCGCGTAGTTCCCTGCACGACGAACAATTTGCACAACTACGACAGCCCCTAAAAATGGCGAAATGGCGAGCACAATTAGCCCCATGCAAATTGCTACCGGTATCAGTGCGATAGTGATCGGCATGCCAAACTTGCTCACAATTCTGCCGGTGACGAGCAGCCCTGTAGAAATCGACAAAATGTTTACAGCAAGGTCCATTTGCGCCCAGATTGCCGTTCGCTCCGGTCGCGTGAGTTCACTGAGTAAGTTTTTTAGCTCGAAGTAAACAAACGAACTGATACCGGTATAAAGAAAAATGAACAAGCCAATGCAAAGCAGATACGGATTTGAAAAAAACAACCTAAAGCCCGCAAGAGGAGTCCCACCAATGGTCTCTTTGGGCGGCGTTGTTGCCGATAGTCGCTCATCTGATGCTGTCAATTTCAAGGTCTGCAAATGGAAGATGATCGGTATGGTCAGTAATAGCATGGCACTGGCGATCAGCATTAGGTTATCGGTGCCCAGCGATGCGGAGAAAAACGCAGGCACGGACGGACCCACTAAACCACCGACACTGGCCCCTGCCGCAATGATGCCGAAAAGTCGGCCTGACTGCTCCTTACTGAACAGTTCTGACATGAAGCTCCAAAAGACGGAGATATGAAACAGACTAAAAACACTTACCCAAACGTAAAATGACTTATCTATTAAGGTTCGGTCGGCGTAGAACAAACCCAGCGCGTAAAATGACACGAACGATAACGCGAAAATGCCATAGGTCGCCGGCACCAGGAGTCTGAAACGAAATCGTGAGACTGCGGCGCCGTATAAAGCAACCACGCCAGTACTGATAAAGAAGTTTAGGGTCCACAACCAACTGACTTCAGCATCAGTCCAGTCACTCGCCATGGCATCGCGCACCGGCCGCAGAATGTAGTACGCCGACATCAATACCACCACGAACAAGAACGAGCTCACCACGGCATTGAGCTCTCGCTCTTTAATCATCGACGCGGATTTAAGAAAGGTCCGTATGGGGCTATCGCTAACGTTCATTGTTATTCCCTCGGCCAACTATAGTCGCGATAGACGCGTGCGCCACCCAGAACCAAATACGTGGGTCCGGACGGCGTGGCGGTGCCCGCAAACTATTTGTGGGGCTTTACCAAGTACTTCTCACCCGTCGCTTGCTTTGCGTAGCCTCGAATAATGTCCGGCTGCATCATTTCTACCAGGGAAATTTCCTGAGTGTAATGACTGGCAAAGGTCGTGTTGATATCACGTGCCACGCGATCCCGCATCTGCTGGAACCTTTCCATACCGATACGGCCAATCATTGGCGTTAATAGCCACCCACCAAGACCCCACTGCAAACCAAAGGAGCGATTTAAAACGGTAGGAGACATATCCAAGCCACCATAGATATACACCTGCTTGTAAACATCAGAACCGTAACGGCTGTATTCCGTGGCGGTTTTATTGGCCGCGATCTCCATGGCCGACAGTATTTGACCCGGCAGTTTTCCGCCATTGCCACCACCGGTGGCGTCAAAACCTAAAGTAGCACCCGTTGCAACGAGTGCATCAACCAAATCAGCCATAAAACTATTGGTACTGGTATCGCAAATATATTCTGCCCCCAGCTTTTTAAGCACCTCCACCTGCTCAGGCTTTCGCACCACATTAATTAGGGGCACCTTATCTTCTTGGCAGATCTTCACCAGCATTTGGCCCAGATTTGAGGCAGCGGCGGTGTTGAGAATCGCGGTGTGATTTTCCAGCCGCATCGTTTCGATAAAGGCCAAAGCGGTCAGTGGGTTTACGAAAGAGGACGCGGCTTCAGTAGGCGTAGTGCCTTCATTCATCACAAGGCAACTTTGTGCAGGCAAGCAGCGGTACTCGCTATACATAGCGCCCCCTGCCGCCCCAACGGTTTTACCGATCAAGTGCTTGGCATTGGAACCCGCGTCAACAACGACGCCGCCACCCTCGTTCCCCACAGGCATGGGATCTCCTATGCGAGGCTTTAATGCACTGAGCATAGCCGGGTGCAGCTCCATTGATGTGACGGTTTCATCACCCGAACCCGTGACAGACAGCGTATCTAGGTTCGCCGCAAAGCTAATCAGCAAAGCAAGGTCTGAGGGGTTAATGGGCGCTGCCTCAACTTTGACAAGCACCTCGTTATCGTCTGGAACAGGTCGCTCCTGATTGGCAATAGATAGTTCTAAAGTGCCTTTGCTAGTGACGGTGGAACGTATTTCTCTTGCGCTATTCTCTGACATGGACTCTCTCTTGGGCAGCAGGTACTCGGGAAGGCGTCTGTATTTGACCCTCTACAGACATATAGTATGATATTAGCTGTTAGTATTTTTATTCAAGTAGGCAATAAAATCATACTGTTATAGAAGCGCAGACCATGAGCCAATGTAAAAGCCCTGTGAGCATCGCCCTGAGCCTAATTGGCGGCAAGTGGAAAATAGCGATCATCTATAACCTTCGGCATGAGCCAGTGCGCTTTGGTGAACTGAAGCGAATCCTCGCGCCCATTACGCAGCAAATGCTAACCAAGCAGCTGCGCGAGATGGAACGCGACTGCTTAATCAACCGAACAGTATATGAAGTGATTCCGCCGAAAGTTGAATACTCCCTGACCGACTTCGGGCAATCCTTCATGCCGGTAATGGAGTCGCTGTGCAAATGGAGCACCGAAAACCAAGAGCTCATGCAGTCGATCTCGAAAGAGAGTCAAGCCAGCTAGACGCCTCCAACGCGAAGCGCCCGCCATTAAAGATGCTCCACTACTGATCATTGGGACTGCATTACAATTCGCAGGCCCTGAGCTAGTCAGCTCACCCTGTGTATGCGGGTGGCACCTGTTTTCCTCGTTTGCCGTCTGGGGGCTCCGCGGCCACGCTCACCTCATCACAGCATGTCGAGCTTCTGATCTACTAAATGCTGCAATAAAGGGCTCTTACTGGCATTCACGAAGGCCTCATCAATACGTGCAAATCGATGTTGCACTACTTGACGGTAGTTGGGGTGGGTAAAAATATAGCGCTCACCTTCGATGAGCGCCTCGACCACCCGCTTGCCCACGAGCGCCGGCTCAATACCGTTTTGCACCATCTCTCGTGCTTTCTTAGAAAAGCTGCTTTCTTCATCGGGATTGAGCGTTTTCGATTTATACCGCGTCGGACGATTTCTCTCAGAGTCATAAATACGCGTTTGAACAAACGCAGGGCACAGCACAGCAACATGAATACCTGCCGCCTTTAGCTCCTCGGCCCAGGCCTCTGACAAGGCCACAACAGCCGCTTTTGTCGCATTGTAGGCACCGCTGTAGGGAACCCCGCCCATGCCGGCCATTGAGGCGACGTTCACAATCCAACCGGCCTCACCATGATCTTTAATCAGTGGAACCATGACTTTGGCACCGTATACGACACCCATTAAATTGACATCGAGTGCCCACTGCCAACCCTCTTTCTCTTGACTCTCGATCGGCCCTGAATCGCCTCCCACACCCGCGTTGTTGACCACCATATGAATTTTGCCAAATCGCGCAACGGCCTGCTGGGCAATCGATTGCCACTGCAGCTCATCAGCCACGTCGAGTGACACCGACAACACCGGAACACCTAATGACTCAAGCTCTGTACGCGCTTTCTGCAGATTTTTGTCATCAATATCCGCAAGAACAACATTCATCTGCTGCTCCCCCAACGCCTTTGCGATAGACAGCCCGATACCTTCGGCGCCGCCACTGATAACTACGGTCTTACCCTTAAACTGGGACGCGCTATTTTCTTTAGTCACGATTATCAATTCTCCAAATCAGTGTTCGAGTGACTTTACCAATTGACGCGGTCGGAACGCATGGCACAGCAGTTTAAGACGACGCCGCTAAATGGTTATCAGCATGAGGCTTTGCCTCGCTTACAGCTGATTCAACAACTGGCTGACCGCCTCTTCAAGCGTTGTCGCGGGCTTTTCTACTATTCTTCCAACCTCATTTTGCTGCCTGAAAAAAATGAAGGTCGGCGTAAAATTAATGTCGTTTGCGGCCGCGAGGCCCAAGGAGTCGTTTTTAGAAAAATCCAGCGTCACCATTTTTATACCCGCTTGAGGAAAACCTACTGTCTCTAATATTTTCAGCATCCTTGGCACCTCACGCTGACTGTCATGGCACCACGTTCCAAAAAACATCAGCACACTGACGTCATTGGGTATTTTGGGGACGCCGTCGAGCACCTCGTACCGATCAAAGTTTTCTTGAAAGTTCGGATGCTGGAGAAAAAGCGCTTGCTTGCTGATGACGCTCGAGTTCTGAAGGCTGTTATCGGCAAGCAGTGGGGTGCTGCAACACAGCACAACTACCATAACAATTTGAGAGAGCTTTGCCATAACCGACCTCGGGAAAAATAACCCTGACATTACATTGAGGAAGCCAACGCTACACGCCAAATGCCATCTGCACACACCCGTGAGCGATCTTTTTTACGATCATCGACCAATATTGCAGTGCAACGGCAGGTAAAGAAGTATTCATAGAATGAGGGTTTATGGACTTACGCTGCTCCCACTCCGGAGTGGATCTTTATTGTTTCTCTATAAACCACAAGTTACGAACGCAAAAAAGACGTTTGTAGCTTCTTTGCAAATCAAGGTGGATTTAATTGCCTTGCCCAGAATAAATGCTCCCATGTAAATCAAACACATGTCTCTTAGCCTCTTAGCCTCATACAAACACTGTCACCAGCCCTGCCGCTATCACCTTTTTGGTCGGTGTCCATTGTTCCAATTCGGCCTGGTATCTGACCAGTGTGTGATTGGCTTGCATCGCGATCCAACTCTCGGCCGAGCTTCCCAGTACCTTGCTCACCTTCGCCGCCAGAGCCGGAGATAAGTCGATCTTTTCATGAATCAGGCGGCTCAAGATGGACTCTGACACTTCCAGCACATCAGCCCATTCGGTGGCCATGAGACCCAACTTATCTATGTAGTTGCGCTTAATGAATCCATCCGGGTGTACAGTGATTTTAGCCATCAGTGATAATCCTGGTAATCCACGACATACGCATCGCCGTTCTCAAACTTGAAGGCCAGTTGCCAGGTGCCACTGACCCAGATAACGTACCGCCCTCTATCCTTTGCCTGAAACGGGTGGAGGCGCCACCCCGGCAGATCCATCTCCAGGATATCGGTAGCGGAGTCCAAGATTGCCAACTGGTCACACAACTTGTCCTCATGGTCGGAATTACAGTTAATTTGCGAACTTGCCCAGGCTAGACAATAGAATAGCCGGAAAGATCTACTCCCAATCTGCCGTGAATTTTTCTATGCTACCGTAAATTTTTTTTATGTTTGGCAGTATCGTCGCCAATTGCGGTTTTTTTTAACTTCTTAGTCGTAAAGGAGAATGAGGATGGGGGAAGAAAAAAAATTGGGGCAAATCCTTTGCCTCAGCATGGCGTTAATGTTTACGGCAGGGGCCGCACAAGGGCAACAGTCGCTGCCGATTCTGCCCCAGCCTTCGGGCAGTACAGCAGGCCCGACTATTGCAGAGTCGAACTACAACCCGCTTCCGCAGGTCTCACAACTCCCAGAAGACGCGCCCAACATTGTCATCATTATGCTCGATGATGTGGGGGCCGCACTGCCGCACACCTTTGGCGGACCGATTACAACACCGACGCTGGACAAACTGGCAGAGGAAGGGATCGCCTATAGCCGATTTCACAACGCTGCCATGTGCTCGCCCACTCGTGCTTCGCTCCTGACAGGGCGCAATCACCACAGAGTAGGCAACGGTCAGATTGCTGAGCTTTCAAATGACTGGGATGGCTACAGTGGTCGTATCCCGCGCACGTCCGCGACAGTCGCAAAGGTTCTCAGCGGTTACGGCTATGCGACGGCAGGATTTGGCAAATGGCATAACACGCCGGCTAACGAGACAACTGCTGTCGGCCCTTATACAAACTGGCCGGTCGGTGATGCCATCGGGTTTGATTATTTCTACGGCTTTCTTGCAGGGGAGTCGTCGCAATGGGAGCCGGCGGTTGTTGAAAACACGAACCGCATTGATCCGTCTCATGGCAAGGAGGGTTATCACTTTACCGAAGACATGGCTGGCAAAGCCGTGTCGTGGATGAAGCAAGTCCACGCTCTGACACCGGACCGGCCGTTCTTTGTCTACTGGACTCCGGGCGCCTCTCATGGCCCTCACCACATCTTCAAGGAGTGGGCAGATAAGTACCAGGACAGATTTGATGCGGGTTGGGACGAACTGCGGGAGGAGATATTCGCCAACCAAAAGGAACTCGGCTGGATTCCTGACAGTACGCAACTGACGGCACGGCCTGACACGCTGGCCGCCTGGGATGATGTTCCTGAGGATGAGCGCGAGTTTCAACTACGGTTGATGGAAGTCTTTGCAGGTTATACAGAACATGCCGATACCCAAGCGGGTCGCCTGCTGGATGCTCTGGATGAAATGGGTGTTCGTGACAACACCTTGGTTTTCTACATATGGGGTGATAACGGATCCAGCGCTGAGGGCCAAAGCGGCAGCATAAGCGAACTTCTCGCCCAGAACGGTATTCCTACCGAGATTAAGGATCATATTAGGACGATGAACGAGTTGGGTGGACTTGATGTGTTGGGTTCACCCAAGGCGGACAATATGTATCACGCGGCATGGGCTTGGGCGGGTTCGACCCCCTATCGTTCAACAAAGCTTGTGGCGGCCCACTTTGGAGGGACCCGCACACCGATGGTGGTTTCCTGGCCTGAAAAAATCACCCCCGATAACAAACCACGCGCCCAGTTCCATCATGTCAACGACATCGTCCCCACGATTTATGACCTCCTCGAGATCACACCCCCTGAAACCGTGGATGGGGTTTCGCAGGATCCGCTAGACGGGGTGAGCTTGACCTACACCTTCGGCGATCCAGATGCCGAAGGCCACAAGCGCAGCCAGTATTTCGAAGTGATGGGAAGCCGCAGCTATTATGAGGACGGGTGGATCGGGTCCGTCTTCGGACCACGTACACCCTGGATGCCCGGTGTGGATCCTGCCATTCTCCAGTGGTCGCCTGACAATGACACTTGGGAACTCCATGATCTCACCCGGGATCATTCTCAGGCCCACAATCTGGCAGATGAACACCCCAAGAAAGTCGAAGCCCTCAAAGAAGCCTTCCTGATTACTGCTGAAGACAACAAAGTCTTCCCGATCGGTGGAGGGCTGTGGTCGGCCGTATTCCATCCCGAGGACGCACCCTCAAACCCGGCCACAGAGTTCACCTATACCCAGGACGTCACCGGCGTTCCTGAATTCACAGCCCCGAAAGTTGGCGCACGCAGCAGCATTGTGACCATTGATGCTGAGCTCGACGAGGGTTCAGAGGGCGTGCTTTATGCCCTCGGTGCGTTTTCGGGCGGCCTCACTATGTGGATTGAACAGGGCAAACTGACTTACGAATACAACCTGTTCCAAATCGAACGCACACGCATCTCCACGACGAGCCCGCTACCCACTGGAAAGGCGACGATTACCGTCGAGACAACGAAAACGGGCGACAATCACGCCGCTCCGCTCGACGTGGTTATCCGAATCAATGGGGATGAAGTGGCAAAGGGCACCGTTCCCCGCTCGGCTCCGCTAACCTTTACTGCCAACGATACTTTCGACGTCGGCCGTGACAGTTATTCGCCGGTTTCCGAAGCCTATTTTAATCGCAAACCCTTTGCCTTCAACGGGAACATCAACAGGCTGCATGTCGCTTACAAGTAGTAGCCACTGACGCTTTCGGGCGGCGACCTATTCGTCGCCCGAAAAGCTGGGTAGATGCTGCCGACAGCCCCCTACGCCTTAGGGCTGGCACTGGCGGTGAGTGGACACATTTGGTATCCCAGCGTTTCTGATTTGTTCTATGCAGAGATATGGCCAGCATCAATTGTATCGCTNCAACTCTGGCTCCCTTTTTGGCCTCTAGAACCATTTATGCCGCTTATCACAATAGGAATTGGAGCATGGTTGTTGACTCTAGGACCTGCGAAGACTTCGCAAGAGTTGGTCGGGCCCTTAAAAGTTGACGTAAGAAGCCAGGCTTGGTGATAAAAAGCCCTCTCAAACCAGAGGTCAGGAAAATTCGCTAAGACTTTATGTCGAAGGAGCAAGGTGATTTGTTTTTAACCAATCGTTTAGCTCGCCCATATTGCGAGATATTGCTCCGATATAAGAGTCGGGTCGAATCATGGCGATCCCGCCGTGCTTTAAGTCGAGTTGTTCGGCGAGCGTTCCGTCGGCAGAGATTGCTACAATTTTGAGCGGTAAATTACTTTCATTGCCACCCAGAATCTTGGGCAATTCAGTCTCAGCGATACCCGATACCAATAGCGTCGCGCCCGTATGCTTCAACTGGCGGTAGATATAAGCATTGTTTTCTATTTCATCCGGTAGGCGGTCACCCGCACGTAGCCGGCCCTTAGTCCTTGGCGCTGATTGAGCCAACTCTTGCCTTCGATAGCTAAGGTCAATTTCTGACACCTTGGGCTTCATCGTTTGATTAAACCATTTGGTGCGCGTGATATGTCTCATTGCGAATTCGCGAAGACGTCTCACGAGAGGATGGTGGACCATTGCCATATGGATCATTTGTGAGGTTTCCGCGACGACCCGTTCTCCAATCAAATGGCGTTCTTCGTGATACGTTTTCAAAAGTGGATGATGGTCTTTCGCGTTTTGCGCGAGTGCCAGCTTCCAGGCGAGGTTCATTGCATCCTGCATGCCTGTATTCATCCCCTGGCCGCCTGCAGGGCTATGCACGTGAGCGGCATCGCCTGCAAGAAATACGCGTCCGACCTGATATTGCGGAACGATACGTTCATTAATGATAAATTCGCTCAGCCAGAATGACTCCTCAATTTTCCATTTATTCCCTGCTCTTGTCCGGAGAATCGTCTGAATTTCGGCTTGCGATGGCGCGCCTTTACGCTCAGCTTCGCCGCCATCGATGATCACTCGCCATCTGTTTTGACCNATTGGAAAAAAGCCAACGAGTCCTTCCTCACTAAAATACGCCTGCATAAAATGAGGGTTTTGTTCTTCAGCGATTGAAATATCTGCAAGGAGCCAGCGCCGTTCAATTGTGTTGCCTTCAAAGGGCAGCTTCAGGCCGTGTCGCACCTGCGAATGGGCCCCATCGGCGCCTACTATCCAAGAGGATGTGATTGAATGAGTTTCTCCGTTTTGGTCTTTAATGAGAGAAACGACAGTATCGTCGCTTTGTTCAAAAGAGACGAGTTCGTTGCCTCTTTCGATTTCTACGCCCTGCTCTTTTAATTTCTCGACGATTACTTGCTCGGTCGCGGATTGGGGGATGAAAATTCCCGTAGGTAGCTCACCCTCTGAGTTCTTTAAGTCAACCTCGCCGAGTTTTTCCGTGGGGGTTTGAAAAAGCACTCCGTGTACGTCGTAGGCATGCTCATGATCGATCAGTCGTCGAGCATCGAAAGTAGAGTCGAGAACCTCTAACGTCCGCTGCCAGATGACCAGCGCCTTTGAAAGTTTCGTCGGTCCTTGGTTTTTATCGATAATACGAACTTTGCAGCCATAAGCCGTAAGCTTATGAGCCAAAGTCATCCCGACTGGTCCTGCGCCAATGATTAAAACGGTCGTATCCATCAAGCCCTCTTTTGATTCGCGACAGTCGGCAAATCTCTAATTGACTTCGCATCAGGGTATCNAAGCCAGAAACTTTGGCNATCGCTCACCACTTAGCTCAAGGAATTTTTCAACTGCTGGACCATCGATTNNATGTTCGGCTTCTCCATCATGCTGGGATTCCGCTCATTTCGAGTGGTTTCAAATTTCACCAAGGAATGCGTTCNCCTGCTTTAAAAGAATATACACTTTCTCTCCAAGGCACGAGGAGCGTTTTGAGGAGCCCTACTGCCGCCTCTTCGAGAGTCTCTGGTGCGAGTGGGCCTCCGAGATCAGTCGTCACCCAGCCCGGGTCACATGCATTAACCCTGACAAATAAAAAAGGATATGCATTTTTCTATTTAACTTGCTTGTTATGCTACTCCAACTCCATATTGAAGCTGTTTTTTTCATAATAAAGTAGCAGAGACCCCACTGAAAAAAAGTTTGGTCGATCAGCTACTCTTAACACCTCATTTATACTTCTTATACTTAGCCTGCTGTTATGAGACGGCGGCATCTTTGACATCATACAGCGCAGCATAAAAGACGGGAACGACACACAACGTTAACGCAGTGGATACCAGCAAGCCGCCCATGCTGGCCAACGCCAAGGGCTCCCGCATCTCTCCTCCGCCGAGGTAAAGCGGGAGTAAGCCGAGCACCGTCGTCGCAGTGCTGAGCACGATGGGGCGGCAACGCTGCAGTACCGCGCTCAAGATTGCCTCAAAGTGAGTCTTGCCTGAGGCCAGTTCTAAGCCAATGCGCTCTGTGACGATAAAGCGAAATCTTATCGATAGGGGCCTCATGAAGCTTGCGCGCCTTAGCGATTGGCTTAATGAAGCCATGTCAAGGATCATCGCCCTCCTGGATATGGGCTGAGGTCACATTAATTAAGACGCCTCACCCAATGTGTCACCAAATCCATCCACTGATCTGTGCCATCTTCTGCAAGCCCTAGCCCAAACCCATGCCCCCCTGTAGGAAAGAGATGCATTTCTATTTCAACGCCATGCTCTGTCAGCCTTTCCGCGTAATAGGTACTTTCCGTGTAGTGACAGACATTGTCGTCCATAGCATGCACCAAAAAAGCCGGTGGCGTTTCCTCGTTTACCAGATCAAGGAGTGTGTTTTTGGCAATCTCGTTCTCCGTAAGGGGGCGGTGATATACCGACTTTTCTAACCAGTCCTGATTTGATTTTGTCAGCCTCGTGACACCATAAACTAAGACTGAAAAATTCGGGTTTTGATTTGAATCATCAGATCGCCACAGACCTGTTAACGTCGCTAAGTGCGCCCCTGCCGAGTAACCGAGCACGCCCACGTGACCGTCCCGAATGCCTAATTCAGCTGCGCGATCACGCATTATTTCAAGAGCCCGGCGCGCATCTGTGAGCGGCGTCATTTGCGGATTTGTAGAATGTCGATTATCCGGCAATCGGTACTTAAGAACGCCTGCAGAGACGCCCCTCTCCGCAAGCGCTTTCGCCGTGTCGTGCCCTTCATAACTAAAAGCCACCACATTATATCCACCCCCGGGGATAACCAATACCGCCTTGCCGGAAGGATTCTCTTTTGCTGGATAAAATGACAACGTTGGAACCGTGATGTCATCGGCGCACATATTCCCGCCCCAACAAACTAGCTCAAACTCCTTTAGACCATTTTCCTTGGCAAACGGTATCTCCTGCCCCGCCCATAATTCGATCTCTTCTTGAGCGACAACTTCACTCGATAAAAAACTGCTCAAAAGTGATGCCATTAAGAACCGACCAACCAACACAAAAGCCCCACACAATCGAACGCCGTCGGAGGTACCATGACCTAGATAACCTAAGTGCACAAACAAATTTTTTTCAACTAAGAATCGATTATTTCCACGGCTGATGCTAATCGTCACGCGGCGATGACTTGAGCCCAGCGTCTGAAACGCGTTTTTCCGCCGATACCGCCGTCTGCGGCCGCTGTAACGGGTCTGTCTGGTTAATTGCTTGCATAGAGGATCAGGACATCATCGAACGGATTCTGGCCCACCTGAGCTATAAGAAATTCACCGCCCCTGCCCGACCACTACTTACACCGCCCCCCAGGGCACCCGCGAAGATATTGCCTCTTTTCGCTGCGAAGGATTCCAGGTCAACAGCACTCAATCAGCAGGGAGGCCAGTGAGAAACAACCTTGCTTACCC
>NYTE01000046.1 GCA_002683335.1 Halieaceae bacterium
TGGTTTATCGATGAAGAGCTCAAAAGGCACGAACGGCAATGACTGGGCAAGCTTACAGAGTACCGGGTGTGGAAACTTCGCGATGGTTAGTGATCGCCCGTTTAATGGTCGTCGCTCTTGGTTTTGCAGTGACGACGGTTTTCTCAGGCACTCAGTCGGCAAATGCGGGTTTGCTGATTCAAAATGCGACCATTATTGACGGCACAGGGATTGATGCTTATCCGGGCAGTATCAGGATCGTAGGCGAGCGCATCACACAAGTAGGTGATGGGCTCGCTGCACAGCAGGGTGATGTGCTCATAGACGCAGCGGGCTTGATAGTCGCCCCGGGCTTTATTGATATGCACGCTCACGTTTCAAATATTCACGAATACCCGCAGGCTGAAAACTTTCTGCGCCAAGGCGTGACCACCATTGCTAATAGCCTCCACAGCCATAACTTGCCCTGGCCTCTCGAGGAATACACCGCCAGCCTGAGGATGGCGCCAAACATCGCCTATTTTGCCGGGTTTAACTGGACGCGAAAGGCGGTGATGGGTTTGGACAACCGGGAGCCCACTGGCGACGAGCTGCAGCAGATGGAATTGCTCGTCAGACAGGCTATGGATCAGGGAGCGTTTGGTCTGGCATCGGGGATGGAGTATGTGCCGGCCACTTACGCATCTGTGGACGAAGTGGCGGCGCTTGCCAGGGTGGCTGCGGAATGGGGCGGCATTTATGTCACGCACATGCGTGACGAGGGATCTAAATTATTGGATTCCATTCGTGACACCGCCGAGATTGGCGAGATGGCCTCCCTGCCTGTTCACATTAACCACATTAAAACCACTGGGATCAGTAATCATGGCAAGAGCGTCGATGCTCTCGAGTTGATCAACAGTATTCGTGCGTCTGGTGTGGATATGACCACGGATATCTATCCCTACGCGGCCTTTATGACCTANTCGGATCTGCTTTTCCCGGCCTGGAGTCTNGCTGGGGGGCAAGAGGGGTTCCGCGCTCGCATTGTCGACTCTGTGCAGCGAGAGAAGATTGCCGCAGAGATGAAAACGATCTTCCCCCAGCAAGCNGGCAAAGATTTCGACAGTATCCAGTTCGCACAGCTACCGTACCTNGAGGGTTANGTNGGCCGCACACTGGGAGACTACCTTCGNGATNACAGCTTGCCCGAAACANTGGATGCTGCGGTTNAAGCTTTGATCGANCTCCAGTTTCGCGGTCGTTTCGTGGCGATTTATCACAGTATGGNCGATGTCGATATTGAANCTTTTTTAGCNTCTCCCCACACCATGGTTAGCTCNGATGGCGACTTGGCGGTGACNNCGGAAAAGCTNTNTCANCCGAGNACCTATGGGTCTTTTCCCAGAGTGTTNTCANGCTATGTTCGTGNCCGGGGTTTACTNANCCTCGAGCAAGCTGTCCATAAAATGACAGGGCAACCGGCNNCTNGNTTGGGGTTGCNAGAGCGGGGCGTGATCGGGGTCGGTAACTTCGCCGATNTGGTGATTTTCGACAATNAGGAAATCACCGACCACGCTACCTTTNTAGACCCCCATCAGCAGAGTNNTGGGGTGAAACACCTGCTCATCAACGGGGANTGGGTTNTNCAGGATGGGNACTTAACCGCCGCATTNCCCGGGAGGGTCCTGAGACACCAGCCGCACCAAAANGCCAAGGCNGAAGCGCTNTTTGAAAGTATTTACCAAGCCCGTCTGGCCCGTAGCCCGATTGANCAGGCGTTTGAGGGGATTCGTGANCAACAGGANAAGTGGGANGACTATAGCGACGCCTACNTGCTTGANAGCCACCGGTTGGACANGGCACATCTTCGCAAGNTGNNAGCGCTCACACCGGAGCGGNTGAGTGACGCCAATCAACTGAATTTGCGTTTGTATCNGCAGGAGTTGCAAGGCGCCATTGANGAGTTCCAGTGGCGTTTTCATCGTTATCCAATCAACCATATGACGGGTATCCACACAGGTGTCGCCGCAGTGCTGATTCGTCTCCATCGNATTGAGACTGTNAAAGATGCNGANGACTATATCAAGCGGTTAANCGGNGTAGAGCACCTATTTGACCAAGTGATAGATGGCCTGAAGACGCGNGNGGGGATNGGTATTNTCGCGCCCAGATTNGTCTATGAGCGCGCTATCGANAGCGTACGAAAAATTATTANCGGGCAGCCTTTTGAAGGGAGTGTCCTGGCTGATAGCCCGCTGTTTGCGGACTTTAAACGCAAGGTGGNTGCGCTNGATATTACTNCNGAGNNGAAGCTAAACCTGCAGNTGACAGCACAGCAGGCNCTGCTCGACTCATTGGGACCGGCNTANAGGAAGTTGATCGACGTANTGACNGCTCTCNAAGGTCGNGCCGAGGTGGAGGGNGGNGNGTGGAAGTTACCGCAAGGTCAGGCGTTTTATCGTCATGCGCTCCGTCAGACTACAACGACCAATATGGATGCAGAAGCGATTCATCTCCTAGGTCTCCAAGAGGTGGAGCGCATCCATGCGGAGATGAGAGCCATTCTAGAGCAAGCGGGCTACGAAGGTGATCTATCGGATTTCTTCGCNTACATGCAATCCGAGCCCACGTTCTTTTATCCGCAAACGGCTGAGGGGAAAAAAGCCTACATGGACGAGGCTGACCGCTTACTCAGCGAAATGCGANTCCGATTGCCCGAGATCTTCAGCACCGTTCCTGAGGCGGAGCTAGTCGTAAAGGCCGTCGAGGCTTTTCGAGAAAAAGCCAGTGTCGGCAGTGCCTTTTATCAACCGGGTGCTCCCGATCTATCTCGTCCGGGTGTGTTCTATGTCAACACTTACGATATGTCAGCAATGCCCAAATATGCGTTGCCAGCCTATGCCTACCACGAGGGGGTTCCCGGGCATCACATGCAGGTCTCGATCGCACAGGAATTGGAGAATATCCCCCGGTTTCGCCGCGCGGGCAGCTACGTGGCCTATGCCGAAGGATGGGGGCTTTATGCAGAGTTTCTGCCCAAAGAGTTGGGATTGTACGCCGACCTCTATACCGATTTTGGCCGCCTGTCAGCTGAGTTATGGCGTGCCTGTCGTCTGGTACTGGATACCGCGATTCACGAAAGGCGTTGGAGTCGTGAGGAGGCCATTACCTATCTAATGGACAACTCACCAACGGACAGAGAAAAGGCCGCTGAGGCTATTGAACGCTATCTGGTATTACCGTCCCAGGCCACCGCNTACACATTGGGCATGCNCAAAATCCTTGATTTGCGGCAATTAGCCAAGNCCAGATTGGGCAGGCAGTTTGACNTTAGAGCATTCCANGATGTNGTTTTGAGAAANGGCGCGCTGCCGTTNAATATTCTTGAAGAATTGNTTGAAGATTGGATCTCTCGACGGCTCGCGGAGCAGNCCGCATGAGTATCAATTCGCTGACAGNCNGCNGCTTGTCTGCACGCTCCTTTAATTTGGGCCATTCGGGTCCTTTCAAACAAGGCAACCAAAAATGGTTCTAGATATTCATCCACCCCACCTTTTATTCCTTGGGGACATCAATAATCCTTTGGACGCTAAAACAGCGATGGGCGTTTTAGAGTGGCGCCCGGAGCATTGCATAGGGCAGTTCCGGCTCCCCGGCTGTGAGATAGATCTTGGGCTTCCCGATCTCAGTCCCGCTGCGGCCCTTGAAGCGGGCGCGAGAAGCCTCCTGATTGGAGTGGCTCCGCTGGGTGGTGAGATCGCGCCTGAGTGGATGGAATCGATTCGATTGTCACTCGCCAGCGGGCTGTCTATCGTAAGTGGGTTGCATCAGAGGCTGACTGCGGTAAGCGGGTTGAAATCGATTGCCGACGCAAAGCAATTGGCCCTGATTGATGTCAGAGTGGCCCCTGATATCCATCAAATTGCCACGGGTAGGAAGCGAACAGGAAAGAGGTTATTGACCGTTGGCACCGACTGTTGTGTGGGTAAAAAATATACAGCGCTGGCGGTGTGCAAAGCGCTTGCCAAACAGGGCGTAGACGTCACGTTTCGAGCAACCGGGCAGACTGGCATTATGATCTCGGGCTCAGGCATTCCAGTGGACGCGGTCGTATCAGACTTTGTGCCAGGCGTTTGCGAGTACCTGACACCCGACGCCGGCGAAAACCATTGGGACATTATTGAGGGTCAGGGGTCCTTGTTTCATCCAGCCTATGCGGCAGTGACGCTTGGTCTTTTGCATGGCAGCCAACCTGACCTGATGTTGCTGTGCCATGATCCAGAGCGCGCTGCCATTGACGGCTTTGAGGCGTACCCGATCCCTATAATCAGTAGTGCTATTCGACGTTACGAAGAGGCGGCCCGACTCACTAATCCTGTCGCCAGAGTCGCTGGTATCAGTCTCAATACTGCGGGAATGAATAAGGCACAATCTGACAAGATCTGCACAGAAATCACCGAATCCACGGATTTACCCTGCTTCGATCCGCTCAAAAATGCGATTGACGCGATGGTGTTGGACCTTATCTCGTAGGCNGCTCTGGTGGANCTGAAACTGGANCTCAAAGAGTGGCGTTTAAAGGCCCCGTTTGTCACGGCCGCCGAGGTGGTCAATTCTATTGAGGTGTTGCATGTGACGGTGTCGCAGGGCGGCATTTCCGGCCGTGCTGAAACNATGGGCGTGGACTACTTTGGTGAGACTGTTGAAAGACTGCAGGCCGAGCTGTCCGCGCTTGATCCCGCGGCGATCGCCCAGCTCAATCGCCAGACCGTGCAGGCCCTCTTGTCACCAGGCGGTAGCCGCAACGGTCTCGACTGCGCGCTATGGGATTTACAAGCCAAACAGACCACGGGCGGGATCAGCGCGTTGACGGGTATCACTCTGGCGCCACTTAACACGTTGTTTACGTTATCACTCGATGAACCCGACGCCATGGCGCGACGTGCCCATGAAGTGCCNGATCTCAAGCGCCTCAAACTCAAATTAAATGCGCAGGCGCCACTTGATTGTTTGCAGGCTATCCGCGAGGCGCGTCCTGACGCGCAGTTGGTGATTGATGCCAATGGCAGTTGGACGCCAGAGTTGATGATGGCAGTAGGGGATGGATTGGCTCGATTTGAGGTGGCGCTTTTGGAGCAGCCATTACCGCGAGGGCAAGACGCCGCACTAGAGAATCTGCGTTTCCCAGTATCGCTCTGCGCCGATGAATCCTGCCAGAGCAGTGCCGAACTTGAAGCGATGGCAGACCGCTATGACGCAATCAACATNAAGCTCGACAAATGCGGCGGCCTGACCGACGCGCTGGCCATTCGTGAGTGGTGTCAGAGGAATAAGAAGTTGATCATGGTGGGCAATATGCTGGGGTCCTCATTAGCCATGGCGCCCGCTTTGGTGGTGGCGCAAGGCGCTGACTTCGTTGATCTCGACGGACCGATGTGGCAGCAGTCTGATGTGGAGCCGTCACTACATATCGATCGCGGTTGCATTCAGCCTCCGCTCAGTCACCTCTGGGGCTGATCCCGATTTTTATCTTCCTTCCTGTGGGGTATTTCCACTCTTTTCTGGCTTGCACGCCATAACCACTCTTAGCGGTGGATATTTGTTTAGCGCCAGACTCGGTGGGCCCACTCCGGCGCTTGAACGGGCAGGTCTGGCTAACCCTACCCTTGCAGTTGTTGACGCTATGAAGCAATTGGAGTTGTCTGCGGGATTTAAGTCCCGAGTCAGCACATGCCGAGTCGCAGCAGAAAGGGGTGCAGCATGCTGCACGGCGGTATCCCCCCAGATGATTTCTGAGCAGGGCCCGCAAGGTGCAGAGGGTTGNAAGACAAGTGTGTGAACAGCTGCTAGCACACCAGCTGATGANTCTTGCGACTTGCCGCGCAGTACTTGTCCAGAGAGGCGGAGTTCTGCGGTAAGCGCGTTAGCGGCGNCACACTGCATCCAGTAAAGGGCGGTGGGGCTATCGCCGCCATCGATCAATANTGTTGCAGTGAGCTGGTTTGGGTAGGGTACCATCAGATTGCAGCGTGTAAGAACCTCGTCTATGTCACGTTCGGTTGGGTGGGTCAGCCAGCGCAACTCTTCCTGTATTTGCAGCCAAGCGGTGAATCGAGTCTCAAACACCAAGTTCAGATCGGGGGTGAGCCGCAGCCGTCGCTGCTGACGATGTTGTGTTGCCAGACGCAGAAATTCGGCCCGTTCGCACTCGTAATCCTCATTNCTCAGCAGGTCAGAGGCTNTCAACTTTGATGTGTCAGCGTAGATTTTTTGAGCCAGTTGAAGTCGTTTTGTCATCGGATTATCCGTGAAATTATTTTTCGATATTTTATTGATAATCATTCTCATTCGCAATAGAGTATCGAGNNTGCCAGCAGTAAAGCCNTNGTCGAGCACAGAACCTCCTCGAGCAAGGCTTCAGATGAACGANCNAATCGATAAGGAGTGAGCGGTGAGTGTATTGGTTGGAAAAGAAGCGCCGGTTTTTACATCTCAGGCAGTACTGGCCAATGGGGAGATGACGGACGACTTTGACCTCAGTAAATTTATCGAGGGCAAATACGCAGCCGTGTTTTTTTATCCGCTTGATTTTACCTTCGTGTGCCCNTCCGAAATTATCGCNTTTGCCAACCGCACGGAGACGCTGAACGCGCTGGGTTGCGANGTGGTTGCCGTGAGCACTGACTCGCATCACACCCATNCCGCGTGGCGCAANACGCCTATTGAGCAGGGTGGAATCGGAGCGGTNCCGTTCCCGCTAGTCGCGGATATGACGAAAGATATTGCTAATGCTTACGGCATTTTGTCTGAGCCGGGAAACTCATATTACCCCCCTGGAGTGGCCATGCGGGCCACCTTTGTCATTGACCAAAAGGGCATCGTGCGTCATCAAGTTGTCAATGATGAGCCTTTAGGTCGTAGCGTGGACGAGGTCATCAGGATCGTAGACGCCATGCAGTTTTTCGAGGCAAATGGACAGGTTTGCCCGGCGGGCTGGAACAAGGGGGACGCTGGAATGGTGAATACATCGAAGGGCGTAGCGACTTATATGACGGAGCACGCAGCAGCGCTGTAGAAGGATTAACAGAGACCATTGCGGGGGCAAATGATGCACGACACAGGGCAATATTGGCGAGGGATCGGTTACCTACTAATAGCTTCATTGGTGACTGCGATACCGGTGATGATTTTGATTTCGGGTGCAAGCGGTATCTTCCTGTGAACCAGAACACGGCCACTGGTAGTGAGAACGCCGGCTGTTTTTGCGATAAGCACTGGCGGGCTATGTGCGGATGTGGCTTTTTCAATGCGAAAGTGTGGTTGGGTTGTTTGGGGTCGGGTATCGAATTGATTGAGCAATGTGAGCTCGACAAGGCCGAGTCGGAGCTGGTGAAGGCCTTTGTCGCGGGCAAGCTGTTCTTCCGAGAGCACGAAGTGACGGTTGATGCGATTGGCGTTCTTGCAGACACGACATCGGTGCTCTACTTGTGTCTGAAGCGAACAGGCGACCCTAAGCTGGCGATTGAGGTGGTGAACTCTACTGCACACACGTTGTCGAGGGTAATGCATAGCGTGGGGCTGCGGCAGGAAGCCATGCAGGCATGCAACCACCTGCTTATGCTAGATGATGTCCCAGCCGAGGTGCCTACGACTGCTCAGTTGGCAATGTGCCGCTACACCGAAAACCGCAGTGTTATCGCGCATTGAGGAAGTCCCCATCAAAGGGCAGCGCGAGCAATACGATTTCATTTTTTTGACGTATCAGTTCGGTTAGATTTTGCTCCGAAAGACACGGATACTAAGTATGCAGTTTAAAACGCGGAAACTCTGGCGCCTCTTATTGCTATCACTGCTGAGCACTTGTGCGGCTGCGGGCATCGTGAATGCGTCTGAGGATGACTCTAGTGATCAGGACACTCAGGGCAGGCGGTACACCTTCTCGTGGATGTTTTCCGAGTCAGACAGTATGAAGCCTCGTGGAGGCACGACCTCGGGCCCGGAGGTACGATTGGACTCTGGTACCGCGGGCGCTTTCTCCGAGCTTCAGGTGCGTGGACTGATGCCACAGGAACGTGATCGACGTGCCATATTGGCAATGGCGGGGGACTATCGGACCAGTTTTGATTTTATTGAGACCGTGGGCTTTACCCAAGGCTATAGACCCGTCGCGCCATACCAAAGCTGGGGTACCGAGCGCGTTTATGTGGTCGCTAACGAGCCGGATTTCGTCAGTCTGCAGCACATCATTGTGATGCATTTTTTAGACGCTGATGGCTTTGAGTCGGATGCTATGGTGGTCAAACATTGGCGGCAAGATTGGCAATACGAGGACACCGAAATGCACGCCTTTGAAGGTCACGGTGCTTTTGCGCGCCGAGCGCTTAATGAGCAATTAAGGACCGGCGCGTGGACCCAAACCGTCTATCAGGTTGACGATTCGCCTCGCTACGAAGCAATAGGTCGTTGGACTCATGCCCCTGGTGTGTCGTTTTGGCAATCAGGTGATCGACGCCGGCCGCTGCCGCGACGCGAGTTCAGCGTGAGGGATGATTATCAAGCCCTTTATGGCTCGCACCGCATCACCATCACGCCCGCGGGGTGGACTCAGGAAGAGGATGCGCTGAAGCTTGTGCTGGATGCGCAGAATCGGCCCGCGGCGGAGCAACCTTATCTGGCTCGCGAAGCGGGGTTATCCCGATATGATCGCGTGCTCAATTATGATTTCAGTGCAGGAGACCTGTATTGGCAAAGCACGGGACCTTTTTGGTCGAGGGTGCGCCAGTACTGGACCGATTTATACAACAAAGAATCGGCGTTTCGCGTTGCGAAAACCGTAGACGGGGTGCCCATGTTTATGGCGCTGTTCGACATGGCGGGCCAGCTTTTCGAGTCTCAAGGCGAGATGGACGAGGCGATCGAAGTCTTGCTATCAGCCTACGTCACGGTGCTGACCGCTCCGGTGACGGCAAGTTAATACACTGCACGAGGGCCTTGTTGGCCCACCCTTAGCTATGCGAGAACGATCCAAATTGTGCGAAGGGTGTACAGCCGAGACACCGACCCTTTACCGTTGTCGAGCCAGTCGTCTGAAGAACTGGAAGTTTCTGTGCAACCGATGTGTAGAGCGGTTGAAATCCCAACGCCCCGACAGCTATCAGTACGGCGGTACTTGGAAGCGCTTCAGGAAGTAGTGCCGGTCCGGCACTCAGCGGCCCGCGCCATCTCAAAACTTGGTTACACTCACGCCATGGATGTAATGTTTATGGCACTGCCTATCTTTGCACTACTCATGGTGGCGGAGGCTACCGTGAGCAGCCTGCGCGGGCAAAATGTGTACGCGCTCAAGGACTTTTGCGGCTCGATGTCACAGTTGAGTATTAATATCGGGGTGCGTCTTGCCCTGGGTGGTGCGCTGATAGGGCTTCATTTCTGGCTATATCAGTATCGGGTGTTTGAGGTGCCCGACGGACCCTGGGGCTGGCTGCTGACCTTCGTCGTGATCGACTTTGTTTTTTATTGGTATCACCAGGGCCAGCACCGGGTGCGGTTTTTGTGGTGTGCTCATGTGGTGCATCATTCCAGTGAGCATATGAATCTCGGTACCGCGCTACGACAATCCCCCACCGGGCCTTTTACCAAAGCGCTTTTTTACTGGCCGCTGCCGTTACTCGGCTTTGATCCGCTGGTGATTGCCAGTGCCGGCGCGATCGCCACGATCTACGGCTTTTGGACCCACACCGAGGTGATCAAAAAGCTGTGGGCGCCGCTGGAATGGCTGTTAGTGACCCCCTCGCACCATCGCGCGCATCACGGTTCGAATGCCGAGTATGTGGATCGCAACTACGGCAACGTGTTTATTGTGTGGGATCGCTTATTCGGCACATTCGAGCCCGAGGTGGCGCCAGTGCGCTACGGGCTGCTGACCAATATCAATACCTACAATCCGTTACGGATTGCCTTTGCCGAGTGGCTAAGATTATTTAGAGAATCGCTAAGTGCACGATCAGTCAGGCATTTTGGACAGTTGTGGTTGCGCCCGCCCCGCAGTCAGCCGACCCTATCCGATTCCCCGTGAACTAGCCGCCCGACTGCTGCTCGGCGATCCACACTTCAATCGATTCTTCGAGCATGGGTAGAGTAATGCTGCCCATGCCCACCACGCGGTCATGGAAGCTGCGCAGATCAAAATTGTCACCCAGCGCCTCCTCCGCCAACGTGCGTAGCCGGCGGATCTCGATCATGCCGAGCATGTAAGAGGTCGCCTGAGCGGGCCAGGAGATGTAGCGGTCGATCTCGTTCTGGATATCGACCGGCGCCCAGCCCGAATTGGCCATCATGTAATCTACCGCCTGTTGGCGGGTCCAGCCCATGGTGTGCAGGCCGCTGTCGATCACGAGTCGCGAGGCGCGTGCGATTTGATCAGAGTAGAGACCGATGTGATCAAGAGGGGTGGGGTAGAGCTCAAGCTCATCAGCCAGTCGTTCCGAGTAGAGTGCCCAACCTTCGCCGTAGCCTGAATTCCACAGGTAGCGCGCTAACGGATGTTGCGCGTCACCCAGTTCGAGGGCGATCGCCCCTTGCAGATGGTGACCGGGGAAAGTCTCGTGATGGAGAGTGGCTCTCTGTGTCGAGCGTGAGCGGCCGGTAGGATCGGTGACGGCAATGTAGAAGATGCCGGGTCGCGTACCGTCCTCAGAGGAAGAGTGATACTCACCAACACCACTTTCGGCAAACTTGGGGTACGGCTTGACGAGTACGTCTGCCTTGGGCAACTTTCTGAAGGCTTTTGGCATGGCAGCTTTTACCGCATCGAGTGCTTCGGTCGAGTATTGGAGCACCGCCTCTTCGGTTTCAAAGGTAAAAAGGGGGTCTTCGTTGACCCGACGGAGAAATTCAGAGACATCACCGCCACCAAAGTGCGCGTTCATGGTGACCTGAATCTCGTTACGAATTTTAGCTACTTGCTCAAGTCCCTCGGCGTGGATCTGCTCGGCCGGGACCTTCATGGTAACAAACGATCGGACCAGCGCGGGGTAGCACTCTTCGCCACTGGGATTGGCTGAGACCGCCAGTTCTTCCCTGGCCTCGGCCAAGTATTCGCGCTCAATAAAGTCTGCATAACGGTTGAGCGCAGGCGCAATTTGATTGGCATAGATAGCGTTCACCGCATCGGTAAACGCGGCATCGTCAACCCGCTGCCCCGGACCTAAAAAGATGCTCTCGGGTCCAAGCAGCGAGCGGACTTGATGAGGCACCGCCTCTACCGTGACTCGCGGCGCGCTATATCCGAGCCTCAGACCCTCCCGCAGATTAGCGATTTCGTTATCGATAAAGTTGGGCAAGGCCTCAAGCCTCGAGAGTGCTTGAGCGCGAAGTTGGGGTGTTTCCAAGGGTTGAATATCAAAGACAAATGGCATCCAGGTATGCCAACTGGTGGTCGTGCTGGCTCCCCATAGCTCACTGCGACACAGCCGCAAGGCCACTGCACTCTTTAATTCTTCTTTCAAGAGTCCGAAGGTCACCCAGTCTCGACTGCCAATCTCAGGGGAAACCGCAATGCTCTCCAGCTGGGCCAGCCAAGCATCCTCTTTTTGTTGCCACGCGGCCAAGCCCGCCAGCGAGTTATCGGGCAGCCGGTCATGCCGTGCCCCCTCAATGGAGTAGTAGGTGCCCATGAGCCCGTCTTGCTCCATCCACGTCGCCAGGTATTCGTCGGCAAGCGTCTCGACCGCGCTGGTGGTCGGTACCGATCGGCCAGAATCGGTGCAGGCAACAAGCGCTATATTNAATGCCGCTACCAAAATACATCGTGTGGGGAGCATNNCTCTCTCCNGAAAGAGCNGNTNAGCGATAGCGCATTATGAGACCTCAATACNGTNGAAGGAAACTAGCCCGGATGGANCCCACCNGAGNTTTGGCGATAAANATNAGNGGCCGGGCTAAACCGNGTTGTGACAAACACCCACTTCCCGAATGCGCATTGTGAGTCTTACCTATTAANNCGAATGAAAGCAGGTACGTTCAATGCAGCGATGNATCCNCGNGANGAGNGGATCAGTGGTTCTTGCCGCTCCTGAGAAAATGANGGACACTCAGTGTTANTGGCGGCCTGTCGCATATCTACAAAAGGTCTGACTCCTTTAGGTCGGTAGGCGCGAGAGGGTGCGATCATTTGTTCGCTGTCCGAAAGGCGGATGAGTTGTCGGCTCAAAAAGGATCTCAGAGTTGGGGAAAAACATGCAAACCTTTCCTAGAACGGCAGCGAAATATGCGAAAGGACCAATCGGTGTGATTAAGGTTTGCACATGATGGAATCTTGGATGGCAGAGATAGAGGACCGACTCCGGAAGATTGGATTAGCGGTCGATAATTATGATGAAGGTCTCTTACTGTCGTGCTGTTGTGACAAAGCTTCGTTCGACTTTGGCGATCGATTTCGGGGCTCTCCCGAGGCGTTTATTGCCTTCCTAAGCGCTTCACGGCTGGATACATTGGCGATGGACCACACGATCACCGATATTTCAGTGAGCATTGAGAACGATTATGAGGCGATCAGTACCTCCGCGGTAACCGCTCGCATCGTCGTGAAAATCGGTCAAAAGGTTCAGAAGCGAGAGGTGACAGGGCGTTATGAAGATCATTGGAGCAGAGAGCAAAGTCATTGGCTACTGCGCGCGCGGCGCTATTCTCAAGTGAATTTAAATATCGAGTGCGGACAGGCGTTGTGACTAATTTACGTAACAAAGAACCCGCACGAAATGACCAAGGTTTCGACTCCGAACTCCCTGTGACGCAGCCTCCGGGAGAGGATCTGTGGAGTGAGAATTACTTATTCGCGCTCTACGATGACGTTACGAATATTGGACTGTGGCTGCATTTGGGAACGGTTCCCACAGATTGGTATCTTTGGGAGGACCGGATATACATATCACTGCCTGATGGCGGTGTTTTATCGATGATGGCTTACCATGAAACGCCAGCAGACGAGCAGCCGGCCGGTTCTGTGATGAGTTTCATCTGCGTAGAACCTTTTCGGCACTGGAAGATTAAATTTGACGGTTTTGCTTGGTATACGAGTCGGTCAGCCATGGACGCCGGAGGCGAGCCTCGTTTCCGAAGGCGCTTGAAAATAGAGCTGGATGTGGAGTGTGTATCACCAGTATGGAATGCCAACTCGATGAAAGATGGATCTGGTAATCCAGCAATGGAGAGGCAAAGCTGGGCCACAGAACATTATGAGCAATTAGTGCTTGCCCATGGGAGCTTAGACCTCGACGGTGAAGATTACGCGTTGTCCACAACGGGTTGGCGGGACCACTCCCGCGGACCTCGTGGCCGAAAGTCCAAGGATCCATGGGGCGGTCACGTGATAGGCGGCATGCAATTTCCAAGTGGTAAAAAGTTTATCTTCTCTCGATATTGGCGTCCGGACGGTCATATCACCATGTCTGGCGGGATTTATATTGATGAGGCAGGTCAGGTCCACGATATCGAAGTCGTGGCTGCCCCGGATTTACGCGAACTCAAGCTTTCCGGCGAGGAGCTGTTCTTGAGATTTGTTTGGGATTCGGGGTCGGCAGACTTTGCTCTAAGCACACTTGCCTCAATCTGGATCCCCAGGGAGCGTAAGCATATTGTAGGGAGAGACGTATTCGGAGAAATCAATGATATGTACGTGCTGAACTGGGGCCCTGTTGTTTGGAGCGATGAGCAAGCGTATTGCTACTTAGAGCGTTCAGCGCATCTCAATGCGTTGCCCGATAAAGTGGTAGTGCGTTAGCCACGGACGATATTTTCTGTAAAGGAGCGAATATTCTCACTAAGTGCTACTGGCGCATCCAAACCAGGAAAGTGCCCTCCGTGGTCAATCTTTGTGCGCTGTACTACGTTGTAACAGCGGTTCTGCCACTCGGGTGGCGATAGGGGAGAAATATCGTGCTTGAAATTACAAATGCTCGTGGGTACGGTCACTTTCACCCCCTCATCAAAAACCAAGGCCGTGCCATCTATTAAAAAACGATAGATCCAGCTTGCCGGACCAGGTCCAGCAAACCAGTAAAGGCTAATGATCGTTAACAGGCTATCGAGGCCTATTACTGGCCCGGTATCACTGCCCCTTGATTCGGTCCAATGTTGAAATTTTTCGAGTAGCCAGGCGGCCAGACCGACTGGGGAGTCAGTCAATGCATAGGAAAGTGTCAAGGGCTTTGTACCTTGCATTATTCGGTAGCCAGTATCCCAGGGGGGCCTCTCCGAACGGGCCTTCAGAAAAGCCTTCTCGTCTTGCGAAAGACGGGAGTGGTCATTTAAGTTTGGTTGAATAATCGCTGAGGTTAGGTGAGCACCGAGTATCGTATTAGGCGAGTCCAATGCAAGCCATGAGGCTATGGCTGCGCCCCAGTCAGATCCGTGGATAAAAAATTCCTGAAACCCAAGGGACTGGGCAAGATAGACCCATTCCCTCGCTATTTCTCTGGGGCTTATGGGTTTTACAGGTGTTGATGACAGGCCACAGCCCGGAAGCGAGACGATTACCACATCCATACCATCTTCAGGTATGCCACCAAACTTTTCTGGGTGAGCCAACCGCTCCGCGACTTCAAGAAATTCGATGAAGCTGCCGGGCCATCCGTGAGCACAAACCAGCGGTGGTCTTCTACTCTCTTCAGCTTTTACAACTACTGCATGCACCAGGCGCCCCTCATAAGGAGCTAACACATGTGTGTACTGGTTGAGGAAGGCCTCATTTTCTCTCCAATTAAACTGATTTAGCCAATAATCTACTACCTCTCTGAGGTAAACTCGGCTTGTACCATATTCCCATGCCGGTCCGGCAGGCGACGCTGGCCAACGAGTGTCCGAGAGGCGACGATACAGGTCGGAGATCTGCTCCTCGGGAATGTCTATCTTGGTGTATGTAATGTTACCCATGTCTACTACCGATTTTCTCGCCCATGACAAATGTAAAAACTAAGATCTTTCCGAACCGCAATTTTCCCCTAAGGCGACCCTCATTACAAAAAGAGGACGCACAAATATCTATTGATAGGTGGTTTTCGAGCAACCCGGCCCGATTCGAAGATCTGAGAGTTCAGAATTTGCAGGCACCGAAAAGTAGCGGCGTCGCTAACGAGACTTGGTTGGTGGAAACCATAAGGCGCACTCCAATCAATAAGATTGAAGCCCCGGGACCGCGATTGGTTTTCAGGTTGGCGGCCGACGACTTTTTATACCCCCGAAGTGATTTGCGGTTGCATTACGACTTATACGATTGCTTAGGATCAATTAGCGATTTGCCGGTCCCCGAAATGCTGGCTTTTGAGGAAGATCCAAGTTTTTTAGGGTGCCGATTTTTTGTTATGACGCATGTCGAAGGCTTCGCCGCCCCGGACAGGCCTAATTTTAATTACGACGGTTGGTTGGCAGATTATTCTGTCGGTGATCGTGAGGCTGTATGGAGAGAAGCGGTAAGCGTTATGTCCCGGCTCCATGCGGTAGACGTATCGCGACTCACTCCGCTGAAGCTAGATGAATTCAGTAGTCGGGGCGGGGTGAGAGATTGCCTCGACTATTGGATCGCCTATGCAGATTGGTGCGGTGCGGCAGGCATTAATTTAATTTCGCTAGCCACCGATTGGCTGGAAGAAAATCTACCTTTGACAATTGAGCAGCGCGCAGGTATTTCCTGGGGCGATGCCAGATTACAGAATCTGCTATTCGACGGGACGCGATGTTCAGCCATTTTAGACTGGGACATGGTTTCTTTGGCCGGAGCGGAGGCGGATTTCGCATGGTGGACGGTGGCTGACCATAAATATACAGCAAGTAGGGGGCTTCCTAGGCTTGAGGGCATAGGTTCACCTGCAGAGACTATTGCTCTTTGGGAATCAATGTCTGGTCGAGAGTTAAAAAACTTTGACTGGCACTTGGTATTTGCTGCGTTCCGGCAAGCATTAATTTCTCAGCGGCTGGTAGCGCTATCTGGAACGAATGCAGCGGCTACTCAGATACCCCACGAACCTAGTATTGGGTTGCAGTGGTTATCTTGCTTGTTAGATATCAGGGTTGAATTCACCGTTACTCTGCCCTTCGTAGGGCTGGACAAGTAGCGTGAAAAAACTAGTAGACGGCAAAAGGTCGAGCAGCCGAGCCTTGTGCTCCAACAATAGGAATTGCTCCGAAAACGAACGCGAAACGATAAACTGCGGCGTCAGAAAGTCTTTTTAAGTTGAGGTTTTCAAACATATAAACGCCATTCTTCATCAAAAAAATCGCATGAATCTCAGCTAAACGATCATTTATTGGGGGAATGGGTTCCATAGCGACACTATCGGAGCCTACGGCAAAGATCTTTTTAGATGTCAGCCATTCAGCCGCCTCACGATTCAACCCTGCGGAGGTCTTCGAGTATTGCAGAGGATCCTTTGCCCACATAATGTCGCGGCCTTGTCGAATGAGAACGACGCTTCCCTGAGATATGCTTCCCTCAGTCATACCCTGACGTGCCAAGGCCGAGAGAAGCATTTTTTTTGTGATAACAGTACCTCCCTTGAGGGCTGAGCCTGCAAGCTTGGGAAGATCGAGTAGTATCCCGGTGGTAAACACGGGCGGGACATTCTCGATGCCCAGCTTCTTAAAGCCACTTCGCGTTGCAATATCGCTGTGTCTGAAGCCGTTGTAGTAGTAGATTGTGGTGTTGTTGCCAGTATCTCCAAGTTGGCGACCCAGGTGGGAAAGGGCGTCGAATTGCGTGCCAATGCCGGTGATTTCCCCCGCAATCCACTCCTCGTTGTACATATACTTGTTCGCACCTACAGGGCCCCCTGAAGGGCTTCCAGCCGAGATCAGTGAAAAATGGCGGTTATGAAAACTGTCCGGCTGATTCATATCAAGTGGGTGAGCCAGGTCAACGACTTCGCCCTTTTTTATATGCCTAGCAGCACCAACAACCACAGTTGGTTCGAGAAGATTTGCTGCACCGAGTTGATCGCCGGGTCCCCATGTGGAAGGCCACCAAGGCCCGGCAAGTTCAGGGCTAGGATTTTCCTCGACTCCGACGGGTTCCGCTGACGGCAGGCTGACTGCCAGCGCGGTGGTTAAACTGGCGATAAATAGGAGGTGGCGTGAAAATTTCATGTCCAGAAAAAGATGCTTACATGATGCTAAAAAAGGGTGCAGCAAAACCAGTTG
Source organism: Halieaceae bacterium (assembly GCA_002683335.1). GTDB lineage: Bacteria > Pseudomonadota > Gammaproteobacteria > Pseudomonadales > Halieaceae > Luminiphilus. The sequence continues at coordinate 17,152 of NYTE01000046.1, forward strand.
TTGCACCCTTCTCGTCATCTTTGTCGACAAATATGCCCGACAGGTACTACTTGAAATTCAACTTGAATCGTAAGCCCCAATAAGCTTGGGCAGCGCGAGGCACCCTTATCACTTGGCGTCCGAGTGCACCAAATGCTTCAAATGCATCAGCCACATAGAATTCATCAGTGACATTTTTACCATAAAGCTGAATCTCGTAGCGCCCAGCCTTGTCTGTCAAGCCAAGCGTTATATCAAGCTGACCGTAAGCTTCTTGCGTAGCAAGATCGTCTTGATTCAAGGTAAATTGAATGTCGTCTTGCCACACGTACATGACATTTCCGAAGAGATCGAATGGAAGGTTATTGGTGGGGAAGTTGCCAGTCAGCCCAATGTTATATTTTAAATCGGGAGCATTAGTTCCCTGCTTGCCGGATACGTCTTGGGTTCCACCGTTACATCCGGTGCCATAGCTTGCTTGATCAAAATAGCAGGGCTGCAGTAGATTCTCGATTGTAGAGTCCAGCGTAACCATAGAGGCGGACACCGTCCAATTGTCGGTCATGGCAAATACGAGATCTGCTTCTATTCCGCTGATATCCAGATCGCCGGCGTTGATCGTCTCCGTACTGACGGTGCCAGGGATAATTGCCGATGCTTGGAGGTCCGTTATATCTTGCGTGAAGAACGCAACATTTAAACGCACTCGATCATCAGCAAATACCGACTTGAGACCCAATTCAAAAGCGTCTGCCTCCGTTGGCGATAAGAACTTGCCGGTGCGACCCGTAAAAGCAATATTTTTGCCAACCCCGATATGGCCTCGGGTTGCGCTCACGTAGGCCGTTACTTGGTCGTTGAAAGAAAAAGACCCTCCAGCCCGGTAAGAAACGAAATCTTCACTTGTGCTATCTGATCCCACGGCCGTTGGGTCACCGCCATCGGGGAATGAGGGAAAAGCATTACTGTCTAATACCCTCGTGTTTGAGTCAAAACTAGCAGCAAGGTTCGGAAAAGAGTAGATGCCGAACTGTGTGTAGTTATTGAGCGTTGATTCTAACTCCTCGTCTGTAAATCTTACTCCAGCAAACAAATCAAGTTTGTCGGTCACGTGAAAAGTGGCATCAGCAAATATCGCCATCGACTCAACGGAGTAAGTGTTATCAAGCATTGTATTGTTGAGGATATACTCGTCATTGGGTGTCGCCGTGCCGCCAAAATTCGCTCCATTTCCAAATGCGGGGTTGAAACTATCTATTATTAATAACGGCACCTGATTTTTTATATTTTCCTCATAATCCTGATAAAACGCTCCCAGAGTCCAGTCGACTCGTTCACGAGAAATCTCCAATATGAACTCTTGGGAAATGTAATCGGATTCCACTCCGCGGGTATGTCCTGGGACTCCGGAGCCACTGTAGTTGGGGCCATTTTTTGTATAAGTACTGATGATTGGCATGATGGGGTTATCAGGCTCAGCTGGTGTTTCGTCCACATCAGGGTTGTTTTGATCAGTGAAATCTCGCCACGCAGTTATCGATTTAAGTCGTATGGAGTCTGAAAATTCATAATTTAAGGTGGCGGATACCCCCGAAGATTCATTCTCATTTTGGTCGCCGATTTTGCTTACTGCGGTCTGGAATGGATTGTCAATGACGGCACGACCAGCTGCGAGATCACCATACCCAAGAGCATAAGCTCTCGCCTCTCCGGTAACGTCACCGAATGGTCGCATGACTTCTCCAATCGCGGCAATCTGGGGACTATCACCATGCTCCCGATCACTGTAATCGGCCGATAGCAATAGATTACCTTTTTCACCGATATCAAATTCGAGTTTCGCGAGCACCGCAATTTGGTCCAGGCCCCCGAGATCGCCGCCAGCGGGGCCGAGATTCTCAATGTGGCCGTCTCGCTCAGAAATCATTCCAACCAGCCTGCCGCGCACAGAATCCGAGATTGGGCCACTTATCATCCCTCGAGTCATTACTTCGTCGTCATCGGTAAAGCTAAGATCTATTGAGGCCTCAAACTCTTCAGATGGTCTAAAGCGGGTCACATTGATGGCACCACCAGTCGAGTTCCGGCCAAAAAGGGTGCCCTGTGGCCCTCGTAATACTTCTATCTGCGCCACGTCAGCTAGATCAATAATAAATTCGCCTGCTCGCGCCAGTGGCACGCCATCAACAACTACTCCAACACTAGGCTGGATGCCCCCGGTAAAGGCATATGCTCCGACTCCACGAATAGAGATGTTGGTGGCGACAGGGGCGAAGCCGTCTTGAAAATTAATGGAGGGACTCAATTTTGCGAGTTGCCTAAAGTCACTGAACTGCGATCTATCAAGGGACGTCGCGTCCAGGACGCCGACTGAGATTGGAACATCTTGCAAACTTTGTTCGCGCTTTTGCGCAGTCACAACGACTTCCTCTAACTGCGCATAAGTTGTGGTCGGGGATGCCAAGAGCGATATAGCGCCGGCAATAGTGGCGGATCGTACAATGGTTTTTCGGTTCATGATGAAGAGAACTCCCTTTGTTTTATTATGGGATAAGGCCCCGGAGCGCTCAGGCGACGCGCTTCGAAAGCCTATGCACCTTATGGAAAGTGTGTCCCCCTTTATCAGTAAAATCAAGTCAAAACTGATAATAAGTCATTTACTATAATTTTTATTCAATACTGCTTTTTTTATATAAAAATCAATAATTACAATAATTTATAAATACCTTATCAATTTTATTCGCCCCTTATGTAGATAACTACACAACTGTTATTACGGTATCAGAGTTTTAGTTGTGTGGCTGCGCCCGTCTGCGCACTGCCGCAACAAATGGATCGACCGCCGGCGCGGCGAAGCACTTGCCGCTTTTGAATAAAAACTAGGAGAGCTGATTTCCCACCGGCAAAGACCGCAGGCGTTTGCCGGTGAGGTTGAATAGTGCGTTACAGAGGGCTGCGGCAATAGGTGGCGTGGCTGGTTCTCCCAGTCCGGTGGGCGCTTCGCTGCTCTCCACGAAACTGACGTGAATTTTTGGTGCGAGATGACCCCGAAGCACCGTATAGGTATCGAAATTGTGGCTCATTGGTCGCCCGTTAACGATCGACATCTTCTCAGTAAGCGCAGCAGACAGACCGAATATGACAGCACTTTCAACTTGAGCTGCTGCAATCTTGGCATTAATGACTGTGCCGCAATCGGCAGTTACCCAGACGTTGTGAACGGTGGGCCCTCCCTCTGGTGACAAAGAAACCTCTACGATCTCGCCGACAATGGAATAATGGTCCCCGTGAAGTGCAATTCCCAGCGCATGCCGGCGACCATCTTTGTCCTGCCATGGATCACGACGCCAATTGGCGAGGGTTGCAACGCGCTCAAGCACGTTGGCAAACCTCGGGCTCCCTGCAAGGAGATCCATTCGGAATGCCACAGGATCGCGGTCTGAAGCATGCGCCATCTCGTCGATGAAAGACTCAATGAAAAAGCCGTTATGTGCCCCGCCGACTGATCGCCAGAACCCTACCTGAATAGGGTTCTCTTCGAGCAGGTATTCCGTACTCTTGTTCGAGATGCTGTAGGGCTGATTAAGCGCGCTAGACATGAGAGAAGGGTCATAGGGAAGGTGCTTGGCCATGCCTTGTTGTCGCTGACCGCCATCGCCTATGACCAGTTGCCTAAATGCGATCGGGTTCCGCTGACTGTCAAAGCCCGCCTCAAATTTTGCCACTACCTGAGGCCTGAAAAAATCTTGCTGAAAATCCTCTTCCCGATTCCATATCAATTTGATGGGTCTTCCCGGGAATTTTTTTGCGAGGGCGACCGCTTGAATGACATAGTCGTTGTTGCTTCTTCTGCCAAAGGAGCCCCCGAGATAAGGGGTGTTGACCGTTACCGAGGTCAGGGGAATGGCCAGAATTTTTGCGGCGATTCTTGCTATCCAGTCAGCATCTTGATGGCCAGTCCATACCGTGCATTTCTCTTTTTCGTACAACACGGTGCAGTTCATTGGCTCCATTGCGGCATGAGCTAGCAGCGGTACATCGTATACCGCCTCGATTCTCGAGTGAGCGCTATGGAAAGTGGCCTTGAAGTCACCGCTTTGCTCTGCGACAACGCCCTCTTCATTGACTCTGCTTTTGAGCAGTGCCGTATAGCGTTCGTCAGAAAAATCTGCAGCGCCGCCTTCATAATCAATCTCTAACGCCGCAAGCGCCTGCTGAGCATGCCAATAGGAGTCTGCGACGACGGCTACAGTGCCAAAATTCTCCTTGGGCAATAAGTCTGATGGGGCCAGCGCATAATCCCTGATGCTAAAAGTGCCATCCGGAATAATTTCCACGGAGACCACCCCTGCCATCTTCATTGCAGCTTCTCTAGCGATGCTCTTGACCCGGCCCCCGCGAACCGGTGAATGTGTAACGCAGGCCACAAGCAAGTTGGGCAGGCTTATGTCGATTCCAAAGATCGCGGAGCCATCAGATTTTTCTGCTGCGTCGCGTCGCGTTGCCTCAGATCCAATGAGCGTGAATTCTGAGGGAGATTTCAATTTAATGTCCGATGGAACGGGGAGGGTTAACGCTAAGGGGATCAGCTCGGTGTAGCTGATGCTCGCGCCACTGGGATTGTGAATAACGCTGCCATTCCGAGTGCTCAGTTCGCCGACGGGGACCTGCAAGTTACGAGAAGCGCTTTCCAGCAACATGCTCCTGGCGGCCGCGCCCGCGGAGCGGAAAGGTATATAGGCATCTTTTATGGTCAAGCTGCTACCGGTGTATCTCATCGCGCCACCGAAGTGGAGTCGATATTCTTTGGTCAGAGGCGCCTCTTGAAGCTGAATTTGATCCAGAGAAACGTCTAGCTCTTCCGCTACCAGCATCGGTATTGCGGTATGCACGCCCTGACCCATCTCCACAAAGGGTGTTAGCACCGTCACTTGGCCGTCCATTTCCAGAATAACGAATGATTTAATGGTCGAGGCACTTGAATCTATCTTTGACATTCCACGCTGAGGGAGCGTAGCAGTGAGGATAAGCGCCCCCATCCCCGCGCTATGTTTTAAAAACTGGCGGCGCCCGACTGACGAATTTTCGATAGTGGTCATCGCTCTGTCGTCCCGGTGTCCGTTGCTATCAAATGAGCGGCGCGTCTGATGGCTGCGCTTATCCTTGGGTAGGTCCCACATCTACAGAGCACATTCATATTGGAGGAGATTTCCTCATCCGAGGGGTTTGGGTTGCGCTCCAAGAAGGCCAGAGCAGACATAATTTGGCCCGACTGACAGTAACCACACTGCGGCACACTCTCGGCTACCCACGCCCTTTGAATTAACGTGTGTTTTCTGGTTTGCGAGACCCCCTCGATTGTGGAGATGACTCTGCCCGCAGCGATCTTTGAGGGAACGACGCATGAGCGCACAGGTTGGCCGTCGAGGTGGACGGTGCAGGCGCCGCAAAGGCCTTTGCCGCAAGTGAACTTAGTGCCCGTTAAGCCCGCTGTCTCGCGAATCGCCCAGAGCAGTGGCATTTCAGAATCTGCGACCTCGACATCTTCACCATTGATCGTGAGTATGACCATGCGTTCAAAGTCCTACCGGTAGCGACATCCATTCCTAGGATAGCCTACTTATTACATAACTGATATAACGTCATTTATTCGGTTTATGGCGTTGGAGTAAATTATGTCTGATCTCTCAGTGTTGGCAAGGATAGATGATCCAGCGTTCTACAATGACCCGTTTGAAATTTATCGTCGTATCCGTGCTGAAGATCCTGTCCTCGAATACGAGCCACTGAAAACATGGGTGTTGGGTAAATATAAAGACGTCTGTGCAGCTGCGCGCGATCCGGAGACGTTCTCTAATTCTGGGGGTATTTTTCTCACAGATGCGGTGCAGGGCGAGTCAGTGGGCGATGATTATTTCGGGGATCAAGGAGAGCTCATCTCCTCTTTGGATCATCCGCGGCACAGTGAAATACGGAGGGTTATTGCGCCTGCGTTTTCACCCAAAGTTATTGACGAAATGGAAGACTCCATTCGCGCAGACTGTGTGGCTTTGATAGATCAGATTGAGCCTGATGTTCGCGTTGACTGGATAGCCTCAGTGGCAGAAAAACTCCCACTGATAGTGATCGCCCGATTGCTGGGTTTGCCAGGAGATAATCTTGACGAGCTGGCTCGTTGGAGTGATGAAATTATGAAGTTCGGACAGGTTATGTCCGACGAAGAGCGAGCAGAGTCGATAGCGACATTTTCTGCCATGAATGATTATCTGATAAATCAGCTTGAGGCCGCGCGGAAAAACAGGGGCAACGATGTGCTCTCGGTGCTGCTGTCTGCAGAGGAGCAGTATGACCACATTACCCTCGCCAATATTCTTGCCTTGGCTTCCACCATCGTCGCCGGTGGTAACGAAACCACACGAGCGCTGCTTGGAAATATGATCTGGGCATTGATCCAGCATCCCGAGCAACTTGAGTTGCTGCATACAAACCCTTCGTTGGCGCAAGGCGCCGTAGTAGAAACCCTGCGCTGGAAAGGCCCGGTGCATGGCTTTATCAGAAAAGTTATGAGACCCGTCAGCTTTCGGGGTAAAGAGCTTCAGGAGTCAGATTTTGTTTACCTTCTCTACTCATGTGCGAATCGTGATGAAGAAATATGGGAGCAACCTGACCAGTTTTTAATTTCAAGACCTCTGGACACGGCTAACTTGGCGTTTGGCGTTGGCCCGCATCGATGTCCGGGAAATCGATTGGCGAGATTAGAGGCGAGGGTCTTATTGGAAGAACTGGTAAAGAAGTTCCCGAAATGGGAGCTTGCGGATGCGCCTAGTCATATTGAGTCACTGTTCCGAAACGGATTTTATGATCTCCCCGTGGTTTTTCGCCGGTAGTAACGGCTATGGCTAGGTGCCCGTAAAGCGGGGAGGGCGCTTTTCCCTGAAGCTTGCGGCGGCTTCCTTTACATCAGCTGTGCGACTGCATTTGGCGGCATTGTGTGCCTCAAGATCAGTTACCGCTTGGAGGCTCTCGGTTTCGGATGCCAGGAGATTCTCTTTAATAGCGCGCAGTGCCACGCTGGGTCCTGTGGCAATGAGTCTAATCCACTCGAGCTCATCAATTTGGTCCGGCATCTTGTCGATTATTAGATCTATCAAGCCCAGTTCCAAAGCCCTGTCAGCGGCGATCTTTTCGCTGAAAAGCATCAACTGCCTTGCGCGTTGGGGTCCAACGAGACGGGTAAGAAAGTAGCTGATGCCAAGGTCTCCCGATAACCCAATCTGCGCGTAAGCGGTTTTAAACGTAGCTGATGAAACGGCAATGCGGAGGTCGCAGGCCAGTGCAAGACTCAATCCAGCCCCTGCCGCAGCGCCGTTGACGAGCGCGATGGTCACTTTGGGCATGTGGTGCAGACAGGCTGTAGTCTGCGCATGGTCGCGAAGTCGCTCCTGCCGCTCCTCCACTGTCTCTTTAGTGGTTTTTGCGCGCTTTGCTGCGACTTTGATATCTCCCCCTGCACAGAACCCCCTGCCGTTTCCTGTTAAGACGACGGCGGAAATTTTTGCTTCCTCGGAAGCCTCCATAACAGCGAGGCGCAGTTGACCATGAAGCTCAGGAGTCAGCGCATTCATACTGTCAGGCCGGTTGAGCGTGAGAATACGCAATCTGCCTCGGGTCTCAGCGATCAGCGGTGAAGAGGCGAGCATGGTATCTGAGTGATCGGTCATAATTTAACGTAGATTCCACTTGCCGCTTTTCAGAGAAGACGGGGGGGGGTTGGGTGGTGATGCGGCTTTACCGATCTGAATATATTTCACGGCATTACTGATGGCCTGTTGTCTGGGTAGGCTCTGAGCTTCCCACAACGCTCGGATACTTCCCTGTACGGCGACCGATTCCCTGCCGGCGATATTCTTGGCGAGTTCGTCCGCCCGTGACCATAGATCCTCGGGCTCAGTGACTTCCGTCACGAGGCTCATTCGCAGCGCTGTAGAGGCAGAGATCCTCTCTTGGTCCGCCATCAGCACCATCCTTGAAATTTCTTGNTAGGGGATACGTCCCAAGGCGCCAATAGGCTCGACGGCAGACAATTTCCCGAGTTTCAGGTGAGGGTCAAAAAAAGTCGCGTCACTTGAGCAAATCGTAATGTCAGATTCATTCAGCCAGTAAAAGGCACCGCCTGCGACCATTCCGTGTGCGGCAACAATAAAAGGCTTCCATATTCGGTTTGATTTTGGGCCCAGCCAATCGCCCGGGTCATCGTAATCAAAGGGGCCGGGGTTACTGTCTGGTGCTCGCCAGCCTTGCTTGACGTCGACTCCCGTACAGAATGCTTTGCCCGCGGCAGCCCTCAATACAACGACCCGGATCGAGTCATTGTGTCTGACGTGATTCCAGAGTTGTGAAAAGTCCTGGATCATTTCGTGGTTAAAACTGTTGGCTTGAGCCGGCCTGTTGAGCGTCACGGTCAAGACAAAATCTTCCAGGGTTGTCAGGAGTGTTGAGAAATTCATGTGCTCGGCTCTCCTAGTCGCAGTTGCGTCTGATTGTGGTCCGCGTGGTATTGTCATTTCATCAGCGTTTTTTTTAGTGCCGGTTAAGCTTATTCGGTGATCACGGACGCTTCCATGGCCACTCCTCTTTCACCATGCTCTAGACATAGTGAAGCGCCGTCGCTGTTCAATGTAAGACACAAATCAAAGTCTGTGTTCACAAATACTGGCTGTTTGCCGCGAAATATAAACTCTCTCACCCGTTCCTGCGGCCTATATCGCCGGAAATGGTCCATTAGCATGATAGCCATCAGTGGCCCGTGTACGAGTCTCTCCTCGTAGCCTTCTTCATCACGGGCAAAGGATTCGTCGTAGTGTATCCGATGAGAGTTATAGGTCAGCGCTGAAAAGCGAAATAGTGTGATTGGTGTGGTGGTAACCGATCGCACATAATCATATTTTTTTTCTCTTTCGATTGGGCTCGGTTTATTCGGCGCAGACATATGGCTGGCAGGGTTGCGGTAGACGAGATTCTGTTTCTCAACGATATGGGATTCTCCACGGTACTGGATATCGTGGCGCAATGTGACGAAGCCAAGTTGGCCCGATTTCCCTTCGGTGAATCGGATATTGGAAATGGTTGATGAGCGCTCGTATTCCACGCCTATTTCTATAGGTTTGAGAAATTGAACTCTTCCACCTGCCCACATACGGCGTGGGAGGGTAATGGGTGGCCAAAATCCCCCACGCGCAGGGTGTCCATCGGGACTCAAATCTTTTTCCGGTGTTTGCGGCAGAAAAAAAAGCCAATGTGCCAAGTAAGGAATCTGGGTGGATCCCCAGGGTACGTTGTCATAGTTCAGCAAGGCCGAGAGCCTGGCGAGTGTCGAATGATCGGGCGTATCGCTGCAGCGAGTGGTTTTGCCTATCCACTCAGAGAACGTGTCGGGATCAAAAGGATTTTGGGAGGCCAAGGACATGGGTGGCTACATGACTCAAGATCAAGTTTGTGCTGATTGGTGCGACCTGATACAGCCTAGTTTCGCGGAACTTTCGTTCAATATCGTATTCCTCGGCGAATCCAAAGCCGCCGAAGGTTTGCACGCACGTGTCTGCTGCTCTCCAGCTTGCTTCCGAAGCAAGCATTTTTGCCATGTTGGCCTCGGATCCGCAGGGTTGATCATCGTCAAATAAGGTTGCAGCTTGCTGCACCATGGCCGCCGCGGCCTCGATATCGATGTGTGCCCGTGCAATTGGAAATTGAATGCCCTGGTTGGTGCCAATTGGCCGACCAAAAACGGATCNTTCTNTCGCGTAAGCGCTGGCTCGATCGACAAAAAATCGACCGTCTCCTATGCATTCACTGGCAATCAGTACCCGTTCCGCATTCATACCGTCCAAAATGTATTTAAAACCGGAGCCTTCCTCGCCGATTAGATTTTCAACTGGGACCATGAGGTCATCGAAGAACAGCTCTGTACTACTGTGGTTGAGCATGGTTCTTATAGGCCTGATTGTCAGTCCGTTGCCTACAGCTTCCCTGATGTCGACCAACAGCACACTGAGACCATGAGAAGGTTTGGCGACGTCCTCGCGCTTGGTCGTGCGGACCAGCAATATCATGAGGTCACTGTGTTCCGCTCTGCTAATCCAGATTTTTTGCCCTGTCACCCGATAGTGATCTCCGTCTCGGTGAGCGAAAGTTCTGATTCGGGTCGTATCAGTGCCGCTCTCCGGCTCGGTGACGCCAAAAGCTTGTAATCGCAGCTTTCCTGTAGCGATCAAAGGCAGAAAATTATTTTTTTGTTCCTCGCTGCCATGCCTGAGGAGAGTGCCCATTGTGTACATTTGCGCGTGACAGGCGCCGCCATTGCATCCAGAGCGGTGAATCTCCTCCAGTACAGCTGCTGCTGCTAAGACTCCCAACCCGGAACCACCATATTGCTCGGGGATCAGAATCGAGAGAAACCCAGCATCGGCCAGAGCCTCAACGAATTCGGTAGGATATATGCGGTCCCGATCTAATGCTTGCCAATAGGTCCCGGGAAAATCCTCACAGAGTCTTCGGACAGCATCTCTGATCTCCGGGAAGGCGTGGTCATTTGCGTGTGTCATTAAAAAAATCCTGCTCCCTAGATTGGATCCCAAGTAAATACTTGTCCCGACACCTCTAATGGTGACAGAGATGATTCAAAGGCGGGGATCAAGTCAGTGGCAATTGATTCGACTGTCCAGCCATCTTGCCTGTGCATCGACCTGACAGGGCGCGGCATTTGAAACAGGAAAATTTCATTTTTCCGTACGCAGAATATTTGTCCGCTAATATTACTGCTCTGGTCGGAACACAGGAAAGCCACCAACGGAGCGACTTTATCAGCGGTCATACTCTTCAGGCGTTTTACACGCTCTTTGGCAGACGGACTATCTTCGGGAATACTGTCGGTCATCCGGCTCCACGCGAATGGCGCAATGCAATTTGAGCGAACCCCAAACCGGCTCATATCGAGCGCGATCGAGTTCGACAATCCGACGATGCCAAGTTTCGCGGCACTATAATTCGCTTGCCCCACATTACCAATAAGACCCGAGGTGGAGGTCATATGGATCATCGAGCCGCTGCCCTGATCTCTAAAGTAAGGGGCAGCCGCGCGGGATATGTTGAAACTTCCCGTCAGCTGAACGTTGATTACGGCTTGCCAATCCTCATGGCT
>NYTE01000047.1 GCA_002683335.1 Halieaceae bacterium
TAAACGTTCTCATACAGAAAACCTATAAGCCCACATGCCGGTTGCACGACACACTCTGTCGGTCCTCGGAAAAACCAGCCTATTCCGGCTGCTACTCATGTTCTTTTCCATTGTCCCTGGGCCGACCTGCCACCATCCAGCGATTGATCATAATCATACAGGTCACAATGACTACAACAAACGCGACAACAATAGCGATGAATAACATTACAGGTTCTCTTCGCCCACGAGATTACGGCTACTCAACAGGCGCCATTGCCACAGCACACCCAGTCCAAACAACACGAGAAATGCTACATGAAAGGCTCTTACCAGGGGTGCGTCCAGCGAGTCGACAAAAGGGTCACCCACTGGGAGTCGCCTTAGAAAGTCGGTAATGGCGGGCACCATATGAAAGAGCACCGTGGCAGAATACGCCGCAGTCTGCAGATAAACCGAAAAACCGCCCAGAAACGGTCTCCTCTCCATCAGCGCACCCACTCCCAATGCACCTAAAGTCATTACGGCCAGGATATGTCCCACCCCAAAACCACCCTGGTTGTAGATCATTAGTGCGGTGCTCGCTACGACCAGGGTAATCAGCAGGTAAATCCGACCGGAAANGTTNATCAGGCTNATCATNTGATGCCGNCGGAGNGTGAACANGGCCGTGCCAATGGCCAACACGCCCATTACGGTATGAAACCAGCCCAATGCTGTCATCGGTGGCATGCTTTTTCTCCCCAATAGATCGCTAATTTCTGATCTCGCCGAGACGTGATCACTCCTACTTTCCTTATGCGCCACCCGCATCAAAAACGGGGGCGAACCGTCGCGCAAATGATTCAATCGGTGTCGGAGCGCGTCCCAGCAACTCTTGAACAGTCTCCGTACGATACGCCAGCGATCCTGCCGCAATTTCAGCAAACAACTCGCAAACTGCGTCAAGCTGCCAACGCGACGCAATGAAGCGCTCCAGCGTCGCTCGAAAGTCTTCAGGAGGTTGCTCATCATAACGCACGTTGTAGCCGATCACGCCGCCCAGACGATCGGCAACCTCGTGAAAATTCATGAGATTAGGACCAGTCAATTCGTAAATATGTCCCGCATGCCCGTCCTCCGAGAGCACAGCGGCAGCCACCTGACCCACATCTTCCGTATCAACCATCGCCGTAANCGCNGCACCCAGAGGTAAAGCGAACGACCCGCCANGCTTTATCGCCTCCGCATACATCAGCATATTCTGCATGTAAAAATTGGGCCTCAAAAAGGTCCAGTTCATTCCGCTGGCGACNATATGTTGCTCTGTCTCATAGTGATTCAGGGGNAAAACAGCGCTGGCATCCTCTGCCGCCTCCATCGAGGAAATCTTGACTAAATGCGTCACACCCGCTTGCTCTGCCANTGTCGCAAACTGACGCTCAAGCGCGGCTTGATCTGGATGATTACCCATAACGATAAGCGCGCGCTCGACACCCTCAAGAGCGCGACGCACACTCTGCGGGTCCCCAAGGTCTCCAGTTATGACGTCAATATCGGGATCTGTCAGAGACAGCTTGGTCTCATCGCGCACCAGCACCCTAAAAGGCACACCCGCATTCAGGAGCGCTCTGGCTGCGGCACTCCCCACCCGGCCCGTCGCGCCCGTCAGTAAAATCATGCTCNCCCCTTAAAATNCCCACTGCCCCAGCGCAANACAGTATCACCCCCCGCCGAGGGTATTGAGTGGGACAGAATATCGATNGAATGTGCCCACCACGCTGTATGCTNTATGCGAAACCATAACATGCAGCAATATGCGTACCATTACCTTAATCACAATGGGTGTTTCTGGCGCGCGACATCATGAANGAACATNNAGNCCNGCAATGANCAATCAGACCCTTGATCATGACTGAGTACACGCTCAGCAGAGCCGGCTTCTCTCGCTGTGGCCNCTACCGCTATTGGCTCCGCAGGGTCTGGGATCCGTCCCTTGCNCACTGTGTTTTTATCGGCCTAAATCCCTCCACCGCTGACGCATATCATGATGACCCCACCCTGAAACGATGCCTCTCCTTTGCCCAAGAGTGGGGTTACGGTTCATTACTACTGGTCAATCTTTTTTCGTTACGTGCCACCGACCCCGGTAAATTGAAAACCACACCTGACCCGATTGGCCCCAGAACCGATATTTGGCTGCGGCGAGCCGTCGGAGAGACCAAGCACGTCATCGCCGCATGGGGAAATGGNGGGCTGCTATTAAACAGAGGCGCTGCCGTGCATAAACGAGTCGGAACGCCCTATTGCCTTGGTATCACTGCGCTGGGGATGCCCCGGCACCCACTGTACTGCCCAAAATATGCGACGCTCACTGTACTGCCCACCAGTACGTAGCCGCCTCAGGAGTCGAGTTTGTGGCATGCACTGCTCCGACCAAATCATCTCACCGACGACGAATGTGATCCTTTCCGGTCTTTTCGCTGGCCTTCACCTTCGCTTGGGTTAACCTAACTGNCCGAGACACGGAATGTCTCTACCGGACCCCCAGAGGGAAATAATGATTGAACATGGACGTTGATATGAAACATTCAATAACACCTGATAACGCACAACATTCTCCTTCTCATTCTCATTCTCATTCGGACTCTGACTCTCACTATCCCGTTTACCTACAGCGACCCTCAAGAAGTGAGCAAACTCGCCATAACAGCAAGTGGGGTGCATTTGGGCCAGAACTAATCCGTCCGGCATCAGATGTGCCTGCCGAACTCTCTATTCGCATTACCGGACGCGCGCCCCACGATCTGTCTCGCACTGCCCTTTGCGTTATCGACCTCCTGCTGCGAGGCGATCTTTCCAGGCTGCGTTCGGAGGAAGTCGCCGATCATTTGCACGTCAGCCCTACAACTCTGCGCCGACGGCTACGCGCTGATCACACGAACTATCAGCACATTCTGGATCACGTTCGCCAATACCGCTGTGCTCAGCTTTTNGATAAACGCTGGTTACCCGGTAAATCCGTTGCCTGGGAGNTGGGCTACGCAGAAGTGAACAGTTTCTATCGCGCTTTCCGTCGCTGGACGGGTCAAAACTACAGCGACCTGAAGGCGCTTTATATCTGACGCCTCAAGTTTCCAAGGTGTTCTGGGCCGGTTCAAAATAACCCATCTGTTCGTACACCCAATAACCAACCCACTCGTGNATCGCCTGAGTGGATCGNGCCAAGCGATCAAGGGTGGGCAACCAGCCGGGTACCGATCCGACCCGGAGGGGCATCTGATGATCAGTTGCCACCGAAGTCACTACAAAACCCTGGGCGCCAAAAACCGCGGCGGCACGGCGCATATGACTCGCACTGGTAACCAGCAAAACGTGCGTTATGCCAAGGTCTTGCAACAGCGACCACGAGTACTGAGCGTTCTCACGGGTCGTGCGGCTTTCCGATTCCAACAGCAACGCCGTTTCGGGAATGCCGANGGCTTTGAGCTTTTGTGCCATCAGCCGCGATTCNGGAANCGCNNCAGGNAGACNCNGNNCCACCCGAGAGCACNATGAGAGGTGCCTTACCAGCACGGTGCAGCGCTGCACCCAACCACAAGCGATCAGCCGCCTGATTCAGATCCCCGCCCTGACCAAATTGCGACTCTCCAGAAGTANCACCTCCCAGCACTAAAATCGCCTGNGCATTGGGTAATTCCTCATTAACAAAGGCGGGGTAGGCGCTCTCTAACGGCGACAGCAGTGCGCCGGCTCCCCACTCTGTAGAGCAGAAATAAAGCCAAATGGTGGCCAATATTGTCAGCGTATTGGCTTTTACGGTAGCGCCCCTCGCCCTAAACGCGAGGGCAAACACTAGACAAATCAGGCATAGGGACAGTGGATAAATGAGCAGAGATAAAAGCTTGTTTAGCGTCAACATGATGATCTAGGCAGCAAAAGGATGCCGTAAAACAATGGTTTCTTCACGATCCGGTCCAGTAGAAATAATATCTATCGGAGCTCCCACCAGCGCCTCAATGCGCGCGATGTATGCCTTAGCATTGACTGGCAGCGCGTCCTCGCTCTTCACTCCAACGGTAGATTCGGTCCAGCCCGGCACGGTCTCGTAAACTGGCATGACATCCTCGTAGTCCGCCGCATCGATAGGATTATCAACCGCGTCACCCTTAGCATTGGTATAACCCACGCAAATCGCTATCTCCTCGAGACCATCAAGCACATCGAGCTTGGTCAGACATAGCCCCGAGACTGAATTTATATTCACTGCCGTGCGCAACGCCACCGCATCAAACCAACCGCAACGACGAGGCCTTCCCGTAGTGGCTCCGAACTCATGGCCTCGCTCGGCCAATCGTTGGCCGACATCATCAAATAACTCAGTGGGGAAAGGCCCCGAACCAACCCGAGTTGTATAGGCCTTTGTGATACCCAAAACATAATCCAAATACAGTGGACCAAACCCCGAACCGGTAGCCGTACCACCCGCGGTGGTATTTGAGCTTGTCACGTAAGGGTAAGTGCCATGATCGATGTCCAGCAGTGACCCCTGGGCACCCTCAAATAACAGGCGTGCATTCGACTTGCGATAGTAATGTAACAGTGAGGTGACGTCGGCCATCATGGGCAATAGCCGGTCAGCGTAACCAAGGGCCTCTTCTAGGACCGCTGAGACAGACAGCGTCTTCACCCCGTAATAGTGCTCAAGAACGTGGTTATGGTAATCCAGCACTTCCTCAAGAGACACCCGAAAGCGCTCGGGATCCCGCAAGTCGCCAAGCCGTAATGCGCGTCGTGCTGCTTTGTCTTCATAGCAGGGACCAATACCGCGCCCCGTGGTGCCAATTTTGCTCTTGCCGCGACGAGCTTCCCGCGCCTGATCCAGTGCAACGTGATAGGGAAGAATCAAGGGGCACGCCGCCGAGACTTTTAATCGCTCCCGCACGGGAACACCATTTGCCTCAAGAGCGTCAATTTCCTTCAGCAACGCCTCAGGGGACAGCACCACACCATTTCCGATCAGACACTGGACGCCTGACCGAAGTACGCCAGACGGAATGAGGTGAAGAACGGTTTTTTCTCCACCAATGACCAAGGTGTGCCCGGCATTGTGCCCGCCCTGAAATCGCACGACGGCATCAGCTTGGTTGGTCAAAAGATCAACGATCTTTCCCTTGCCTTCGTCACCCCACTGCGTTCCCACGACCACAATATTGCGACTCATGAGGCTTCCTCTACTACCACCCACTCACTCCCTTCCAATACCAGCCGCTGGGCATGGCCCATGTCGACACCCTCGCCCAGATCGATCGCCACGATATGGCCAGCCGCTCGCAAAGCGGCTATTGCTGTCAGCAACGCTTCGCCCTCACCTTGCGGGGCGATAATCGGAGGCGTATGAGGTGAACTCAGCGTGGCGTCTTCCAGCAGCGCCTTCAAATCGATAGCAAATCCCGTTGCGGGTCGATCGCGACCAAACACCGCACCAATGCTGTCGTATCGTCCACCTTTGGCAACTGCTGACCCGCGGCCCTCCACATACACCGCGAATACCAAGCCCGTGTGATAGCGAAAACCGCGCAATTCGGTTAAGTCGACATAGAGACCAACATCAGGGAAACCATCCCGCACTGTCGTCAGCACTTTCTCTAGGTCATCCAATGCGCGCTGCACCGTTGCCTCGCCTTCAAAGATGTTGCGTGCACGGTTAAGCACATCTGTGGATCCGTGCAGTGCGGCCAGGTGCTCAAGCTTTGTTGCAACATCAGGCGCCAGCATCTTGCGCAAACGAGCTATATCCGGACCCGACTTGCTCTGTAGCGCATCGAATACCTGTCGCTCAATCTCTGGTGCTAATGCTTCCCCAGAAAACAACGCATCGTAAATTCCTATATGGCCGATATCGAGAGTAATCGCCGCCTCGACCCCAGCACTCTCAAGCAGAGAGAGCAATAATGTAATCACTTCGATATCGGCCGCGATCGAAGCGCTACCGAACAGTTCGGCGCCTAACTGAATTGGAGAGCGGCCAACCCCCGTCGTCTGAGGAACAGCCTGCAGGGTAGAACCCGCGTAACACAGCCGTGTAGCACCTGTTTTCCCCAAACTATGGGCGTCTATCCGAGCAGCTTGAGGCGTAATATCGGCGCGGACGCCCAACATTCGTCCGCTCATTTGGTCAGTAAATTTGCACGTTACGAGATCAAGATCCGCACCAAGCCCTACCAATAGCGAATCCGTGAATTCCACCAAAGGCGGAATGACGTAGCGGTAACCCCAAGTCGCGCATTGATCGAGCAGATTTCGCCGTAATGCCTCCAGTTGCCGAGCGTTCTCGGGCAGAAGCTCGTCAATACCCTCAGGCAATAGCCAGCGATTTTCAGTGGTCATCGTGATTCCGCCAGGGTACTCGTCGCAACACGTTTTCCGCGCGAGGATAGCACATGCTGAATGTGGGATTGGGGGCAGCTCGCCCCCAATTGGTTACCAATCTACTTACTTGCCGGCCTTGGGGTCGCGCAAGTATCGGAAAAACTGGCTGTCCGGCTGTAACAACATCACGTCGCTTCCCGCATTGAAAGTCTCTCTGTACGCCTGCAGACTTCGGACGAACGAGTAAAACTCGGGATCTTGATTAAAGGCGTCTGCATAAATTCGTGTCGCTTCCGCATCCCCATTACCGCGGATGACCTCTGCATCCCGAAACGCATTGGCGCCGATCACAGTCACCTCCCTGTCTGCCGCAGCACGGATACCCTCGGCAAGTTCTTTACCCTCTGAGCGCAATTCACGTGCTTCTTTCTCACGCTCAGCGTTCATTCGGCGATAAACAGACTCCGACACATCGGGTGGTAAATCGATCTTCTTGACACGAACATCGATGATTTCAACACCTAACTCCTCATTGGCAACTTCATTGAGTTGTGTGGTAATCGCCTGCATTAGTTGGTCTCGCTCACCCGAAACCACCTCCTGAACCGTGCGGACAGCCACTTGGTTTCGGAGTCCATCATTAATGCGCTGGGAAAGGAGCCCCGCCGCACGATTCTCCTCGCCATTAGTAGCGGTGTAATACTTTGCCGTGTCGGTTACGCGAAACTTGGCGTAGGAATCCACGATCAGTGCTTTCTTTTCTTGAGTGAAGAATCGCTCCGGGCTGCTGTCTACGGTCAGAATCCTGCCATCGAATTTACGTACGTTGTTCACGAATGGCACCTTGATGTGCAACCCTGGCTGCAGATTAGGATCTACAACCTCGCCGAATTTCAGGAGTACGCCACGCTGGGTTTCCCTTATGACATACAGACTGTTGGACAGTACGACCAACAAAATGGCGACAATTAAGCCGAGAAAGGTTTGCCTAGTCATCATTACCGTCCCCCTCTTCGCGCGGCAGCGGCATCCAGATCTCGCCGCAGCTGCTCTGTCACCTGGTCCGAAATTTCGCGCATATCTCGCTCATTCATACCACTTCGTCCGCCACTGCTTCGCGGTTGACCCGCATTAGGAACCATTTTGTCGAGGGGCAGGTACAACACATTATTGCCCCCATCAACGTCCACCATGACTTTGTTGGTATTGGCATATACAGACTGAACCGAGTCAATGTAAAGCCGCTCCCGGGTCACCTCCGGTGCCTTACGGTATTCCCGAAGGAGCTGATTAAAACGCTGGGCCTCACCATCGGCTCTGGCAATAACCTGATCGCGGTAAGCATTGGACTCTTCCAACATTCGCTGCGCCCCACCCCGTGCCTCGGGCACAATGCCATTGGCATAGGACTGCGCCTCATTTTTCACGCGTTCTTCATCCTCCCGCGCTTTAATCACGTCATCGAAGGCACCTTGAACTTGAGCCGGTGGTTTCGACTCATCAATATTGATCTTGGAAACCTGTATACCTGTGGTGTAGTCATTCAGGTATTGCTGCAGCCTGTCGCGCACCTCGAGCCCAATAGCAGCACGACCCTCTGTCAATACAAGATCCATCGTGGTGTCACCCACCACATGACGCAGCGCACTCTGCGCGGCATGCTGCAGTGAAATCTCGGGGTCCCGAACTTGAAGAACAAAGTCTCGAGGATCACTGATCACATACTGCACAGACATGCTGACTTCAACGATGTTTTCGTCCTGAGTCAGCATAACTTCGCGTAAACCCGCGGCGCGCACTTTAGTGGTGTTGACTGTAATCACCTCGTCAATGAGCGGCGGATTCCACTGCAACCCCGGCGTGAGGGTGGCATGGTACTCGCCAAAACGCAGCACCACCGCGCGCTCCTGCTCATCTAGCTGGTAGAAGCCCATCAGGCCCCACACCGCAAGTACACCGCCCAGCACAACGCCGATTAAAGCGCTAGACGCACCGCCTTTGGCAGGACCGCCGCCGCCACGACGACCACCACCAAAAAGGCCGGCGATACTTTGCTGCAGCTTTTTGAATGCTTCGTCCAAATCGGGTGGTCCTTGATTGCCACCCCCCCACGGATCACGCGGGCCATTATTACCGCCCCCGGGCTCATTCCAAGACATAACGTTTTTCCTCGTCGTAATAACGCCTAGTCTAACAAACCCCGGCCTAAGATCGGGGCTTTATCGACGCTTTACATCGCTTTTGGTACTTTATTGAATTATCCCGGCCGCTCATCAGGGCTTTCTTGCTCTCACGCCTGATCGTAATGGGCCCTCCTGCACGTAACATTACCGATTCAACCGCCGCCAGTCCGATAGAGGCATTCTAATATGCAGACGCGAACTACCATCCGGCTGCCACTCCTCCGCGCAGACTGCACCTTGCTCGTACAAGGCCGCTCGCAGGCGCCCACGATTCGCATCCAGAATTACCTCTTCGTCAAAGAGCGCAACCGCCAGTCGCTCCCGTACCGCCTCCAGCAACAGCGCAATACCCTCTCCAGTGACTGCTGACACATAAACTGCCACCGCCATACCTTCCTCGTTTCTCAAGATCCGAGCGGGCTGCCCCAACAAGTCTAACTTGTTGAATACCATCAGTTGAGGTAGCGCATCTGCGCCGATTTCTTCCAGCACCGTCTCCACATCAACTATCAAGTCCTCGCGATTTTCGGCCGATACGTCGACTACATGCAGGAGCAAACTCGCGTTCGCTGTCTCTTCCAGAGTCGCTTTAAATGCCTCAACTAGCGTCGTCGGTAGCTCTGAGATAAATCCGACAGTATCGGCAAACAGTACCGGTCCCAGATGCTCAATATCGACCCTTGCCAACGTGGGGTCTAGCGTCGCAAATAACTTATCTGCCGCATAAACCGCCGAGGAGGTGAGTCGGTTAAACAGCGTAGATTTACCGGCGTTGGTATAGCCGACTAGCGACAGAACCGGCAACTCCGCTCGCCGTCGCGCCCGCCGGCTCTGATCCCTTTGGTTCCGAACCCGATCGAGCCGCCCCTGAATGGACTTGATGCGAGCGCGCAACAATCTGCGGTCGGTCTCCAACTGGGTTTCACCTGGCCCACGAAGACCAATACCGCCTTTTTGCCGCTCAAGGTGAGTCCACCCTCTGACAAGACGGGTACTCATGTGGGTCAACTGTGCCAATTCTACTTGCAGCTTGCCCTCATGCGTACGCGCCCGCTGTGCAAAGATGTCCAGTATCAGTCCTGTCCGCGCCAGTACTCTGCAACACAACGCCTGCTCCAGATTGCGCTCCTGGCTGGGCCTCAAGGCATGATTAAAAATGACCAGCTCCGCCTCGTTGTCCCGACAGGCCGCGGCAATCTCCTCGAGCTTGCCCTCGCCAACAAACGTTCTGGCATGCGGCGCACGGCGCGACCCCGTTATCATGGCGACCGGCGCCCCTCCGGCAGAGCCCACCAGCTCCTCAAACTCCAACATACTGAGATCTCGCCCATCTCCATCCAGTTGCAACTGAACCAGCACAGCGCGTTCACCGCCCTGGTGACGCTCAAAGAACATGGGGAATCAAGCGGCGCCCCAGCGGGAGCGCAGAGGGATCAGTCTTCAGCTGCTGTCTCATCATCCGCAGCGGGCAAACGCACGTTACGGGTCGGGACTACCGTTGAGATCGCGTGCTTATAAACCATCTGGGACACAGTGTTCTTCAACAGCACGACAAACTGGTCGAATGATTCAATTTGGCCCTGAAGTTTGATGCCGTTGACCAAATAAATTGAGACCGGGACTCTTTCCTTGCGCAGTGCGTTGAGGTAAGGGTCTTGTAAGGTATGCCCTTTCGACATGGGAACTCCTTGTTTTCAAAATCAAAAACGCGTGCTCTTCACGAAGAAGCACTGTACGGTTGCCAAAGCATCGGCAACAAAAAACTCCACCGCGGTGGAGTATTACCTATTCTACTACGATATGTAGGTCAGCTAAAAGTTCCGCATGACTTGTATGATGCGATTTTTCCACACCGCCCTGAGGGGGTGCGTCGACTTCGCTTGCTCATCGTCTGTACGGGGCGGCAATATTTGCCCTTGAGCATCGGTAAGCATCCACGCGAGCGCTGGCCAGCCTCTTAGCCAAGTGATTTGTCGCTTGGCCAGTTGCCGTGTTGCGGCCAACACTTTTTCACGGCATTCCTCCAGACTGATTTCACCCTGAAGAAAGGACCACACCTGTCGGTAACCTACTGCTCGGATGGCGGGCAAGTCCGTGTGTAAATCGCCGCGCTCATGCAGTGTCGTGACTTCGCCAATCAGCCCCGCCTCAAACATATCATCCAGACGCCGCTCGATTCGCGCGTGTAATATCGCACGGTGCTCAGGGCATAAAGCAATACATTCGAAAGCTGGGTCACCCAATGCGGTTAGAGGTGCGGCACTCTGTTGCCAGTCGCTCAATGCCCTGCCAGTCCCCCGGTGCACTTCGAGTGCGCGACAAATTCGCTGGCTGTGATTGGGGTGGAGCCGCGCGGCGGCAACCGGATCGACCTCTGCTAATTGTTGATGCATGGCTGGCCAGCTCGAGGCGCGCGCCTCGGTTTCGATGGACAAGCGAATCGCCGGGTCGATTTCGGGCACCTCGTCAAAACCGTGAATCAGTGCGCGGAAATACAGCATGCTGCCCCCAACCAATATCGGACGGCGCCCCCGAGCACGAATGTCCTCGATGCAGCCACTGGCATCTCGGGCAAAATCTGCGGCGGTGTAAACATGGGACGGGTCGCGGATATGCACAAGGTGGTGGGGGTAATCGGGTTTAGCCGCACCGACTGAAAGACCCTGATAAACCAGCGCCGAGTCGACACTGATTAGCTCGCCATCGAACATTTCTGCGAGCCGCTCCGCAAGAGTCGACTTCCCTGACGCGGTTGGCCCCATTAGGGCTAGCACCGGTTCAGTCATTATCAGCGTCCACGCAAAAAGAGCTTATCCAGATCATTCATCCCCAGCTGCACCCAGGTCGGGCGGCCGTGATTACACTGGCCCGAGCGCTCGGTCTCCTCCATGTCCCTCAGTAGCGCATTCATCTCGGGTAATGTGAGCCGGCGATTAGCGCGAACAGATCCATGGCACGCCATGGTAGACAACAGCTCATCCATCGAACTCGCTATGCGGTCGCTGGTGCCGAACTCAAGCAAGTCCGAGAGCACGTCGCGCACCAGCGCCTCGACGTCGGCGTCAATCAGTGCCGCAGGCAATTCCCGAACGATCAGCATCTCCTCCCCAACCGGCTCTACCCATACGCCCAGCGCGGCCAACTCCTCGAATTGCTCAGCACAGACCGCCGCTTCTCGCGCCGACACCGCTAAGGTCTGCGGCACAAGCAGGGGCTGTCGGGTAATGCCGGCATTGTCCCGGGCGCCTTTTAACCGCTCGTAGGTAATACGCTCATGGGCAGCGTGCATGTCGACCAACACCAACCCCTGCTGATTTTCAGACAGGATATACACCCCGTGCAGCTGGGCAACCGCAAACCCCAGGGGTGGGATATCGCCAGCGGGCGCGGAAAATTCAGGCTGCGGGACAGCCATTATTGTGGAGGACTGAGCAAAGGAGCGGCCCGCATCACTGCGCCCGCCGCCGAAACTATCCAAACCCACCATACGCGACGCGTTTTGAGCCGATACGGTGAGAACCGACGCAGGCAACCCCCCAGTATCAAGAGGCATATTTCCCTGGGCCATCGTTATGTCGCCCGACGCTGCGTCCGCTGCGACAGCCGCTTGCCCCGGACGCACGTCCCCCAGTGCGCGAGACAGCGTACTGAAGAGAAAGTCGTGTATGCCGCGGCTCTCACGAAACCGGACCTCATGTTTGGTGGGATGCACGTTCACATCTATACCAGCCGGATCAAGCTCAAGAAACAACACAAAAGCCGGATGGCGTCCATGGAAAAGGACATCGCGATACGCCTGCCTAATGGCGTGTGAAACGAGCTTGTCCCGGATGACCCGGCCATTGACAAAAAAGTACTGCAAGTCGGCCTGACTCCTTGAAAACGTAGGTTCGGCCACCCAACCCCACAAGCACAAAGGGCCCGCATTGCGTTCAACCGGCACCGTTCGCGCGGCAAATTCTTTACCGCAGATCGTCGCCACGCGACGTTTCTGCTCGTTGTCGGCCATGGCGGCTGGGTAGTAAATGATTTGTTTGCCGTTGTGGTTCAGCACAAAAGTTACGTCAGGTCGCGACAGTGCCTGCCGCTTGATCACTTCTAGGATGTGACCAAACTCGGTTTTTTCGGTGCGCAAAAACTTGCGGCGCGCGGGCGTGTTGTAAAAGAGGTCGCGTATCTCTAGCGTCGTCCCGCGCGGATGTGGTGCAGGCCGCACTTCCACCGTCATCTCGCGCCCCTCGCACCGCGCCTGATGTCCTCGGGCGGATTCTGTCTCAGTATTAGACGTGAGTGAAAGTCGTGTAACAGAGGCGATCGACGCGAGCGCCTCGCCACGAAATCCTAGTGAAGCAACGGCCTCAAGGTCCTCGATGCTGTTGATTTTACTGGTCGCATGCCGCGCCAGCGAGAGCGTGAGATCGGCCTCCATAATTCCCGAGCCGTTATCGCGGATACGGAGCAAACGCGTACCGCCAGCCTCCACATCGATCTCAACACGCGAGGCACCCGCATCGAGGCTATTCTCAATAGCCTCCTTCACCACTGATGCAGGGCGCTCCACGACCTCCCCTGCTGCAATCTGGTTGGCGAGCCGAGGCTCCAGGATTCGAATCGGCAAAATTAGGCGTCCGGAATCAGTAGCGTCTGCCCCACGAAGATGACATCGCGATTCAGACCATTAGTTGTTTTAATCGAGGCGACAGAAACACTGTGCTGTTGCGCTATCTCCGAGAGCGTATCGCCGGGCGCGACTGTCACTTCCCGACCACCCTGCTCTCGCTGCCACGCCAGCAAAGTACCGGGCGGTGGCTGCCGCGCGAACCAACTTTGAATGCCGCGACGGATCGCTCGCGCCATCTTATCTTGATAAGCCGGTGTAGAAAGCCGCTCTGACTCGGTTGGATTAGAGATAAACCCAGTCTCGATCAATAGCGAGGGCACATCCGGCGACTTCAACACTGCAAAGCCCGCCTGCTCCACCTGTTTTTTGTGCAGTCGAGCCACACCACCTATCTGTTCCAGAATCAGCGCCCCCAAATTTAAGCTCGTATCTAGAGTACCGGTCATAGATAAATCGGTCAGGACACTGGCTAAAACTGGGTCCATCTCTGCCACTTCTACGCCCCCCACCAGATCTGCCGCATTTTCGTTCTCGGCCAAATACTTTGCCGCCGTCGAGGTAGCGCCGCGAGTCGACAACGCGTAGACCGACGCCCCGTGCGCTGACGTTTGCCGAAATGCGTCAGCATGAATGGACACTAAAAGGTCTGCCCGGAGCTCCCTCGCTTTGCTGCGACGGCTTTTGAGACTCACGTAATAATCGCCCGAGCGAATCAGTACGGGTTTAAAGCCGGGTACCCCAGAAAGCTGTTGCTCGAGTCGTCTGGCGATTTGCAGCACCACTGTTTTTTCCCGCAAATTCCCAGGACCTGAAGCGCCAGGGTCCTCACCACCGTGCCCGGCATCGATGGCCACGATGATATCCCGCCGCGCGTCGAGGCTGTCCACAGAGAGCACAGGCTCGGGATCACTTTGTGATGAGGGGGGGTCAAACAAGTCGATCACCACCCGATAACCGTTCACCTCATTAGGCGGCAGTAAAAAAACAGAGGTCTTCACTTTCGACTTCAAATCTACGACAAGCCGCAAATCAGTTCCTTCGCGGATGCCAGAGCGGAGTTGAGAGATCGGCGTCCCCGCAAGCGGCAATGCCGCCAGAGAAGAGGTCAAACGGCTATTTTTTAAATCCACAACAAAGCGCTCAGGGTTTTCGAGCTTTAGGCGGGTAAAAGAGACTTGCTCCGACACATCCAATACCACCCGAGTATGATCTGGCGCCCGCCAAAGCCTTACCGCGCTGACTTCGGCTGCCATTGCTTTGGTGCAGTGAAGGCCACTGGCAAACACAGTGAACATTATGGCGAGCGCCGTCAGCGGACGCACTGGACGACGGCCGAGCCCGCGCACGTGTCGGGCGGCCCTCAATGGCCTTGAGGCCACCATGTCAGAAAACCAGCCCATGCAGCACCTCCGCATCGTTCGCCCGCAATCTAATACCTCGTCCTCCAATTTCCGATGTCAGCGTAATCTGCATTGTAGGCGGTGGTAAATGCGACAAAGCCCGCTCGGGCCATTCAATCAATAAAACAGCCTCACGGGAGAGATAGTCCTCTAATCCCAGATAGGCGAGCTCATCGGGTGAACCCAAGCGATATAGGTCGAGATGAAAAACGGGCATTTCGAGCAACGTCTCATAGGGTTCTACAATCGTGTAGGTGGGGCTCTTCACCGATCCAGTATGACCACGACCACGCAGAAAACCGCGGCTAAAGGTAGTTTTACCCGCACCCAGTTCACCGCTCAGGTAAACCACCGCAGAGGTCTTAATACGTCTCCCCAATTGCTCGCCCAACGCCAGTGTTTTTTCCTCGTCGGCAAGGAATCCGGTTTGCATGGCGGAGAGTTTGGGCGGCATGACTGAAGTGTACCGCGCTCGGTCCGGTATCTGTCACAATCTCGCCATGGATCAACGCCCGCCGATTGCCAGTGACCAGCTTGGAGCAGATGCCGCATTGCTGGATCGGATTCGGGAGTGGGGAGACGCGCTCGGCTTTCAGGCGCTGGGTTTTACAGGAGTGGACCTTCAGCAGCATGAAGAGTACTTGCAAAAATGGCTTGCTAAGGGTTACCACGGCGAAATGGAATGGATGGCGCGCCATGGCAGTAAAAGAAGCCGGCCCGATACATTGGTTCCCGGGACTTGCACGGTCATCACCGCCCGCATGGATTATTTACCAAAGGGGGCCGACGCTGAGCAGGTATTGTCGCAATCTGAACTGGCTTACATATCGCGGTATGCATTGGGTCGGGACTACCACAAACTCATGCGGGCCCGACTGGCAAAATTAGCCCGTCAAATCGAGACGCAATTGGGTACCGGACGTTACCGGGCATTCGTCGACAGTGCACCGGTTCTGGAGCGCGCCCTGGCAGAGAACGCCGGGCTGGGTTGGATCGGAAAGAACACCATGCTGCTCAATGACAAAGCGGGATCATGGTTTTTTCTGGGAGAGATCTACACCGACATTCCGCTCCCACCTGACCCCCCACAGGCGACGCAACATTGCGGCACCTGTCAGGCCTGCCTGGATATTTGCCCTACTCAGGCGTTTGTAGCGCCTTGGGTGCTTGATGCTCGAAAATGTATCTCATACCTGACCATCGAGTTCGACGGCGTGATCCCGGAAGCACTGAGACGGGCGATGGGCAATCGCATCTACGGCTGTGACGACTGCCAGCTGGTCTGCCCCTGGAATAAATTCGCCGCACAGACGCGTGAGCCCGATTTCGCGCCACGCCATCAGCTCGATAGCATCACGCTGGCGACCTGCTTCGGTTGGGACGAAGCGACTTTTCTGGCTCGCACGGAAGGTTCCGCAATCCGTCGCATTGGCTATTCCCAATGGCGGCGTAACGTTGCCATTGCCCTCGGAAATGCCGACACCTCAGACGCAGTAGTGCGAGCGCTGCAATCGGCGGTGGATGACCCCTCTGCAGTGGTTCGCGAGCACGTACTCTGGGCACTCTCGCAACATAGTCAGTGATAAAACAGACGACCTCGCGTCGCCGCTGATGTTGCACTGAGAAGGCCTACTAATCGTCTACCCTTAAAAAATGGGCGCGATAATGGCGCATTTCCTCTATCGATTCGCGTATGTCTTCCAGTGCCTGATGGGCACCTTTTTTGGGCGCTGCCGGAATGTCTGGACGCCAGCGCTGCATCAGAATCTTGAGTGTGCTGACATCCAGATTGCGATAGTGAAAAAACGACTCCAACTCCGGCATGTGTCGCGCCATAAAACGACGGTCNTGGCAAATTGAGTTACCACACATCGGTGACTGCCCAGGCGACACCCACTCGGCGAGGAAGGTNAGTGTTGCATCGGTAGCGACTTGCTCCGAAAACGTGCTCGAGCGCACGCGATCAACTAAGCCGGAGCCGGTATGGGTTCGCGTGTTCCATTCATCCATGGCCTCGAGCGTTGCGGCNTCNTGATAAATAGCGATCACGGGCCCTTCAGCCAACACAGTGAGGTTGGAATCGGTGACAATCGTGGCAATCTCGATCACGCGATGTTCCTCGGGGACCAGCCCCGTCATTTCCATATCCACCCATATAAAATTTTGATCACTGACCGCCATGACGCACCTCCCTTTTTTCTATCCACCATGACCCTGCGAGCGAGCGGGCATCAGGTGGCATACACTATCACGATGACAANACCTCGCCTTACACACCAACAGGCGCGCCGGATTAAAGCGCAACGCACCCAGCTGGGCTCCGNGGCTGTTGAGGATGGTGAGATGGGCACGGTCATCGCACGCTACGGTAAGCAAGCCTTGGTAGAGGATGCCGAGGGCGACCGGGTGNTGTGTCATCTGCGCTCTCATTTGGAATCGCCAGTCGCGGGTGACGGCGTCATTTGGGTGCGCAGCGAAGAGGCGGGGGTCATCATCGCAATCACCGAGCGGTTGAATGTGCTTCACAGGCCGGATATTCGGGGGCAGCTGCGCCCGATCGCTGCCAATGTTCAGTTACTGCTGATTGTTTTCGCACCTGAGCCCGCACCACAACCCAATTTATTGGACCGCTATCTTGTCGCTGCCGAGCACATGAGTGTGNATGCCGCGCTGATACTGAACAAAGCAGATCTGCTNAAGGACAATNGCTTGTCCCGGCANCTCGAGCGCTATGCGACACTGGGATACCGGACACTGACCACGCATCACGGCCTGTCAGATGGGTCTGACGTAGCGAATCTGATAGGAAACAGCACCGTAGTGTTGGTCGGCCAGTCAGGCGTGGGGAAATCATCATTGATTCAACGGTTGTTGCCCGACACCTCAATCCGTGTTGGCGCTCTGTCAGAGCTNGCAGACAAAGGTCGACATACCACCACCACCGCAGAACTTTTTCACCTGCCCAACGGTGGGCGACTGATCGATTCACCCGGGGTGAGAGAGTTTGGCCTCGGCCACGTGACGCCTGCTGAAATCGCACTGGGCTTTCGTGAATTTTCGCCGTTTCTGGGGCGCTGCCGATTTCGTGATTGCCGTCACGAGCAGGAACCTGACTGCGCGCTAAGAGCCGCAGTGGCAAACGGCAACATTAGCGAGGCCCGTTTCGAGAGCTATCGTCAAATACGACAAAGCGTTCTAGACGCCCCCTAGCGCAGCAACCAACCCGATTTTTCTACTCAGTGTCGCTGGCGNCGGACGCTGNAAAAGNCTGCGCGAGGGGCGAGCGCACGATTACCGCATCCCCCGCCTCGTTGCTCCAATCCAGATGCGCTGCTTCGGTAACCAACACAACGGTAGACCCCAGAAAAAACCGTCCCATTTCCTGGCCAGCCTCCAATACGGGCCCATCGCCCTCTAACCAAAATTGCTCCCGAACCGCGCCCGTCCCGGGAACCTCGCGCCCACCCCATACGGTGGCAATACCGGCCACGATCATGGCTCCGACCAGTACCATGACAATCCCACCGTGATCGGTCTCGAAAAAACAAACCAGCCGCTCGTTACGCGCCAAAAGTCCCTGCACGCGCTCGGTAGTAGCATAGTTTACCGAAAACAAGTCGCCCGGGACGTAACGCGTGCTGATCAGCCTGCCACGCACTGGCATGTGCACACGGTGATAATCTCTGGGCGACAAATACGTTGTGGCAAAACACCCTTGAGCATATCGGCGGGCCTCCTCCTCGGACCCCGCTAGTAACTCCGCAACGCGATACGTTCGTCCCTTGGCCTGCACCAGTTCTGACGCCTCAATATTCCCTCGCTGACTCAGGACACCATCCGCAGGATGACACCAGTCGGTGTGCCCCAGTGGTCGCACTCCCTCGCGCAATGAGCGGGTGAAAAACGCGTTGAAGCTTGGATAATCCTCTGCATGGCGGCACGTCGCGTCGGTAAGATCAATGCCGTAACGGGCCATAAACAGACGTATCAACCGATTTTTTANCCAGACGGGGTGCTCCAACCGGGCGAACCACCCAACCACGCGTGACAAAAAGTGCTGTGGCAAAATTGCCTGCAAGACGGGCATTAAAGATTCCATAAACTTATTGTANCCTAGCGCCATGGACATACATGACCTAACGCCACAAACGTTCGTTCGCCGCCTATCCGTCATCATGACTCTGACGATTGGCATTGCATTGGCGATGACTGGACAAGCCCAAGATGAGTCGGGAGGGCCTACCGCATCTTTAGAGAACCCCACGACCGGATCGGAAGCAGATCAGCCCGCGAATGAGAGCACCAATGGGAGCAGTTCATCCACCGATACAGCCATATCAGAAGCAGTAGTAGACCCTCGCGAAGAAAAAGCTTGGATCGACGGTGGTCATAACTACGCCACGCGCAAAGCCAATGAGATGACGCAGTGGGTCGATAATTTTTTTGGTAACGATGAGCGGGACCTCGAGCAAGCAGAATCTCGTTTGCGATTGCGGACCATCTATGACTGGGACGAGCGACTCAGCAATGAGGTCAAGTTTCGGCTGGGTGGCAAAGTCGCACTGCCACAAATTTCCGATCGGCTGGATCTGGTGTTCCGGGGCGAGGANATGGATGGGATGGGTGAACGCGACAGTGAAAAATACGACGAAGATCGCATTGGCCTCCAGTTACAGGTGGGCAATAAAGAAGTCAAAAAACATCGGTTTGACTTGACCATGGGGGTCTCGAGCTCTGGGCTCAGACCAGGTGCAAAGTACGTTTTTCAGGATGACTTTGCCAAGGATGTCAACTTTCGTTTCACGCAGCGGGTCATGCATGAAAACGACGAAGGGCTCTACGGTACTTCCCAGTTTGTGCTGGACAAGGCCATCGACGAGCGAAGCCTGGTTCGCTCCTATAGTCGCCTGATGCGGGGCGAAGAAACCGATGGCTTGGAGTGGTCAACCAATTTGTCCTATGCCCGTGTGTGGAACAATGAACGGGGTAGGATGGGAGCAACTTGGCTGTATGTTGGCGCGGAGGGTCAAACCGAACCCGATGAGCATGTGAGTAATTATATGGTTGGCGTCCGATTTCGCCGGCAGGCCTACCGCGACTTTCTGTTCTGGGAGGTAGAACCCAGTTACAACTGGCGCATTGACGAGCCTTTTTTCGACCGCGAGGGTGCGTGGAAGATTGTGCTGCGTCTAGAATTCCTGTTGTTTGACGACCCCGACCCGTCCCGCGAAAAACGGCTTTAATAAGACCGCCCACCTTGCTCCGAGTCGTCTANAGGTTTTCCTCTGCGAAGGCTGCAAGCCTTGATCGCACAATGCCATTGACATGCATAACACCTGCGTGGGGATAGTGCTTTACTTTCTCAACGAGGTAGGTCAGTCCAGAAGTGAGTGGTGATATGTACTTGTTATCGATCTGGGCGAGGTTGCCCAGCACCACCAGCTTGGAGTCTGCCCCCACCCGACTGATGATCGATTTNAACTGAAACTGGGTCAGACCCTGCGCCTCATCGATCACAATATACGCTCTGTTGAATGAGCGGCCGCGCATAAAGTTGAGTGACTTAAACTGAATATTGGCGCGCTCTTTTACGTACTCGATACTGCCATTGGCGCACTCATCAGCGCCGTGAAGAATCTCGAGGTTATCGTCAAAAGCCGCCAACCACGGCGCCATCTTCTCTTCCTCGGTTCCCGGCAAAAACCCGATTTCCTCTGCAATCGGCGGCGTTGAGCGTGCAACAATCAATTTGTTGTATTTCTTTTGCTCTAGAATCGCGTGTAGACCATACGCCAGCGCGAGTAGCGTCTTGCCCGATCCCGCGGGGCCTGTGAGCACGGTCATGTCTACGTCTTCACAATCCAGCAAGCGCATCGCCATCGCCTGCTCAAGATTGCGGGGCGCCAATCCCCAGAATCGCTGGTTCATCAGATGATCTCGGCTGTCGACCGCCAGATAGACATGGTCGTCATCAACGTGATCAACATAGGCAATAAAATTTTGCTCGTCATATAGAAACTGGTTGGGATAAGCACCCGGCAACTCTGCACGNGGAATGCGGTGCAAGGTAAGACTCTCTTCCCGGACGGTATCCACCCGCTCGATCGCCGACCAGAAATCGCCCGAAAAGCACTCGTAGCCAGTGGACAGCAAATCAATGTCATCCAGCACCCGGTCGTGACGATAATCCTCCACATGCTCGAGGCCGGATCCCTTCGCCTTGATTCGCATGTTGATGTCTTTGGTAACCAAACAAACAAACGCACTCGGAGAATCTGCGCTGAGCCTCAGCGCGACATTGATAATACGATTGTCATTGGCCTGATCTTCATTGGTGTTTAGAAACGGGACGGCCTCATCCTCTGCAATCAGTTGATCAGGGAAAATAGCCAGCGTACCCAAACGATTTTCATCGAGGTTAGAGCCGGGAATATCGACGCCCTTCTGGATCTCCTGGGGCGATGCCTTGTCCACTACTTTATCGATCAACTGAATGGCAATCCGCGCCTCACGACTAACACTTTTGTCGCGCCGGTCCTTGATGTGGTCGAGCTCCTCGAGCACTGTCATAGGGATAACAACATGGTGCTCTGCGAAAGCAGTTAGGGCAGTGGGGTCATGCAGCAGGACATTAGTGTCCAATACATANGTTTTTCNATGTGNNGGTGCGAGCTGAGTGACATCATGAGTCTCGGCTGCAATCAAGGGCATGAAGCCTCCTTCGGGGACGAGGTAAACCAGGGGTCCAATCGAATCGCCGCCATCTTGACGTGCGATGCAGACTTCAGTTTAGACAAAATGGCGGGGCGAGGGAGCCGATGCGCAGCGAAGGCGACGGTGGTGGTCTGCGTGAGCCGCTTTAGGCGGCCATCTCTGGTAACGACAGACAGTGTCCTACTCTCCACATTTCGAACACCCTCAGTAAACCGAGGCTAAGTCGTGCTGTCAATGATTCTGCCTGCGAAACATGTCGAAAGCCTTCCTGACAGGAAGGATGAAGTTCGATAGCATCCCCCTACTCTGAATCGTATTGTTGATGCGTTCTAAAACACACGGAAACACTGCGACTCTCTGAACCAGTCAGGAGCCGAGACCGGCCATGCTCGATCACAACGCGATGGCGCAGCTCAAAGGACTTCGAGAGGAACTCGAAGCACAAAATGAGCGCACCGAAGCGACCATCAAAGGAACTCAACACCGCTATGGATTTGCGGTAACAGCAGACGGCCGCGAAATTTTCATCCCCCCTGATGAAATGCTCAAAGTATTGCCCGGCGACAAAGCTGCGATCTGCATCAGACCCGCCACCCCAGCGAAAGGAAAGAAAGACAAACCGGGTCGAACCGTCGCCGATATCGAGCGACTGATCGAAACTGGTCTCGACAATTTCGTTGGACGTATCGTCCAAAAAGGCAAAGCGACCTTTGTTGTGCCCGACATCCCAGGCCTCTCCCGATGGCTTTTTATCCCTCATCACGCACGTAGCGGCGTTACCTCGGGCGATCTGGTTGCTTGTGCGTTACTTCGACACCCCATTAAAGACGGCAAGCCATCGGCAAAAGTGCTGGAACGGCTTGGGGACGAAATGACACCCGGGGTTGAGAACCGATACTGCGCGGCGCGAGCCGGATTACCGCAACTATGGTCAGACAAA
>NYTE01000048.1 GCA_002683335.1 Halieaceae bacterium
CGTGGACAACGAAGCTTCAAGATTAAGCAGTACGAAAGTGACGAAATTCATTTTGCAGGTATCGACGACTCCAAAATTGCGCGTCAGGCATTTGGTAGAGGCCTATGTGTTTATGAAGACCGGGTTCTCGTCGGAGGCTCCTCACCCTCCACGATCTCGCTTTACGATATTCCCTCTGGCGACACCATTGGGTCGGTAAACATGACCATGGACATCCGCAACGCTATTCATGGCCTCGAGTTATGGCCTTATTAAGCTGATGCCGCTATTTCAGTGCACACAAAAAAGGCCAGCAAAGCTGGCCTTCAAGATGCCGCTGTCGAGACCTACCCCTATCCGCCCCAGCGCTTGATCAGTCTTATCCCGAACTCACGAGGCCGATTGACGTAGTTCTTCTGAACGTGCTCTCTGCCGTCGATTGAACTTCCGGCACCATATTCAAATGCACCAGAACCAGTGGTATAGATTGCGCGCTCATCGGTGAGGTTGTTAACAAAAGCAGAGACCTCCCAACTGTCAGCCCGTAGCCCAAACGACAGGTCGCCAATGTTATTGCTAGGATTGGTCAACTGTGGATTGTTAGCGGACCTCGGAGTGTTATCAATGATATTGCTACTATCACCCCGATAAGACCACTGGAGCCTGGCAAAGACCTCAGAGCCATTAAAAAACGACACCGGTCGGTCGTAATTCAACCATGCCGAACCGGTCAGTTCCGCAACAGTAGGTAAGTTGTCGCCCTTATAGATCGCAAGGTCTTGGTCGGTGAGATCAGAGTCGTTCTCCGCCTCAAGCCACTCTGCATTCATACCAAACGTCCAGTTCTGGTTTAGAGCCCAATCGAACTCACCATTCACGCCCAGGATGTGTGCGTCACCAGCGTTGCCGATCGACACCTGCCATGGCTGCCCGCATACACCCGCGACGCTATCGGGACCACCGTCGGGACACTGTTGGTTGCTGGGGTCTACGAGCTCGAGCTGATAATCCTCCCAATCCATATAAAAAGCGGTGAGGTTTAGGCGACCTGCACCCCCGAAGATGGTAGATCGAATACCGGCTTCATAGTTTGTCATGATGTCCGGCTCGTAGTTATTCGGGTAAAACGGCTGCCCGCGAACACGATTGGTGCCGCCGGGCCGGTACCCCTCGGTGTACAACATGTACGCCATCACATCCTCATTAAAGCGATATGACACCGCAATTTTCGGTGCGAACTCTTTATCGTTTGTTTCGTGCACTTCAGCGCCGTTGGGATACGTATCCAAGTCGTCACGGGTATTGGGACGCTGCACGTAGTAAGCGTTCGATGTATCTCGGTCGAAAAACCGACCGCCCATCGTAACGTCAATCTTGTCCGTTAAATGCCAAATGACTTCACCAAACACGGCCCATTGCTCCCAGCTCGTGTCGCTGTAAGAGTCCCAAGCATGTGTCGCATTAGGGTACGTCGCCTCATCCATTGACTCGTAATAGTCGAGCGCGACGGACTGCTGGAAGTCGCCGTTCGTTACATCGGCAAAGTCACTTTCCCAGTAGTTTTGTGCATCCTCGTAATACAAACCAACCAGCCAATCGAGGGTCTCACCCTGAGCTGACAATCGAAGCTCTTGCGTGAACCGCTCCTGATAGCCAATTTCTTGAATCGTACTCAGGTAATCCCCGGTCGCTGTCGGCGCAAGGCAGTAGGCCCCGTTGTATAACGCTACCCCACCTGGTGTTGAGTAGTACCAATAGTAAACGTCGGGATCCAAGCCGCCAGCACATGACCAATTAGCACCAGACCAATAGTGGTGATAAGCCGTGATATCCTGGCCCCAGGTGGTATCACGCTCGTAATAGGAAGTCGCAGACACTAGCTGCGCGAATCCGAGGTCAGCTTCTACCGTCAAGCCGTAAAGGTCTAGCTCATCCGTGCTGTAATCATCAAAGAACGACACTTTTTTGAGATCGCCCACATACGGGTCCATGAATCCGTAAGCGCCGTTATCCACCTCTTGGTGCAGATACTGAGCGGTGGCGGACCAACTGTCATTAATGTCCCAGCGCAACGCCCCACGCCAGCCGTCTACCTTGGAGTGGTTAACGTCGTCTTCCACAAATTCTGAGTTATCCAACTCGCCCCAATCCATGCCACTCCAATCATGGGGGCTATCAGGAGTACTGACGTAGTCGGGGGTGTGGCCTAATACGTTGTCAATGAATCCGCCATCTTCGGCGGTGAAACCCACCACCCGCAGCGCCAGCGTGTCATCGATTAGCGGAATATTGGCTACGACAGAACCATCATAACTACCGTCTACGTCAGAACCCGTTCGCACATACCCATCCAGCGTAAGGCTATACTCATTCATCTGGGGTTTTTGGGTAATGATGCGAAGGGTTCCAGCCTGCGCGTCAGAACCATAAATCGCGCCCTGGGGACCGGCCAAAGCCTCGACCTGCGCAATATCTACCATGCGAATAGTCGGCTGCGCGCCCGTTGAGGTGATTGAAATTTCGTCGAGATAAACCGATGAGGTTGCCTGCGCGACATAGCCACCGCCGTCGATCGTCGCGCCACGGAAGATCACGCTTGACGAACCGTTGCCATAATTCAGGACATTCACCGAGGGCATGAATCGGGTAAAATCTTCCATACCCCGGGCGCCCATCTGCGCGATATCCTCACCCGACAGCGCCTGCACACTGGCAGGGATATCCTGAACGGACTCTGTCCGCTTTCGCGCACTGACAATCACTTCCTCGAGCATTGCGCCCTCTTGCGCCATCACCTGAGGTGACGGTACGAGCACAGAAGTCACCGCCGTGGTCAGCGGCAGCAGCTGAAACTTTGGTTTGTGCATAGATTGAAACATCCTTCTCTCCCCGTGGATTCTCGCTTCCGAGTGACAAGCTTTTTTTTAAAACTACTTTCTTTTAACTTTATAGCAATTTTCCGCAAGGAGAAAGGTGCGATTCTTCCCGACCTATAGGCGGCTAGATCCAAGGTTTGGATCTAGCTCCAACAGGGGCTCTAAAATATCGAGCAACTCGCCCAAATGGGACTCATATCGCTGCCAGAGATTCACTGAACTGGAATAAATAGGTTGGCGCACCTGTTCCGAGCTCGCCGTTTTCACCGCTCGCTGGGTCGTATGAAAGTTCACGCAGCCAGCCTCAAAGGGCAGCCCGCAAAAATCAAGAATCCGGCGCACCTGGCCTTCGACATCATTGACGACGTCCTCATACTGGACATCTAACACAAACCCAGGCATTACCTCGTGCCAGTGATCCATAACCCGTTGATATTGAATGTAATACTCACCTATTTCTGTCAAGTCATAGGTAAACGGCTGCCCCTTTGCAAACAACTGTTTGAAACTACCAAAACAACTATCGATTGGGTGGCGTTTCGCGTTGATGATACGTGCGTTAGGTAGTATCAATCGGATCAGACCCGCATGGATAAAGTTATTAGGGTTTTTATCAATAAACCGTGGCGCTCCTCGTCGGTACTTCTGCGTTCGCTCTATATAGGCCTCTCCCAAGCTTGCCCATACCTTCACCGCCAGATCAGGGAGATTGTCGGGGAAGCGGTGTTTTGGGCTTCTTTGCGGCAAGCTCCGCACAACCATTCCCAAGTCACTCAATTCATGAGTGCCATCCACCTCGCTGTGACTGGCGAGAATTTGCTCCAATAGCGTCGATCCTGAGCGCGGTAGTCCAACGATAAATATCGGTGCGTCATCGCAAGCACCCTTACCCTCGCGCGCTTCAATGAATTTTGGCGTGAAGATTTCTATATGGCGATCGGTTGCCGCTTCAGTCTCAACGGGGTCGTAACTTTCTAGCGCACGCTGCTGAGAATTACCTTTTTGAAAATAATAGAAGGCTCGGTCATATTCCTTGCGGCTCTCGTAGGCAAAGCCCAGCGCATTGCACAACTGAACAGCAGATTGGTCGCTTGTCTCCTGACTTTCCAGCATCTCCAGCATCACCCCAAGGTCACTATCATCAAAACGGAAAGTCTTCATGTTTGCGAGGCTCCAATAGGGCTCCGCATTCGTGGGGTCAGATTTTATGCTCTGCCTGTACACTTCTATCGCTTCTTCTTGCCGCCCTATTGTCTTCAGTTGCTGCCCCAGACCCGAAAAAGCGCCGGCGTGATCCGGAACGATATCCAGAGCTGTTCGATACGATTCTGCCGCCTGCTCAGGCCAATCAGCGCGAGCCTGTGCGTTTCCTAATGCAAGATGAGCCTCCGCAGTATCTGGGGCAAGTTCCACGACCTTCCGCGCGCTCTCAATCGCCTCCTCCAGCTTCTCGTCGTTCAATTGCGCGACCGACAGCTCTAACCATGCTCGGGCATAGTCCGGCGCTACCTTTACTGCTTGCTGCAGGAACACTTCTGCATCTCGATATTTTTGGTGCTTTGTCGCGATCGCGGCCAAATGACGCATCGCTTCCACATGATCCGGATCTCGGCGCAAGATCCTGCGGTAAATATCTTCTGCCTCAGCACCCTTTCCATCTCTTTCCAATTGCCCTGCGCGCGCCATTTCTTCTGGAAACTTTACTCTCGCTCCACGTGTGCCATCCTTAGGTCGTAGCCGATTCATTCGGTAACGTGCATGATCGATTTTCTTTTGCACTTCATCGCCGTCGGGGCGCAGGCGTTGGGATTGTCGATAAGATTTAATCGCCTCTCCCGGCATTCCCTCCAGTACAAGCAAATCAGCGTGAATTTCATGGGTGATTGAACTACCCACCTGCAGCTTCATTGCTTTATCGATGTATAAGCGCGCTTCGCTGAGGTAGCGTTTTGCAATACAACTTTTTGCCGCAACGCATAGTAGGGGAATGTTTTCCGGATAACATTTGAGACCCTCAATACTCACAGCGATCGCGGTCATGGCGTCTCTTTTCGCCAAATGCATGGTCGCCGAATCGCAATATTGTTCAACGGTAAATGTGGCCACTTTTTGATCCACTAGGTCGTGTCATCTCGCACATATTTGGCGGCTTATCTGAGCACAGGCGGTAATGTAAATCTAGCGAATTAGCGCCCATCCATTCTGAAATAATCCGGAAAAGGTTCATCGTCTTTCGCGGTACCTCAAACTCTAGCCATAACCCAGCCACCCTGCTAGGACCAATTGCGCGCAGGGGGCTCGCACTATCGAATAGTGACAGAACCGCCCAGCGTGGGTTGAGTCGCGCTCGCCCAAAGGGCGCGGACCAAACGTTGCCTAAGCGAGCCCCAGGTGCGAGAGTACCGTCACTCACTATAAAAAGTCGGCAGATTGGAGCACCTTTGACCACGGACATTACCGAGACAACTGAACCCACCAACCCCTTTGATGCCAGGGGTCCTTTCCTCCTAAGCTTGTTCATGACTCTGGTTGGCTACAGCGTATTAGTGGCACTACCCGCTATCAACAGCGCATGGGTCGATCAGCTGGGTTTCACAGAGGTGCAAGTCAATCGTGTTGCGTCGGCGGACTTGCTCGGCCTGTTTATTGGCGCGGTGATCACCAGCCTCTTGATAAGACGGTCGAATCGTCAACATCTCATATACCTCGGCATAGGGTTGGCGATTCTTGCAAACGGCCTGTGCACTCAATTCATTGATTATCCGATGACCCTTTCCCTCCGGTTCCTAGCCGGATTAGGCTCGGGATTTTATACCGCTGTTGCAGTAGCAAGCTTGGGCGCCAACTCCAAGCCAAGAGAGGCGTTCAACTGGATGCTACTCGCCTTCGCCGTGTCCCAATTTCTTGAGCTGCAACTGATACCACGCCTGACAATGGATGGCATCTACTATTTTTTCATCGCGACGTATGTAATCACCCTCCCCTTCGTGGGCATGATCCCCGCAAAAGGTATTGAGACCGTCCACGTGGAAACGACCTTGACAAATCAGCGCCCGCCTAAGTTAGCGTGGGTTGGCATCGCGGCAATCGTCATCGCCTACGTCAACATCGGCGCCTACTGGTCAAATATTGAGTTGGCAGCCAGTGCATCGGGGCTTGATAGTGAATGGGCCGGGCAAGTGATCGCTTGGTGCTCCCTGCTGTCATTCGTAGGTTGCTTCGCCGCTATGTGGGTACTGAAAAGATTTGATTACGATCGGCCGCTATTGGTCACCTTCGCTTTCATGATATTCGCCGTGAGTCTCTTGGCATTTAATATTAATGCAGCACTTTTCTTAATGAGCGTGGCGATGTTCAATTTCCTTTGGATCTTCATCGACGTGTATCAAATGGGTGGTGTATCGGTGACTGACCGGTCTGGCAGCGCGGCCGCCTTCATTCCCGGCGCACAGGGCCTCGGTCAGACAGCAGGTCCATTTGCCGCTTCAATTATGCTCGACCTTGGCTGGGGCTTTGATGGGGTTTTTGTTCTGTGTGGACTGGCCTCAAGCTGCGCACTGACCATTTACGCCCTAATCTATTTACGATACCGACATCAATCGGAGTAACGATGCTGGTAACGATTCCATCTTCGATCCGCCCAAAACTGTGTCAAATAGCGCTGGGGATCTTACTTCCCTTTACCGTGGCAGGCGCTGCCGAGGTAAAGGATCACTTGCCAGGCGATTCCAGTGGCGTAACGGTAATTAAATGTGGCGCTGTAATTGATGGCCTAGCGCCCGCCCCTCTGACCCAGCGACTCATTACCATCTCGAACGGGCGCATCAGGTCCATCGAGCCAGATGATGGCCGTCCAATACCCACGCCCAATAGCTTAGATCTATCAGAGTTCACCTGCCTGCCGGGACTTATCAACACCCATGTGCATTTAGATGGCAATCCCGAGGACTCTGTAGACTATGGCGTTTATGCGAGAAGAACACCCGAAGAAACGCTCCAACTAATTCTTGATAATGCGCAAACGACGCTACTTACCGGGTTCACCACCGTGCGCCATGTAGGGGCTTGGTTCCCTGACAGGGTCTATCAGGCTCGCGAAATCATAGAGCGAGGAGATGCGTTGGGCCCTCGAATACAAACCGCGGGGCCATACCTCACCGTTCCGGGTGGAGGGGGCGACCTTACCTTCCCTGAAATCCCACCGGATCGAATCCCAGTCGAGTCGCAGCAGGGTATAGCAAGAACACCGGTGGAGTTTGCTGAGCGTGCTGAGGCCGCCATCATCGCGGGCGCCGATTTCCTAAAAGTCATTGCGTCGGGCGCGGTTTTCTCAATGGGTACGAGCCCCGGAGCCCCCGAGATGACTCAAGCCGACATAGCATCTGTTGTTGCCGTGGCCAAAAGATATGGGAAAAAAGTAACCGCCCATGTTCACAGCGACCAGTCAGGGCAAGATGCCATCTTGGCAGGGGTAGACTCCCTTGAGCACGCATCGCTCCTCAAAGATGCCACGATAGACCTAGCAGTAGAGCACAACGTCGCGTTTTCAATGGATATTTACAACGGTACTTACACCGATACCATTGGCAGGCAGCAGGGCTACCCGGAAATATTCCTGCGCCGCAATACATATACAACCGAAGCACAGCGTATCGTTTTCGAAAAAGCGTACAAAAAAGGCGTCACGTTACTTTACGGAACTGATGCCGCGGTGCTGCCCCATGACATGGGAGGCTGGCAGTTCGCGATTATGGTGGAGCGAGGTATGGCTCCGATGGATGCGATTAAGTCGGCAACATCAGTGGCGGCCAAACACCTCTCGATTGATTCGAATGTGGGTGCTATTACTCTTGGCAAGCGAGGCGATCTCGTAGCGGTGAAAGGTGATCCGCTAACGGACATGACTGCGTTACGCCGGGTAGCGTTTGTGATGAAGGGCGGCAAAGTGATTAAAACGCCCATTGATTAATACAGTTTGGTCGGCTGGAAAAAGAAGCGCCTTACTCTCACAGTTTAACGCCCCGTGACGTCGCTTTATCTCGTCAACGGGCTGAGCAAAGCCCGGCTTAGCGGACATGCAACGGAAATGCTCGGCGCAAAAAGTCCCTCGCCACTGCTCTGGCACATCGCTTAGTCAGCTCTCGGGGGGTCACCAACAATCCCAGATGGAGACCATCGATAAGCGCAGAATACCCAATGGCTAGCTCGCGCGCGTCCGAACCGACGTAACCGCCCTCCTTGATAATTTCGACAAATAGCGCCTCGAGCTTCTGCGCAGCGAAACGATCTGAAGTGGCCACGATTTTTTGGTACACGGGGCGTGCACCGGCCTCACCGTAGTAGGCAAACCAAACCGACATTTTTTGACGCTGGGTCACGCCGCGACCGAACTGAAAATCGAGCAACGCGTCCAATCTCTGGCCCAAATCAGGCATGTCAGACCCTGACATGATCTCGATCTGACCACCGTGGTATTCGTCCGCCACAAAGCGCAGCGTTTCTTTCAGCAAGTTATCTTTGCTTTGGAAATGAAGATTCGCGATCCCAACGCTAAGCCCGGCTTCTCGGGTGACCATTTGCATGGTGACCGACGATAACCCCCGCTGCGCAATACAACGGATCGTCGAATCGATCAGCTGCTGGCGACGCTCTGCTTTAGGGCGAATCTGGCGCCTTTTTACAGCAGCGCCAGCAGGCTCGCCAGCCACCAAACCTGAAGCGTCGCTCATATGTTTGCTCGTGAAATCCCTACCAAGAGTCTAAAGACTTCTCCAACAAGTCTCAATGTCGGAATGAATAATCATTCATTCTAGGTGGACGCTCATCATCGATCATGGCACTATTTCGATCCACTTAAGATCACCGGAGAGTGCAGTGAACCAGTATGATGCGATCGTCATTGGGGCGGGCCACAATGGTCTCACTAATGGCGCCTATCTCGCCAAAGCCGGTCTGAAAGTCGCGGTACTCGAACGCAATCCCTACATCGGTGGCGCAACGGTCAGTCGGGAACTCCATAAGGGCTGGTGGTATTCCAATTGTTCTTATGTCTCGAGCTTGCTGCGTCCCGAAATTACCCGGGATCTCGAGCTACCGCGCCACGGGTTACAGGTGGTCTCATTTGGCGGCGGCGCAACGTTCATGCGCAATGGCGACCACTTTGGCAACTACAGCGACCACGATCGTCACTACCGGGAAATGGCGCGACACTCCAAGCGCGACGCCAACGCCTACGACCGCTATGCCGCTGATACCAGCCTGCAGACCAAACTGATTCGGCCCTACTTGATGCGGACACCGCCGGACCCCACCTCGATGAAACCGCGTGACCTGCGGGATCTCTTAGAGTTCGCACGCTCATTCATGGGTTTGGGCGAAGAAAAGCTGCTCGATACGATCAAATTCTGGACGGCGAGCGTCGGCGACTATCTGCACGAATATTTCGAAACCGATGTCATCAAAGCCCACATGGCGGGCAGCGGCATCATTGGTACCGCGTTGGGGGTGTACTCGCCCGGTACCGCGTATGTTCTGCTCCATCACTATATGGGTGATGTCGATGGCAATGTTGGCGCATGGGGTTTCGCCCGCGGCGGGATGGGTGCCATCGCCGACTCGTTGTCAAAGGCCTTTCAGTCTTATGGTGGCGAGATTATCTGTGACGCGAATGTGGATGAAATCATCGTTAAAAACGGCAAGGCAGCCGGTGTCGCATTGAAGGATGGTACCGAGTACAAAGCGCCGATCGTGGTTTCCAATTTAGATCCGAAGCGCACCTTCCTTGATATTACCAACCCCGCGGACTTGCCTAAAGACGTGCTGAAAAAAGCGCGCAATTTTAAGATCAGGGGATCTTCGGGGAAGCTCAATATCGCGCTTGACGGCTTACCTGTGTTTAACGGTCTGGACCCGCGCAACCGATTAATGGCGGGCGACCTTCACTTCAGTGACTCCCTGGAACGGCAGGAACGGGCATACGATGACTGGAAAGCGGGAACATGGTCCAAGGATCCCTACCTCGACATGATGATCCCGTCACTCACCGATCCCACTATGGCCCCTCCAGGCAAACACATGATGTCGGTTTTCGTACAGTACGCGCCTCCAAAGGTAGAAGGTCGCGAGTGGACCGATGAGGACAAAGACGGATTCGAGAAGTCTGTCATAGACCAAATCTCAAACTATAGCCCCAACTTTAGAGACCTTATTTTGCACTGCGAAACAAGAACGCCCAGAGAAATCGAAGCAGAGGTCGGGCTAACCGAAGGCAACATCTTTATGGGAGAGCTGACGTTTGACCAACTGCTATTCAATCGACCATTTCCGGGATATGCGCAGTACCGGTCACCTATTAAAGGGATGTATATGTGTAGTTCTGGCACGCACCCCGGTGGCGGCGTAATGGCAGCACCGGGCGCCAACGCAGCGCGCGAAATTCTGGCCGATTTGAAAAAATCCAACACTGTTCCGGGAGGGTACGCCGATGACTGATTATGATGCGGTAATCATTGGCGCCGGCCACAATGGGCTAATTTGCGCGAGCTACCTCGCCAAAGCGGGCAAGCACGTCATGGTGATTGATGGCCGCACAGAGCCCGGCGGTTGCGCGAGCAGTCGCGAATTCACCCCGGGATTCAATGTCTCCGATTGCGCGCAATGGCTGTCCCAGTTTGACCAGAGCATTGTTAAAGACCTTGATCTCAAAGGCGCCGGTTTGTCTTTAGGTAAAGCCAAGGCAACGATTTCACTGCAACCTGACGCTGACCACCTGATATTGGATGGGGATCAGGTCAGCGGGGCCGGGGTCGATCCCGTTGATCAAGCTGCATATCGCGATTTCAGAGAAATGGTGCGTAGCTTTGCAAAACTGATGACAACCCTCTATCGCAACCGGCCGCCTAAATTGGTTGAGCAAAACTGGACAGATCGATTCACGCTAATGAAGTTGGGCCTCAAACTGAAGATGCTCAGTCGCGAAAGACTCCGGGATCTGATGCGCGTTGTGATGATCAACATCTATGACGTAATGAATGAGCATTTCTCTCACCCTGCATTGAAAAGCACTATCGCTTTAGACGCTGTTACCGGCACCAATATGGGTCCGCGTTCACCTAATACGGTATACAGCTATCTGCATAGAGCAACCGGGGAGCACCTCGGGCAGACCGGTACTACACAGGTGATCGGCGGCATGGGCGCTCTGGGTAAGGCCCTCGCCACCACGGCAGAAAAACATGGCGCCACACTGAAATTGGGCACGGCAGTCTCCGCCATCGACAAAACCGGTGACCGAGTGACCGGTGTCACGCTTGCTTCGGGAGAGACCGTATCGGCGAAGATTGTCATTTCTAATGCTGATCCCACCACCACTTTCCGCGATTTGCTTGGATATCATCAGATGGAAGCCGGTATGGCGAAGCGGACTGAGCACTACCGATCCAGAAGCGGCACCGCCAAACTCCACCTCGCGCTGAGTG
Organism: Halieaceae bacterium; assembly: GCA_002683335.1. Lineage (GTDB taxonomy): Bacteria > Pseudomonadota > Gammaproteobacteria > Pseudomonadales > Halieaceae > Luminiphilus. Next base: position 11,333 of record NYTE01000048.1, read on the forward strand.
CACTACCCACCTTTACAGGCCTGACGGAAGCGCAGCTCTCAGAGAGACTCGTCATTACACCCTCTATGGACAGCATGGAGACAGCGCTAAACCCGATGAAGTACCGGGAGCTCAGCAGTGGGCACATCTTTGATATCAGCATACCCACTGTTGAGGACCCCGGCTTGGCGCCGGTGGGCGAACATATGCTGACCGCGATCGTCCATTATGTGCCCTTCGCACCCGACATCGGCTGGGAGGCCGGTAAGCCGCGACTGCTTAACCAATTGCTGGAAGAGCTAGAGGCCTATGCGCCCGGTATTGGCGCTTTGGTAAAAGCGAGTGAACTGGTGGTGCCTTCGGATTTTGAGGCGTCGCATGGTATGACCGGCGGCAACTGGCACCACGGTGAACTGTCGATTGATCAAGCCTTGATGATGCGGCCATTTCCCGGATCTACACAGTACGCCACTGCAGTCGATGGACTCTACCTCTGCGGCGCCGGAGCGCACCCCGGTGGCAGCATTCAGGGGCTACCCGGGCGAAATGCCGCCAAGGAAATTCTGAAAAGAGGAGCCCTGTGATGAGCGACGTCAGCCGAGACACTATGCTACTCACCACGCCGTTCCACTCCCGGGTGGAAGCGATGTGCGATTTAAACGACTGGGGCAACTGGATGGGATACACCACCCCTAATGCCTATTTCGATGTGGAACTCGAGTATTTCGCACTGCGCAGCACTACCGGGGTGTTTGATCTCTCTCCCATGAATAAGTACCGGGTCACCGGACCAGATGCGCAACGCTATCTTGACCGGCTCATCACACGGGATGTCAGCAAGATCGGTGTCAATCGAGTGGGGTATGCCATTTGGTGTGATGACAATGGCCAAGTCATGGACGATGGCACCATCTTTCGGCTCGGGGAGCAGGACTACCGTATCTGCTCTTACCAGCGTGCGGACGACTGGCTCGCTTGGAACAAATTAGGCTTCGACGTCACGATTGAAAATGAATCCGAAGCGGTCGTGGGACTGGCTGTTCAGGGACCCACCTCTTGCACCGTCCTAACACTGCTTGGGTGCCATGACCTAAATCAACTGAAGCCATTCGGCATTGCGCATTACACTTTTGAAGGCCAGCCCCTGATGGTGAGTCGAACAGGCTTTACTGGAGATCTGGGTTACGAGGTCTGGATACCCCCCGAAAGCGCAGAAACGCTCTGGGATCAGCTTTTTCAAGTCGGCCATGACTACCTCATCAAGCCGATCGGCTCCTATGCGCTTGAACTTGCGCGCATCGAAGCGGGTTTTTTACAAGCCAATGTTGATTTTATGCCCGCCGAGGAAGTCGTCCGTGTGGGTCGAACACGCAGCCCGTTCGAACTGGGATTAAGCTGGCTGGTCGATTTCTCAAAACCCCTCTTTAATGGCCGCTCAGCGCTGCTCAAAGAGCAGGCCAATGGGTCTCGCTATCGCTTTGCCATGCTCGATGTAGAGGGTAACAAACCGGCCGAGCACTCCTTTATTCTTAAGGGAGACAAACAAGTGGGCACCGTGACCTCCGCAGCCTGGTGCCCGACAGCCAAGGCCAACATTGCCTACGCTCAAATCGAGATGCCCTATGGCGCCGCGGGAGACGAACTGGTTGCGGAAATTTATTACCAGCGTGAATTGCATTGGACGCGCCTGCTCGCGCCATGCAAGGTAATTGACGCGCCCATCTTCAAATCTCCCAAGCGCTGGCAAACACCAGCACCACCTCATTGATCCGCCGCTTTTACTGAGAGACGCTATGCAGACCATTGCGACTTCCGTAGACGATTCTTTTCAGCGCATGCGCCAGAAGCTGGAGGCCGAGAAGGCTCGGCCCCACCACGCGATGGACTCCTATTTTTATCGCTCGCATTTGGTCCATGAGCAGGAGCTTGAACACCTTATTTTCAAAAGCTGGATTTATGCACTTCATACCAGCGAGATCCCCTCTCCCGGTGATTATCAGCTCATTGAGATCGGCGAAGACTCGATCATCGTCGCGCGGACAGAAACCGGCGAAATCCGCGCAATGCATAATATTTGTCGCCACCGAGGCGCCCGGGTTTGCGAAGAGACCCGCGGTAACCGTAAAACCCATGTCTGCCCTTATCATGGCTGGGTCTACAACATCGACGGCTCACTCAAAGTCGCTCGCGAAACCCACATCATGTCGGATTTTGAAAGTGCTTCGCATGGCCTGAAGCCGGTCAACTGCGTAACCTATATGGGTTTGGTCTTTATCAACTGCGATCTCGAGGCCGGCGACCTCCTGGCTTCGCTGGAGAATATCCGTGAACCCCTGGGTGCCTATGACCTTGAGCACGCTAAGGTTGCGCATCGGCAAACCTATCGCGTTGAGGCAAATTGGAAGTTGGCTATCGAGAATTATCTTGAGTGCTACCACTGCGCTACCTCACACAGAGCCTATGCGCGTTTGCATACCCTGAAAGACCTGGAAGAAAAATCAGCGCCAGTAGTGGCTAAAATGCTTAAGCGCGCCGACGAGGTGACGGGTATTCCCGGCATTTCAAAAGAACACACCGAAATCTATCTTGATGCACCCAGTTTTGGCGCCTGCGCACATACAATGCGATACGGTCTATTCGACGGGTTTGTGACGGGCAGCAAAGATGGGCAACCCGTTGCGCCACTGATGGGCGATATCCGGGACTACGATGGTGGTGCCGGCGACTTCCAAATGGGCCCTCTGACCTTCATGCTCAACTACCCTGACCACTGCGTGTTGTACCGCTTTTTACCCCGCTCACGCACCGAGACAGATATGGAACTGGTATGGCTCGTTCGCGAAGACGCCGTAGATGGTAAGGACTACGACGTCGAAAACTTGACCTGGCTCTGGCATCACACAACCCTTGAGGACGAATACATCATTACGCGCAATGCAGCAGGCGTGAATTCGCGGTTTTTCGAGCCTGGTCCGTATCATTCAGAATTCGAATTTACATTGCAGCAGTTCGTACACTGGTACCTTCATTCATTGGAAGCCAGCTTGGATTGTGAGATAAGGCCACGCTGAGGGCGCCCCGTACTATACTGCCCGCACGGTGAAGTAGTGGCCAAGGGACTTGCTTTCCCAGAGCGATATTGTCATCGATCTACCATGACAAAAAAGGGGCAGACTTTGCAGCAAAACACCGCGACTGATGGCTCCGATTTGGATGCAAAACGCACCCGCATACCGCTCTTCAGCGCGTTTTTCATGATTTACATCTTCGTCTCAGGAGGCTCTTTTGGCATAGAGGAGATGGTCTCGTCGTCTGGACCGGGCCTCACGCTTCTATTACTGCTCTTTTTACCCATTGTCTGGGCGCTGCCAATGGCACTTATCGCCAGCGAACTGGGATCTGCTATCCCAGAGAATGGCGGTTTCTACATCTGGACGCGACGAGGCCTCGGCGAGTTTTGGGGGTTTCAAGCTGCATGGTGGTGGTCTCTCGCTCTCCTGGTCGACACGTCGTTATACATCGTCCTGAGTGCCACCTATCTGCAAAACCAGATTGGCTTTAGTGACTCGGTGTACTACCTGATCTGCTGGTCTGTTATCGCGATCTTTACGCTCGTCAATATTATGGGCATCCGAGTGGTGGCTATCGGATCCAGCCTGTTTGCCATTCTGATTATTTCACCCATTGTTATTTTGGCCGCAGTGGGAATTGCCAACTGGCAGTTCAATCCCTTCACGCCGATCACACCACCGGGAACCGACCTTTTAGGCAGCGATGGCACATTGATTCTGGGGCTCAGTGTCGGCTTATGGATGTACGCAGGTTATGAATCCATGTCGACCCTAGCCGGAGAGATTGAGGAGCCACAGCGCATCATTCCTAGAGCGCTGATGCTGGCGCTCCCTTTTGTTGCGCTCATGTACTTGGTGCCCACCGCCGCCAGTATTGCGGCGATCGGTGAGTGGGAGCTCTTTTCTGTCGATAGCGGCGACGGCAAAATGTCCTTCGTGGACATTGGACGACAACTAGGCGGCACTGCGCTTGGGCACGCCTTGCTTGCGTCTGCAGTGCTCGGGAATCTCGCGCTCTACCTCGATTATATGGCGTCAGGTGCTCGGCCGATTCAAAGCCTAGCCAGAGACGGCTTACTGCCCTCGATGTTAACCGTCACCAGCTCGCAATTCGGCACCCCCATCGTGGCCATTCTTCTCATAGCAGGCGTCAATGCCGTATTGGTAATCGGACCTTTTCAGAGCCTGGTCATCATCGACGTGCTCCTGATGGTGGCTTCCTATGCTCTTATCTTTATCGCTGCCGCAAGACTGCGCGTCGTCGAACCCGACCTACATCGCCCTTTTAAGATCCCCGGCGGCATGATCATTATGGGCCTGTTGATTACCCCTCCGATCGCCCTGATTGCTTTCATGATATTCATCACGCTGGGGGATCATAGCCTGACGCTATGGGGCCGTGACCGCTTTGGATTTTTAGGCATCGAAATCGGGTGGTATGGGGTAGCCGGACTGATTGCCATTCTCTCTGGACCGCTGCTCTATCCCTGGTTACGGGCACATAATCGACAATAGCCAGTGTAAACTAGCATTTGGCGGGGAATATTTAGCGCTGCCTGAAAAGGAATGCGCCAGATCTACGGCGAACTGGCTCCTCATCACATCCAAGACGCTCGTCTAGCTGATTAGGTAACCGATTATGAACAAACCTTTTCCCGGGCCCAAAACATTACGCGCGCTTGAGCGCGGCATACCGCTTTTTAAAAATGGGTTGCGCTTCAATGAGGCCATGCAGAAAGCGGGATCCCGTGGATTCAGATCAGTGCGTCAGATCGTGGTCTCCAGGGCTGAGGGGGATTTCGTATGGGATCTCGACGATCAGCGCTATATCGATTTCCAAAACGGCTGGGCGACCAACCCGTTAGGTAATTGCCACCCCGAAATACTCAAGGTGGTGGAAACCGCTAACCGGCGCTATGGGTTTCACTTTGATCACCCGCTTCGTTACGAGCTGGCGGAGATGTTGGCGGAAATTATGCCCGGTTGCGCGCTACCGCGGACCAACTTTGAAGTGTCGGGCACTGAGGCGGCGGAGGCAGCGGTGCATCTCGCGCTGACCCATACCCAACGCCAATATATCGTTACCTTCGGCGCGTCCTACCACGGCAATTCCATTGCTGGAAAATTACTAAGCGGACTCGGGGGCGACTCAGCCATTCACCTGGAAGCGTGGTCAGGGGGCGTGGTCCGTGCGCCCTATCCCTTTAGCGACAATATTCCGGCTAATCTCTCACAGGATCAATATGTAGATTTCTGCTTATGGTATCTGGAACACCACATCCACGAGACGATGGTGAGTCGCGACAATATTGCCGGTGTAATGCTCGAACCTGGCTTGGCAGAGGGGGGCAACTGGATTCCAACTCAAGCATTTGTGCGAGGAGTTCGGGACATTTGCGACCGAAACGACTGGCTACTTATCAGCGACGAGGTGCTCACCGGATTGGGAAGAACCGGGAAAATGTGGGCGATAGAGCACTACGACGTGACTCCAGATATCTTGGTTTATGGCAAAAACCTGTCAGGCGGTATCGCACCGCTATCGGGCATTTCCGCCCGTGATGACATCCTCGGTGACAACCGTCACTTTAATTCTGGGTCAACCTTTGCAGGTTCTCCCGCAGGGTGTGCCGCAGCGATAAAAACCCTCGAGATATTCGAAAGAGATGGCATCGTCGCGCAAGCAGCCAAGCTTGGTCGAATTGTCGAGGAAATCACCCGAGACTGGGAAAACTACGACATTGTTAGGCAAGTCAGAGGGAATGGACTGCTGATCGGGGTGAGTTTTGAGAGAGCTAGCCGAACTGACCGCGAAGGAGAGAACTGGTGGGTCGCACGGGCTGTAAGGGGCGAGATGCTTGAGCGAGGGGTATGGGCTATCTCGGATCATGAGGATACGATTCGCCTATATCCAGCGCTCAACATGAATGAAGACACCCTGAGAGCAGGACTTCACATTATGGAGGAGGCAATTCAGGCGGTTTCAAGCGGCGCGGATATCGAAGGAGACAGCGCCGCCTATCCCACTGGCGTCGCCGGCTTCTGATTAATTCAGATAGGACATTACCCGTAAAAACTCACGTCTCATACCAGAGCCCATCGGGATCCTCTGGCCAAACACCGAGGTAGGGGCCGTGCGCTTGGAACCCGAGCATCCTTCTCATCGCTTCAGACTGCGAGGCCACTTCATCGCGTGTTAACGTAAGATATTGGTTCTCCTCCTGCCGCAACCAACCCAAACAGTAGGTATTGACGACTGCTTTTCTGGCCGCATCGCTCTGATTCTGGCCACCGCCATGTAACGTAGAACCTAAATACAACACTACAGAGCCCTTGGGCATCACCGCCTGAATTACGTCCTTTTCACAAACCTGCGCGAAATCCTTTATCCCGGTCTCCTTTCGCACTATCCGCGTCGCGCCGTTCTCCTCCGTAAAATCGTCTAGGGCCCATAGAGCGGAAATTTGAACTTCAAACGGCAATAAGTGACTCGGGTAGCAGGTGTCATCAGCGTGAAGCACCTGCGCACCCTCACCCGGCAATATTTCAATAGCGGTCGTACTCCCCACCTGATACACGTCGCAATAAGGTTTCAACACTGCATCTGCCACAGCGAGCACAGTGGGATTCAGCAGGAAATCAGCAAAATAGACCGAATATTTTGTTACACCTCCCACACGCAAGGTTTGATGACCGTTAAAACCGTTTTGGTAAAGGTGTCCCTCCCGGTCAAACTGCGGCCGAAGGTCAGTGATGAGCCCAGACACAATCTTCTCAGGTAATAGGTTTTCTATCACTACGGCCCCGGTCGTCGTAAGGGCTGTCACAACATCCTCAATATCGTCGTGCACCCCATAACGAGGAAGTGTCATGCCGCTCTACTCCTGTATAAATTTCTGAGCCTAGGGTACTGAGTATAGCCTGCGAAATCCCGATATCGCCCCAAGTAACCCGCCCCTTCTCGTCTCGGATAATCCCCGGACGGCTTGCACCAACCCCGTACTCTCCCCCGACTGAGAGAGCGGTGTTATGGTAAGTGACTGTGATGTGGGAAAAAATCGAAATGACTCAAGACGCACGGGCCAATCCACCACGACCAGCAACTGTATGCGACGCCCAATGGGCGGAGCGAGTGGATCTCGCAGCGGCGTTTCGGTGGGCAGCTCGCCTTAATTTCCATGAGGGCGTAGCCAATCATTTTTCAGTCTCGGTTAGCGCCAATGGCACGCAATTTTTAATGAACCCTAACCAATCGCACTTTTCGCGCATCCGCGCATCCGATCTACTTTTGGTCGATGCTAATGACCCCGGTACTATGGAGAGACCGGGTGCGCCAGACCCTACGGCTTGGGGGTTACATGGCGCACTGCACCGCAAGTGCCCTCACGCCAGAGTGGCGCTGCACGTACATTCGATTCACGCCACCATACTGGCAACGCTGGAAGATCCTCGTCTCCCACCAATCGACCAGAATTGTGCGATGTTTTTCAATCGCTATGCGGTTGACCGCGATTACGGCGGGCTGGCCTTCGAAGAGGAGGCCGAGCGCTGCTGCCAACACCTCGCGGACGCATCGAAAAAAGTGCTCATCATGTGCAACCACGGTGTGATGGTCATTGGTGACAATGTGGCGGATGCGTTCAATCGACTATTCTATTTCGAGCGCGCAGCGGAAACCTATGTTAAAGCGCTGTGGACCGGTTTGCCGCTCAAGGTATTGCCAGATGCCGTTGCCGAAAAAACAGCGATAGAGTTAGAGAATTACCCGGGACAGGCCGAGGGACACTTTGCGCAACTCAAATCCATACTAGATGAGGAGGAGCCAGACTACGCCAGCTGAAGTAGCGGCAGTGTTTTGACAGGGACCTACCAAGCGTAACCCTCGCATCTATCACTGGCGCAATACCGCCTCCAAAGCCGTGAGACATCGATTGATATTGGTTGTGTTGCAACTGCTACCCATCAGCCCAATGCGCCATTGCTTACCCGCCAACTCCCCGAGACCAGCGCCCACCTCCAGGTCGAACTCCTTTAATAAGGCATTACGAATTGCGGCGTCATCCTGGCCATCAGGAATCTGGACGGCGTTGAGCTGCGGCAGTCGCCAAGGTTCTGAGACTGCGAGTTTGAGGCCGAGCTCCGAAAGGCCCTCAGTCAAAACCAGGTGATTTGCTTTGTGACGGGCAAAGCTGGCCTTAAGGCCCTCTTCCTCTAGCATCAGCAATGCTTCATGAAGCGCATAAATGGCATTTACCGGCGCCGTGTGATGATAAGCACGCATGGCGCCCTCACCCCAATACCCCATGATGAGATTCATATCCAGGAACCAACTCTGCACTTTACGCTTTCTAGTGGCGATCATCTCCACTGCATTCGAACTAAAGGTAATTGGCGCGATACCCGGCAAACTGGAAAGGCATTTTTGCGTGCCCGAGTACACAACATCAGCACCCCAGGCATCCACCTGCAGATCGATTCCCGCAAGTGACGTCACTGCGTCAACAATACTGAGCATGCCCGCGGATTTCGCCATGCCACAGAGCGTTTCAGCATCGCTGCGCACGCCCGTGGAGGTTTCTGCATGAACAAAGGCGAGGATTTTGGCGTCGGGGTGCGTCTGAATCGCCTTCGCCACCTTCTCGGGGTCGACCGGATCACCCCATCTATCTTGCACCATCACCGCAGTACCACCGCAGCGCTCAACGTTTTCTTTCATTCTCCCGCCAAAGACGCCGTTCTGGCAGACAATAGCTTTATCACCTGGCTCGAGGAGATTAACGAACGCCGCTTCCATTCCGGCAGAACCAGGCGCCGACAAGGGGATAGTCAGCTCGTTCGTCGTTTGAAACGCGAATTGCAGTAATCGCTTGACGTCGTCCATAAGACAAACAAATAAGGGGTCTAGGTGCCCTATCGTTGGCCGGGCCGCAGCAGCCAGAACCCTCGAGGAAACGTCAGAAGGACCGGGACCCATCAAGGTACGCAAAGGGGGATAGAAAGGTGAAGACAAAAAAAACTCCGTCATGAAGGTAGTTGTTGCCAGATATCAGAGTGCTGACGGTTAAACCGCTCGGCTCTCGCTACTCAACTAAACAAACCACCTAGAAGTGATTCGTGTAATGGTGGGCCGTGCTGGGTTCGAACCAGCGACCAATTGGTTAAAAGCCAACTGCTCTACCGACTGAGCTAACGGCCCAATGAAGGGAAGGCGCGTATGCTAACGCTACTAGGTGAAAATTCAAGCCCCGAGGTGGCTAAAAGTTCTCCAATAGAAACTGCCGCGCCAACTGCGTTGCTGGATGAGAGGGGTACTCTCGAATGACTTCGTCAAGGTACCCCTGTGAACGCTGCCGGTTGCCCTTGATAAACTGTACGCGCCCCAACTTGTATAGCGCGTCTGGGATTTTCGGGTCAGCTGGGTATTGATCCAACAGGATTTTAAAACTCTGACGCGCCAATTCTGGGTCAGGGGGATCGAGAACGAGATATAACTCGCCCAGCCAGTAATGTGCATTCGGGGCGTAACGACCAAACGGAAAATCGGTGAGAAAAGAAAGGAAAGCAGCCACTGCGTCATCAAATGACTTTTCCCGAACCAGTTCATAGGCTGCCCGATAGGCAGCCTCTTCACCTACTTGTGGGTCAGCAGCGCCTGCACGCACTGCGCCATCATCACCTCCAATCGGCGTGTTCACCGGTGAAGTTGTGACCTCGTCTGTACCTGCAGCTGTGTCGATCACAGCACCGGCAGCCACCCGACGATCCAGATCAACATACCGCTCCAGACTTTGAGCCTCCAATCGAACCAAGGCTTGAGTGGCCTCTTCCAAAAGTCCGTTTAAGCGCCTGACATCGGCTTCAAGCTGCTGTACTCGCAAAACCAGGCTACCGGAGTCGCTACTCGTAATACCTTCACCATCAATATCAGAGGGCGGAGAAGCCACCGTCGTTGAACCGGAATAAGGTCGTATTCCAGAATAGCTAGCGGCATCATTATCAACAGTGGCGTTGACCGGCATCGGCGCATTGAGATTTTCGGCGTCGGTCCGGCGCTCCGCTTCCACGTCGACATAATCCTGAGCAGATAAGGGCATATTTGTGCCCAGCAACAAAAAACCGACACAAAGTGCCGGCTTGATGGGTAACGCTGTCAAAGTCTTGTCCTCAGTTATTTGAGCTCAACCCGACGGTTCTGTTGCCAATTACTCTCGCCAGAGCCGTAAGCCACCGGGTTTTCCTCACCGTAACTCACCGTCTCTATTCGGTAACTTGGTAAGCCATTAGCTACCATGTAGTCTCTGACTGCATTGGCACGACGTTCGCCCAGAGCCAAGTTGTATTCCCGCGTGCCTCGCTCGTCAGTGTGGCCCTCTAAACGGACACTGTCGTTATTCCCCTGCAATGCTGCGATATGTGCATCAACCTGAGCACGCGCTTCGTCGGTCAAAGACGAGCTGTCAAAATCAAAGTAAAAAGTGGTCCCCACCGCAGCAGCAGCGGCTTCGGCCTCTCTCTGGCCGGCGGCGGCCGCGGCCTCTGCTTGTTGTTGTGCTGCCTCCTGCGCGGCGGCTTGGGCCTCCTGAGCTGCCTGCTCGGCAGCGGCGGTAGCGGCCGCCTCCCGCTCCTTGGTATCGTTACCGGAACAAGCTGCCAAAATCAGTGATGCAAAAATCAGTCCTAACCACTTTGTGTAAAGCGTTGCGTTTTTCATGGTCCTTACCTTTCCCCAGTGTTTGGAAACTAATATACGTCTAATGTAGCGCATAACCACCTTATTTTCCTCTGCCCTGAGTAAAAAAATTACGCCAAAAGTCAAGGTGTCACATATGGCGACCAAGCAGGCTCCTGCACACTCCCCTCGCGCGAGGGCAAGCTGAACCTGACACCGCCATCCACAGCAACGGCACCCAGGATACTTTCTTCTCCGCGCTTGGTAGCATAAAGGACGATCGACCCATTTGGGGCAATACTGGGGCTTTCATCGAGGCTTGTCTCAGTCAGCACTGTCAACCGGTCGGTCACCAAATCGAACACCGCAATGTGATAACGCCCGTCCCGCTGATGCACCATTGCCACATTTCGACCGTCCTGAGCAACTCTGGCTCTCGCGTTGTAAGGTCCCTCAAACGTCACCCGGACTATTTTTTTTGTCCTTAAGTCATAACGATAAATCTGCGGGCGCCCTCCACGATCAGAGGTAAACAACAGAGACTTCCCATCAGGCATCCAAGTGGGTTCGGTATCAATCGCAAAATGGCGTGTTAATCGGGTCAGCGAACGGCTGGACAGATTGAGAATATAGATATCCGGATTTCCATCCTTTGAGAGCACCAAAGCCATACTGTTGCCATCCGGTGACCATGCAGGTGAATTGTTTAAGCCCTTGAAATTGGTGAGCTGCTCTCGTTGGCCAGTCAGGAGGTTTTGTCTGTAAATGGCTGGCCGAGAGGTCTCAAAAGAGACATAAGCGATCTCGCGACCGTCTGGAGACCACGTCGGCGAGAGAATGGGGTCACGCCCCTCCAGCAAGACGATCGGACGCCTGCCATCGGCATCGGCCAGCGTGAGACGATAAAAGTCTTTGCCTTCAGGATTGCGGGTCACGGACACATAAAGCAGCCGGGTGGCAAACGCACCGGGTATACCCGAGAGCGTTTCATAAACCTGATCGGACACGCGATGCGCCAACATGCGTAACTCACTCACCGGGCCTGTCACCGTGCCCGACTCCACCGTTGCCTGCCGGGTAACATCGAACAGCTGAAAGTCGATTCTGGCCTGGGCCCCAACACTAACCCTGCCAATCAGCACATACTCTGCAGAAATTGCGCGCCAATCCCGGTAATACAGTTCGGATTCGCGGCTTGGGAAGCCAAGCATATCCCGCCGACTGACCGGCGAAAACTGACCACTGCGCGCCAGGTCCGAGTCGACAATCTGAGCAACGTCCTCCGGCGCCGCACCTACGCCTTGCCAGGCAAACGGTACAATTGCCACGGGAGTCGGATTCTCCACACCCTGATTAATTTCAATCTGCAGCTCTGCTGAACCGGAAGATACATACACCCCCAGCAGGAGGGCCAAGAAATTTCTCATGAGCATTTTTAGTACCTCAAATCCTCGGGCTTGAATATCAATTGAAAACGACGAAAGTTCGCCTCAAAGGTCCGATTGTCCACCTTCGCGATTTCGGGGAAACGCCCGGCACGCTCGACCGCTGTCACTGCACTGCGATCAAACGCCGTGTTACCACTGGATTGAATGACCCCAACGCCGACTACTTCTCCCGTAGGCACCAATTGTATAGACAATATTGAAACCATGCCGTTCCGCGCACTGGGGGGTCGAGTCCATCGACTAATCACTGCCGCTTGAATAGTCGCTGCCACCACGTCGCGGAGAGAGGGTTCGAGCGATCCAGACGCGGCTTGTTCCGCATCAATGAGGGACGTCAATTCCTCACGGGTTAACGCAGCCAGCTGTTGCGCATCCATTTGCAACGCAATTTCCTCTGCGGGAGTCGGGTCGGCGGCCTTCGGTTGCGGCGTGACGGCTACCGGCGGTGGTTCTGGCTTGGTCGTCGGAATCTCCGCGGATTTCGGTTTCGGTTCTGGTTTGGCTTTTGGCTTAGGCTTGCTGGCTGCCTTTGCGGTTTCCGTTCTCACAATCGTCGCCTGAATCGGGAGCGCGACGGGCACCGATGCCACGACCTCCGTCGGCCCAGACCACCGCAGAAACAAAAGCGACGCCACTACAATATGGAGTAACAACGACAATAGCGTCGGAAACCCAATGAAAAGTAGCCGGTCTGCTGTCATCCGTTGTCTGCGGGGTTTTCAGTCACCAGTCCCACTGAGGGCACCCCTGCCTCCTGCAGCGCCGTCATTAACAAGACCACATCGCCATAAGCCACCTGCTTATCTCCCCAGACCAGTACGGGTTTATCCGGCGTCCGCCTCAATACCGCGGCGACACGCCGACGAATAGTCGCAAGCTCAAGCGCCTGCTTGTCATCGACCCCAAGGTTTAAAAAGAGTTGTCCGCGGTCATTGATTGAAACGATGAGGGGTTCGGCGTCCTGCTTGGCGACAGGTGCTGATTGCGCCTCGGGTAAATTCACTTCGACCCCCTGCATCAACATGGGGGCAGTCACCATAAAAATCACCAGCAGCACCAACATCACGTCGATATAGGGCACGACATTGATCTCTGCCAACATGCGCCGCCTTCGCACGGTCACCGCCTCTGCCCTTGTTGTGCTCTCAAGGCGTAGGCTTGTCGCTGAAGAATGCCTGAAAATTCGTCCACAAAGGTCTCATAACGATTCAATAGCACGTCGCTGCGCGCAGCAAGTTTGTTGTACGCCAGTACCGCGGGAATCGCAGCAAAAAGGCCCATGGCAGTAGCGATCAGCGCCTCCGAGATCCCTGGGGCAACCGTTGCCAGTGTGGCCTGTGTCGCGTTAGCCAACCCTCTGAAGGAGTGCATAATGCCCCAGACAGTCCCAAAAAGACCGATATAGGGGCTGGTAGAACCCACTGACGCCAGGAACGGCAAGTGCTGCTCAATGCGGTCTGTTTCTCGCATCAACGCAACTTTCATGGCACGTCGCGATCCCTCCAACATAGCGTCGGCATCAATATCGGACTGTTGCGATAGCCGCGAAAACTCCTTGAACCCGGCGCGAAAAAGACTTTCCACTCCCGTCGGTAATTGACCATCTGCCACAGCCTGATTCCCCTCTCGATACAGCTGCGCGAGGTCAATCCCCGACCAGAATCGCTCCTCAAACGAGAGAAGCTCATCGTCCGTCCGGTGCATCAACATGGTCTGCTGAATGATCAGAAACCAAGAGGCAATCGAAGCCACCCCTAAGATCAGCATCACAATCTGTACCAATACACTGGCTCCCAGAACCAGTTCCAACAAACCGAGCTCCTGCGTCATACCTCATCCCTTTCTATTTTTGTTGTCGCCAGCAACCGCTCTCTGATGTTACTCCCAAGTCGACGCGGCCGGCCCGAAGCCTGATCAACACACGCGACTTGGACTTCGGCCTTCAGTAGTAATTGGTCGGTGCGGCGAACCGTCTGGGTAAAATCGATGGTCGCGCCCCCTACTTGATGGGCGAGTGCAGTTGCCACAATCTCGTCATCTAATTTCGCTGGCAGCAGATAACTGACAGACAACTGGGACACAACAAATATCCGGCCATCATCAGTCAACGCGGCACGATGAACACCCAGAGAACGCATAAACTCCGTCCTGGCGCGTTCGAGAAATTTTAAATAGTTGACGTAATAAACAATGCCCCCTGCGTCGGTATCTTCAATATAGACCCGAATTGGCAGGGAAAATTCCCCGGTCATGTCGGCTCTTCCAGATCGAGGGTGAGCGTTTCTGCGGCCGAACCCTGAAAGGGTATGCCAAAATGCGTGTAAGCATGGCGGGTCGCTATGCGGCCCCTTGGTGTCCGGAGGATAAATCCTTGCTGAATGAGAAAGGGCTCCAGCACATCCTCGATCGTACCTCGCTCCTCCGATAGTGCTGCCGCCAAACTATCTACACCCACTGGCCCACCATCAAATTTTTCTATCATCATTAGCAACAAGCGGCGATCCAAATGGTCAAAACCTTGCGCGTCGACACTCAACATATCCAACGCAGCCTCAGCCACCGGGCCTGTGACTGCACCGTCCGCTTTTACCTCAGCATAATCTCTTACGCGCCGCAGTAACCTGTTAGCAATGCGGGGCGTACCTCGAGATCGACGAGCTATGGCTGCCGCACCCGAATCCTCGATCGGGATTTTCAGAATGCCGGCCGCTCGTTTTACAATCTCACTGAGCTCAGACGCGTCGTAAAACTCCAATCGCTGAACAATCCCGAATCGGTCTCTTAGAGGGGATGTGAGCAACCCCGCACGCGTGGTGGCTCCCACCAGCGTAAAAGGGGGTAAATCAAGTTTGATAGATCTTGCTGCGGGGCCTTCACCAATCATGATGTCGAGCTGAAAGTCCTCCATAGCGGGATAGAGAATTTCCTCGACATACGGGCTCAAACGGTGGATCTCATCAATAAATAGGACATCACCGGGTTCAAGATTCGTCATCAACGCGGCAACGTCGCCCGCTTTTTCTAACACTGGACCACTCGTGGCCCTCAGTTGCACACCCATCTCTTCTGCAACAATGCTCGCCAATGTCGTTTTGCCCAACCCGGGCGGCCCAAAAATTAAAGTGTGGTCAAGTGGCTCCCCGCGCCCGCGAGCGGCGGAAAGAAAAATCTCCATCTGCTCCCGAACGACACGCTGACCGATATAGTCAGCCAACCGACGCGGTCGTATTGCGCGATCCATCACCTCATCACCCTTCTCGGGCGCACTGGTCGCTACCAACCGATCCGTTTCAATCACCATGCCACGTCCTCAATCCGACACTTCACCCCTTGTTGCCGCCCGCCAGACGTAGCGCCAGGCGAATCAACTCCTCGGTAGAAGCGTCGTCTGGCGCGTCAACGCTGGCAATCAACTTTGCTGCCTCAGTAAGCTTAAAACCCAGAGAAACCAATGCATGTTCTGCCTCTAAACGCTGATCAACTCCCGCGACATCCTGATGAACTGGCGCTGCAGCAACCTTGACTCCCGGTGACAATTCATCGAGCCAGTCACCTGCCTTATCTCGCATCTCTACCAGTAAACGCTCTGCGGTTTTCCGTCCAACACCGGGCAATGCTACCAGCGCAGCAACATCATCGCGCTGCAAACAGCGCGCGAAATCGGCCGCATCCATGCCCGAAAGTAATGTCAGCGCAAGCCGGGGACCCACACCGCTCACTTTAATCAACTCACGAAAAAGGCGACGGTCAACCGGCTCTATAAAACCATAGAGCAGCTGTGCATCCTCTCGCACTACAAAATGGGTTAGCAGCACGACTTCCTGACCAAGCTCAGGAAGTAAGTACAGGGTTGTCATCGGCACCTGAATCTCATAGCCGATACCGCCCACCTCGACCAAAATATCTGGCGCCTGCTTTCCGATAAGCTTGCCGCGAATTTGTCCAATCATGACGCCACTCTACCTCAACCGGCCCGCCCTGAAGCCGCTCGCGGAGAGCGCGGCTGACAGGCCCGCCGCATGACAGTGACACAGTGCTGCAGCCAGACCATCAGCGGCATCCTCTGAAGGCGCCTCAGATAATCCCAACAAGGCTGTCACCATGTGCTGCACCTGCTGCTTTGTGGCCGCACCCGTACCGACAACGGATTGTTTGATCTGACGCGCGGCATATTCGTGCACAAGTAACCCCTTAGTCACACAGGCCACCATTGCCGCGCCTCTCGCGTGACCTAATTTGAGCGCAGAGTCGGCACTTTTTGCCATAAATACCTGCTCTATCACCCCTTCTGTTGGGTTGTAGGTATCAATGATCTCTATCAATGAGTCGAACAACACACTCAAACGGGCGGCCAGCGTCTCCTTCACCGGAAGCCGAATCGTGCCACTGGCGACATAAATAGAACGTCCTTCCTCGACACGAACAATGCCGAAGCCCGTTTTGCGGGATCCGGGGTCAACCCCGAGAATAGTTGTCATGTTGGCAACCGGCCAAGAAGAGCGATTAGTGTGACCGATTACGTGACAAACGTCATTTATAGGCCGGTCAACACAGATTCCGGAATATCAGCGTTGGAATAAACATTTTGCACATCATCCAGATCTTCCAACATATCGATCAACTCCATCACCGCCGACGCGTTTTCCTCATCCAACGTAACAGCCATGCTGGGCAGCATCGTCACCTCGGCCTGCAATGGCGTAAGTCCGGCGCCAAGGAGCGCGTCGCGGATATCGGTAACGCTTTCCCACTGAGTCAGCACATCGACTGCTCCATCGGAGTCTGTCACGACGTCATCTGCCCCCGATTCGAGGGCAATCTCCATGATCGCGTCTTCATCAGCTCCGGGGGCAAACTGAATGAGTCCTGTCCTTGAGAACAAGTAAGCAACCGATCCGTCGGTGCCCAAATTTCCGCCTCGCTTAGTGAAAGCGTGACGAACCTCTGCGACCGTCCGATTCCGATTATCCGTCATTACTTCAACCAGAACGGCCACCCCACCCGGCGCATAGCCCTCATATGTGAGCTCCTCCATGTTGTCGGCGTCATTGGTCCCCGCTCCGCGGGCGATCGCGTTATCGATCGTATCGCGCTTCATGTTGGCACCCAGGGCTTTATCCACCGCAGCTCGAAGGCGAGGATTATCCTCTACAACCGGGCCGCCGGCTCTGGCCGACACAACGAGCTCACGAATCAATTTGGTAAAAAGCTTTCCACGCTTGGCATCTTGCGCCGCTTTACGGTGCTTGATATTTGCCCATTTGCTATGGCCAGCCATCGCTCCCTTACGCTCCCGACTGTGGCTCTGGTCGCCGCGGCTTGAGTGAAAGCTCCTTCAGCTGCTGGTCAGACACCATGCCCGGCGCCTCGGTCAAAACGCACTGCGCACTCTGAGTCTTTGGAAATGCAATGACGTCCCTGATGGAGTGACCGCCAACCATCAACATCACCAGACGATCCAGACCGAATGCGAGTCCGGCGTGGGGCGGCGCACCGTGTCGCAGGGCTCCGAGCAGAAAACCAAATTTGGATTCGGCCTCCTCTTCGTCAATACCCAACAAATCGAAAACGACTGTTTGCATTGACTGATCATGAATCCGCACAGAGCCACCACCAATTTCGCTGCCATTCAGCACCATATCGTAGGCCTGAGAGAGCGCCGATTCCGGATCGGTTTTCAGCGCTTCAATCGAACAAGAGGGGGCAGTGAAGGGGTGATGTAAGGCAGTTAAGCCACCTCGCTCGTCTCGCTCGAACATCGGAAAGTCAACCACCCATAGCGGCGCCCATCCTTCTCGGACCTGATCGAGGTCACTCGCGACTCTTAATCGCAAGGCGCCCAAAGCTTCATCTACGATGGAGCGTTTGTCAGCTCCGAAAAATAAAATGTCACCCTCCTGTACGCCGAGACGCTCCAAGAGCAGCAAAACCGTCGCCTCAGGCATAAACTTGATAATCGGTGACTGCAGACCTTCTATTCCAGAGGTCAGGTCATTCACTTTAATCCAGGCCAGCCCCCGCGCTCCGTATACACCTACAAACTGAGTGTAGTCATCAATTTCCTTTCTGGAGAGCGTCGCACCCCCAGGCACTCTCAACGCGGCAACCCGACTGTCGGGATCCTGCGCTGGGCCGCTAAAAACCTTAAAGTCCACCCCAGTCATTAAATCGTCAATCGACACCAACTCCCAATCCACCCTAAGATCAGGCTTATCAGAGCCGTAACGCTCCATAGCATCGGCCCAAGTCATGCGCGGAAATTCTCCCAGATCGACACCGAGCTGCTCCTGAAACAGATGACGAACTAGGCCCTCGGTAATAGACATGACTGCTTGAGCGTCGAGGAAAGATGTCTCGATATCGATTTGCGTGAATTCTGGCTGCCGGTCTGCACGCAAATCCTCATCTCGGAAGCAACGCGCGATTTGGTAATAACGATCGAAACCCGACACCATCAAAAGCTGTTTAAACAATTGAGGTGACTGGGGAAGCGCAAAAAAAGCGCCGTGTTGAGTGCGGCTGGGGACAAGATAGTCCCGCGCTCCCTCGGGGGTGGCGCGGGTAAGGATGGGTGTCTCGATGTCGAGGAATCCATGTTCATCAAGATAGCGTCTGATCGCTGAGGTGATACGAGCGCGCGCGATAAGATTTCGCTGCATTTCTGGCCGCCGCAAATCCATGTAGCGATATTTCAGGCGAACGTCCTCTCCCACAGCATGGTGGCCGTCAAGGGGGAAAGGTGGAGTTTGTGCGCTGCTGAGGATTTCCAATGTTTTCCCAAGCACCTCTATGCGGCCTGAAGCCATACCGGGATTAACAGTCGCTTCAGTCCGCGCCCGCACTCGACCGGTAATGCACAACACGAATTCACTGCGGACACTATCCGCTTTCTGAAAATGCTCTTCGGTATCGGGATCGAAAACAACCTGCACCACTCCCTCACGATCTCGCATGTCAAGGAAGATCACGCCACCGTGATCGCGGCGTCGGTCTACCCAGCCACACAAAGTCACGGTTTCATCTATCAGTTTCTCGTCGACCAAGCCGCAATAATGGCTGCGCATGTGTCTCTCCATTTCTCTTCAGTATCCGCGCTCAGGTCGCCTTGCTCACATCATTCTTGACAGGTGCGGCTGACTTTTCAGAAGGTTTCTTGGCGGTCTCACTCGACCCGGCCTGACCAGCATCTTTGGTCGAGGAATTAGTGTTCTCCGCACCACTGCGCTCACCAGCAATGTTCTTCTTATCGCCGGTTTTAAAATCCGTCTCATACCAGCCTCCCCCAGAAAGCCGAAAAGAGGGGGCGCTGACTTGTTTTTTCAGACTTGATTGTCCGCAAGCCGGGCAATCAGATAGAGGAGCGTCCGCAAGCCGCTGAATCGCTTCCAAACGATGGCCACAATCCTGACAACAGTACTCATATATTGGCATGGCAAACCCTCCTCATGGTGATAGTCGATATCGGCTCAACCCAACACATGAGGTCACTAGGAAAGTTTTACACGGGCGCGGAGCGTACCGTAAACGCTGTTGTAGTAAAAGATGGGAGGGGTGTGAGGATTTAGCTGTCCGGTGACGATGACTGGTGCCGAGAAAAAGGCTCCCCCGGGGAGGAGCCCGAAATACTCTCGCTCAATTGGCGAACTCTTTCATCTTCTTCAGTGGGCGCACCTTGACCGCAGTACTCGCGGGCTTGGCCTTAAACATAGTCTCTTCCCCGGTGAAGGGATTGATACCCTTCCGTGCCTTCACTGCGGGCTTGCGGACTGTAGTGATTTTCATCAAGCCTGGCAACGTGAACTCGCCTGCCGCACGCTTCCCAATACTCGCCTCAATGAGTCGCTCCAGAGAACCCAGCACAGACGACACCTCCTTTTTGGAGAGACCACTGTCACCTGACAGCGCTTCGATCATTTGCGACTTTGTCATTTTTTCCTTTACCGCCTTCATTTTTGATGGCGCTTTCGGGGTAGCTTTCTTAGCCATTAAGTTAACACCTCTTTGAATGGTTAGATTTCGTAAGAGACAAGCGGGTACCCGCAGTCGTCGAGATTCAACACCACTCCGACCCTTGACACAACCCTCCCTCGCACTGTTTTTATCGATATTTCGCTAGCCCGACCTAGAAGCGCACTCAATAGCCCATTCTCAACTACTGATAACGTCTGCTGTCTGTACTGCCCTACGTTCGAACATTAGAATGGCGTTCCTGTAATTGGAGTCTGTCATGCGCGCCAGCGAGTTCTTGCTTTCCACACTCAAGGAAACACCCTCAGATGCAGAGGTGATCAGTCATCAACTCATGCTGCGCGCAGGGCTGATCAGACGCGTCGCCGCCGGCATTTACAATTGGATGCCGCTGGGCCTCAGGGTCTTGCGGAATGTGGAGCGAATCATTCGCGAGGAGATGGAGCGTGCCGGCGCACTCGAACTATCCATGCCCGTTGTCCAACCCGGAGAACTGTGGGAGGAATCGGGTCGATGGGAACTTTATGGCCCGGAGCTATGTCGCCTTACAGACAGGCATGAGCGACCTTTTTGCCTGGGACCGACTCACGAGGAGATTGTCACGCACATTGCCCGATCGGAAATCAAGAGTTACAAGCAACTCCCCGTTAATCTCTTTCAGATTCAGACCAAATTCCGAGACGAAATAAGGCCCCGATTTGGCATCATGCGATCGCGCGAATTCATCATGAAGGACGCCTATTCTTTTCACATCGATCAAGCTTCTCAGGAACAAACCTACTGGCGTATGCACGAAGCCTACTCAGCGATCTTTTCGCGGCTGGGGCTTGATTTTCGTGCGGTCGAAGCTGACACCGGTGCGATCGGGGGCAATCACTCCCACGAATTTCATGTCTTGGCTGAATCGGGTGAGGATGCAATCGCCTTTTCCACAGGTAGCGACTACGCCGCAAATGTTGAATTAGCGCCCGCGCTACCGGGCGGTAGGATCACATTGGAAGGTGCGACATCGCCGGAGCGGGAAAAGTTTGCCACGCCCGACGTGACCACTATTGACGACCTCTCGGTCCATTTTGATATTCCCGCCGACCGGTCGGTCAAAACACTCCTCGCCAAAGGAGACCAAGATGAGCTGATTGCTCTGGTCGTAAGGGGTGACCATCGGCTGAACGCGACAAAAGCGTCGAAACTGACGGGTTTGCAGTCGCCCCTGACGCTAGCAGATGGAAATGAAGTCAAGGCGCGACTCGGTGCTGGCTTTGGATCATTGGGTCCGGTAGATCTTCCGGTGCGCATAATTGTTGATCAGACCGCCGCCTCCATGCCCGACTTTGTCTGCGGTGCCAATGCGGATGGCCATCACTTTAAAGGTGCTATATGGCATCGCGATGTTCCTGACTTCGAGGTGGCTGACATCCGAGAAATCGCCAGCGGCGATCCCAGCCCCTGTGGCAGTGGCACTCTGGAAATTCGCCGGGGCATCGAAGTTGGGCATATTTTTCAACTGGGGACCAAATACTCGGAGGCGATGAATGCAACCGTGCTTGACAAACAGGGTCGCCAACAACCGATGGTAATGGGCTGTTATGGCATTGGTGTCACGCGCATCGTCGCCGCCGCTATTGAGCAAAACCATGACGACAAGGGCATTATTTGGCCAGCCGCTATGGCGCCTTTTGATGTCGCCATAGTGCCCCTAGGTATAGATAAGTCTGATGCCGTCCGAGATGCCACAGAGGCACTCTATGCGGCCTGCAACGCCGCGGGCTTGTCAGTATTTATGGATGATCGAGCCGAGCGGCCAGGCGTCAAGTTCGCGGAAATGGAATTACTCGGCATGCCTGTGCGCGTTACCATTGGCGAACGATCTCTCGCCGAGGGCCATCTTGAGATCTCGCGACGCTCAGACGGCCAAACGGAGATGGTCACTGCCGAAGCCGCCGTGGATCAGATTCGCCAGTTCCTGAACGACAGATGAAATCTTAACAGTGCACTGCCATTTACTGATCAGTCGCATCGCCGGTTAGCGCTATCGCAAGGGTCGTTGATCGGTTTAATCATACGCACAATTTGCGGCTGAGCGCCCGATAGCGGGGCACACGGCGGTCGGCATGCGCCGGGAAAAGTCCACACAGTGCGGCAAAATCGGGTTCATATCGCACCTCCCGACTGGTGAGTCGCCCATTCCGCCGGTAAGATTGGGCGCCTTAAATAAGAGATACATCATGCACCCGGAAGCAAAAAAGCTACTGGCCGAGTACCCCAATATCAAAATGGTAGAGGCGCTAATCACGGACTGTAACGGCGCAGCGCGGGGTAAATGGCTGCCAGTAGATAAACTGTCTTCGCTACTCACTGAAGGTATTAAGTTGCCTGAGTCCGCGGTCGCACAAGATATATGGGGAAGAGATGTGTCCAGAATTTGTCTTGAAAACGGCGACATCGATGGATGGTGCCGCGTGATTGACGGCTCACTTGCCCCGTCGCTGACCGCCAGCGGAATCGATCAAGCACAGGTCGTACTGACTATGTTTCGGGAGGATGGCGCGCCCTCCTTCTGGGACCCGCGTCAGGTATTGAGCAAAGTGGTGACCGCCTTGGCAGACCGTGGCCTTCACCCGCGCGTGGCGATCGAGCTGGAGTTCAACCTGTTCGATCGTCCCACCGACGGGCAGTCACTGAGAGAGGCGCTACCAGACGAATCACGCACCGGCGGTAATCTCTACGGATTGAGCGCTCTGGATGAACATGCTGGGTTACTCGAAGTCTTGAGAGAGACTTTCGCGGTTCAGCACTTGCCCTACGAGGGCGTATTGAAAGAAGCCGCACCGACGCAATATGAAATCAATGTCGCTTATTCCGACGACGCGCTCGCCTATTGCGATCAAATAGTAAGGATGCAACGCGGAATCAGTACCGTCGCGGCGCGCTTCGAGACACTCGCGAGCTTTATGCCCAAGCCGATGGAAAACCAAGCGGGGAATGGCATGCATATGCATTGCAGCCTGCTGGATAGCTCAGGTCGAAATGTCTTTGACAGCGGAACCAGCGAGGGCACGACACTATTACATCAAGCGGTCGCTGGCTGCATAGCGCTGATGCCCGACACGCAACTCATTTTCGCACCGAGCTACAACGCCTATCGGCGATTCCAGCCGGGCAATCACGCCCCTACGCAACCCAATTGGGGTTACGATAATCGAACAACTGCTCTGCGGATTCCGGCCAGTCCTAGCGCCGCAACGCGAATAGAGCATCGAGTAGCCGGCGCCGACAGCAACCCTTACCTAGCTATTGCAGCGCTGTTGGCGGGCATCCTGATGGGGCTGGAAAAAGGTCTGATAGCGCCTGATCCCATTTCCGGTAATGCCTGGACGGATGACAGGGACAACGATTTCTTGCCCCGTCACATGGCTGACGCGATTCATCGCTTCTCGCGTTCTCCAAATGTCGAGGCCTATTTGAGCGAACCGTTTCAGAGAGCCTTCACAGAACTGAAACAACAAGAGCTAGTGGAGTTCGAGCGACGGGTGACCCATTTCGAACTGGAAACCTACCTTTCAGCCTAGGCATCAGCAGAACCCAGCGGCCCCGAGTTTTTTCTGTCATCCATCAATGGAGTAATACATGAGTACCGCCCACGATTTCTCAGCAGAGCTTGCCAGCGGCGAGGAAACTTCACTGTCTCAGTTCCAGGGGCAGGTTTTATTGATTGTGAATACCGCCTCAAAGTGCGGATTTACCCCCCAATACGCGGGCCTTGAGTCATTGCAGCAGCGCTACGAGACACGTGGGTTTTCGGTACTCGCTTTCCCGTGCAACCAATTCGGCGCACAAGAACCAGGAACAGAGACCGACATTCAGTCTTTCTGTGAGATGAATTACCAGACGACTTTTCCACTGTTCAGTAAAATAGAGGTAAACGGGGCAGCAAGTCACCCTCTTTTCACCCACCTCAAGGAACAAGCACCCGGCATCTTAGGTAGCAAGCAGATCAAATGGAATTTCACCAAGTTTCTGGTCAACCAACAGGGTGAGGTCGTCAGGCGCTACGCACCGTCTACCGACCCCAAGGCCATTGCTGCGGACATCGAAGCACTCCTCTGACAGCGGTCAGTGCTCACGCGTCTCGCGAAAACGAATATCCGGCCAGCGTTCTTCCATCAATGAGAGGTTCACTCTGGTCGGCGCTAAATAGGTGAGGTAGCCACCTCCGTCTTCAGAAAGGTGCTCGGCGGCCTTTTTACGAAACTCTTCAAGCTTGCGATCGTCCGCTGCTTCTACCCAACGGGCGGTGTAGACGTTGATTGGCTCATAAAGCGCTTCGACCTTGTATTCGTCAGCCAGCCGGTAGGCGACGACGTCGAACTGCAGTTGCCCCACAGCGCCCACAATAAGATCACTGTTGTTTAGCGGCGAAAATACCTGCGTTGAACCCTCCTCGGACAATTGCTGCAACCCCTTTTGCAGCGCTTTGGCCTTCATGGGGTCTTTTAGCCGAATACGCCGAAACAGCTCAGGTGCGAAATGGGGAATACCGGCAAAGCGGATAGCTTCGCCGGTCGTGAAAGTGTCGCCGATCTGGATCGTCCCATGGTTATGTAGACCGATAATATCCCCCGCCACCGCCGACTCTACGAGGCTGCGATCGCCTGCACGAAAGGTTACTGCATCGGCAATGCGCACATTTTTTTCAATCCGGACGTGCCGCATCTTCATGCCTTTTTCATAGCGGCCTGAACAAATGCGCATGAAGGCAATACGGTCTCGGTGCTTGGGGTCCATGTTCGCCTGAATCTTGAATACAAAACCAGTGAAGTCGGGTTGGGATGCCTCGACCACTCGCTCAGTCGATACCCGGGGTTGGGGCGCGGGCGCCCAGTTGACAAAATCGTTCAGCATCTCTCGCACACCGAAGTTACCCAGTGCGGTACCAAAAAATACCGGGGTTAACTGTCCCGCTAAAAAGGCGTCCAAATCAAATTCATGTGACGCACCACGAACCAATTCGATTTCCTCGAAAAACGCCTCATAGTCATCAGCCAATAGGTCACGAGCAGGGTCTGAATCGAGGCCGGCAATGACTTTTTCCTCAGTCAGCACCCCGCCTTCTCCAGGGCTGAAACAATGAATCGTATCGGTGTAGAGGTTATACACACCCTTGAAATCTCGCCCCATGCCGATGGGCCAGTTGATGGGGGCACCTGCAATACCTAATACCGCCTCAACCTCGTCCACTAGTTCGACGGGATCACGAATATCGCGGTCGAGTTTATTGATGAAAGTCAGGATTGGTGTATCCCGCAAGCGGCATACGTTCATTAGCTTGATGGTGCGATCCTCGACACCTTTAGCTCCGTCTATCACCATCAGCGCTGAATCCACTGCTGTCAGAGTCCGATATGTATCCTCCGAGAAGTCCTCGTGCCCTGGCGTATCCAACAAGTTGACCCAGCGGTCACGGTACGGAAACTGCATAACCGATGATGTGACAGAGATACCGCGCTCCTGCTCCAGCGTCATCCAATCGGAAGTCGCGTGAGGCCCTCTCTTACCTTTGACCGATCCGGCTACCTGAATGGCCTGACCCAATAACAGCAGTTTCTCCGTCATTGTCGTTTTACCCGCATCCGGATGCGAAATAATGGCAAAAGTGCGGCGGGAATCGATGTCGCGCTGTAAGTCAGACATGGTGGCTCCTATGAGGACGCCGGATTATGCCAGCCAATTAGGGGGTCGTCAGGTCTGAGAGGGTAATACCTGCTCAAGGTGATGCAGCAGCCGCTCACCCAGATCAGTGAAGTCTATCGGCTCATCTGCCCCCACCTCTAGCTGAACCGAGGTCACTTCCAACCCTTCGTGTCCACAAGGATTGATACCCGAGAACGGGGATAGATCCATATCAACATTAAGCGATAAACCGTGGTAACTGCGACCTCGGCTAACCTTCAAGCCGAGAGCTGCTATCTTTCTGCCCCGCACATAAACGCCTCTTGCCGCCGGGTCGCCCTGAGCGGTGATACCGTGATCGGCCAGTAGATTGATTACTGCTGTCTCGAGGCTTTCCACCAACTCACGCACATTCATGCCCGCACGCCGGAGATCATAGAGAACATAGGCGATCCATTGGCCGGGACCGTGATACGTGACCTGGCCACCCCGATCGATGTGAACAACTGGAATAGCACCCGCGTCCAGAACATGCTCGGCACGACCAGACAGCCCCTGAGTGTAAACCGGCGGGTGCTGTAGTAGCCATATTTCATCGTCGGTAGCCCCCGTTCGGGCCGCGGTGAAAACCTTCATCGCCTCAAAGGTGGGGGAAAACTCCACTAATCCCAGTCGCCGGAATTCCATGAGCTTAAATCACCATAGACACCAAGCCCGTGTCCATCAAATCTTGATGTATTAGGCGCAACTGTGTCTCGCTCTGAGCTTCGATGGTGACAGTAATAGACTGAAAAGTGCCTTTTTTCGAGTCCTTTATCACCACGTCATCCCGACTGAAACCCGATGCATGGCGATCAAAAATACTCAGAACCCTAGCGCTAAAAGTATCACTGGATCGGCCGAGCACTTTGATCGGGTAAGCACAAGGAAATACGATCTTTGGAGGCTCGACATTCACAGGTATTTAGCCCGCCAAGCCCTGAAACCACAGCACGATACTATCCCATAACCGCGCAAAAAAACCTGCAGCCTCAATATTGTTGAGTACTTCGAGGGGGATCTCAGCCACTGCCTCGCCATTTCGGCTCAGCAATACTCTACCAACGACGTCGCCCACTAGCAGCGGCGCGATCAGCGGTGTGTCTACCTCGACAGACTGCGTGATCTCGACGCTGGCACGCGGCAAGGTCAATACAACATCCCTACTGACACCGAGAGAAACTTGCTCACTGAGCCCCTTCCAAACGCGATGTTCAACCAGCACTTGCTCCGCCGTGAGAGGGCGGACCGTCTCATAAAATCTAAACCCATAGTTGAGCAAACTGCGTGTTTCAGCCTTGCGGCTGCCTGTAGAGCTGCTTCCCATTACGACTGAAATCAATCGCATTCCTTTGCGCTTTGCTGACGCCACAAGGCCATATCCTGCTTCGCGTGTATACCCTGTCTTAAGACCGTCCACCGTATCGTCCTCCCGTAAAAGGTGGTTGCGGTTGTATTGTGTAATGTCGTTATAGGTATAACTTCGCTCTTTGTAGACTGTATAGCGATCCGGGTGGTCGCGAATCGCTGCAATCGCCAACGCTGCAAGATCTCTGGCGGTAGACGAGTGGTCTGGATGCGGCAGCCCGTGGCTATTTTCAAAGTGGGTGCTAACGAGATTCATCTCACTCGCATATTGATTCATCAAATCGACAAATGCCTTCTCGCTCCCGGCAATGTGTTCGGCAATCGCTACCGTGGCATCATTGCCAGACGAAATCACAATGCCTCGCTCCAGTTCGGCCACCGTCACGACCTTCCCGGGTTCAATCCACATTAGCGAAGAACCGTTAAAAACCGGGTTCTGAGACCAGGCATTTCTGCTCACGGGCACGACATCATTCAGACCCAATCGCCCCAGCTCAACTTCCTGTGCAAGGATGTAAGCGGTCATCAGCTTGGTAAGGCTGGCTGGCGGCAGTTTTAAATCGGGGTTGTGCTCCACCAACACTTCACCCGTATCAAAATCCACCAAAATGTAAGAATCCGCATTGATGGAAGGGGGCGCCGGTACCAAGCCGGCGCCGGCATTTACGGTAGTCGTAAGTAGCAGGTTCGCCAGAGCAAAACCGAATAACCAACACCTCAAATTCTGCACAACTAACCTCTTCACACTCATAACATCAATTTCGCGGTCGTCCGGCAGTGTAACAAGCGGCGGCGAGTACAGAGGACGTAAATTTTTAGGGCAGACGTAAAGGCTCTGGGAAGCCCTGATCCAGCAACTGACCACGCATCCACTCCAAAGCGCTTTGACCTTCGAATGGGCCCAGTCTCACGCGATGCAATCTTTTTCCGTCGACGTCAACTGGCGATACGTACCAGTTCTGACCCCATTGCCGCTGTAAAGTTCGCGCCAAATCAAGCGCCGATTGCCATGAGGAGAACGCCCCAATCTGCAAATAACGGTGAACGGCTGAAGGTTGATCACGGCGGTCTTCAATGCCCTCTTGCGGAAGCGCCTCGATCTGCACTTTGGCAGTACCTTGCTCCGAAAATCCAAGGGCCACAGCAGCCTGATACGAAACATCAATAATGCGATCTGGAGCAAAGGGGCCCCGATCATTGACACGCAATACTACGGTGCGTTGATTCTTAAGATTCTTCACTCGGACATAACTGGGGATAGGCAGGGAGCGATGGGCGGCAGTGGCGCCATAAACATCGTAGATTTCACCGTTGGATGTAGAGCGCCCTTGAAACTTCATGCCATACCAGGAGGCGAGGCCCTCTTCTCGGTATCCCTCATTAGTACCCAGTACTGTGTAGCGAGCACCGTGAACCTCATAAGGACTTTTATTTCCGTAGCGCAGTATCGGTTCTGCCCGCGGCACCGCATCCACCCATGGTATCGAAGCAGGCGCTGAGGGTGGATAGTCGGCGCCGGCGGCAGTTGCTTCCTGAACAGTGCTTGCAATCAACGCGAAAAGTGCCAACAACAAACCCATTAAAGGTCTTTCTCCTTCCGAGCCTTCGCTATTGACTGACTCAGGTCCCAAACTGCCATGGCGTACATAGCGCTATGGTTGTAGCGCGTGATGACATAGAAATTTTCCAAACCCAGCCAATATGCCATGCCGTCCTGTACCTCCAGACCGATAGGCGTTGCCATTGCGTCCGAGTTGATAGATTGAGATGGCATCACCCCCCGGGCGACCAGTTGGGCCACGCTGTGGATCGGCTTCAGCCCCCCCTCGAAAAGCCCTGGATCGGGATCATTCACTGTCGCCGAAACCACCACATCCTTATCAGCGTGCCAACCGTGCTCCAGCAAATAGTTGCCAACACTGCTGATTGCATCGGCTGGGTTATCCCAAATATCGGGTGCGCCTTCGCCCTCAAAACGAGTAGCGTAAGCTCGATAACTTGACGGCATGAACTGACCATAACCCATTGCCCCCGCATAAGAGCCTTTCAGCATGAGTGGATCCTTACCGGACTCCCAAGCCAGCAGCAGGAATGCCTCAAGTTCTTTGGTGAAAAACGCCGATCTTCTGGGGTAATCAAATGCCAGCGTGGCCAAAGCATCAATCACTCGATAGCTGCCAGTAATCCTGCCGTAAAAGGTCTCCACGCCGATAATGGCGACGATCACTTCCGGCGGTACGCCGGTAACGGCCGACACGGCGTCCAGGACGAGCGAGTGCTCGTCCCAAAAGACGACGCCTTCACTAGTGCGGCGAGGCGTCAGAAAAATTTGTCGATACTCATGCCATGGCTTGGTTTTCTCAGCGGGTCTGGCAATCGCATCAAGTATCGATTGTTGACGCTCCGCAGCACTGACCAAGTCGGTCGACCACTTGGCATCAACGCCGGCAAGCTCTGCTGATTTAATCACCTCGATAGCAGCTACGCGCTCGGCATATTCTCCAGCAGCCACCTCAACAGCAATCAGGCTACTCAACGCCGCCCAAAGCAAGATGGGCGCCGCCCGGACGCCCCAGCGTCGCGCGCACCGGGTGCTGAAAAGTAACCTCATTGAGAAATAATCCTTGTCTCTGTACTGATCGCTGTCAGGATACCGAAACCCAACATAAGTGTAACGATGGCCGTGCCGCCAAAGCTGATAAATGGCAGCGGGACGCCCACAACAGGTAACAACCCTGCGACCATACCCATATTGACCACGACATACACACAAAAGGTCAAGGTAATCGCGCTGGCAAGCAGTCGGCCATAAGTACTCTGTGCCGTCAGACTTATCCAGAACCCTCGCGCAACGACCAAACCATAAAGCGCGAGCAGGCAGAGCACCCCGCGGAAACCCCACTCCTCAGCCAATACGGCGATGATGAAATCCGTTTGACTCTCGGGTAAAAAATCGAGGTGAGACTGAGTGCCTTGTAACCAACCCTTTCCTGACCACCCCCCCGACCCAATGGCGGTTTTTGACTGAATGATATTCCAGCCCGCACCTAGCTTGTCGGCTTCAGGATCAAATAAGGTCAAGATTCGTTGCTTCTGGTAGTCCCTCAAGATGAACAGCCAAGCGGGCCATAGTGCCGCCAACGCAGTGAGCATACCCGCCATGATCTGCCACCAGCTGATGCCCGCCATGAAAATAACAGAGGCTCCACTGGCCGCCACCAGCAACGCAGTGCCGAGATCGGGTTGCAGGCCAATAACGACAGCGGGTAGAGCAATAATGAGCAAACTCACCACAGTGACACCTAACCGCGGTGGCAACCCGTAGCGCACTACCCAGTAAGCGACAGCCAGTGGCATTGCAATCTTCATCACCTCGGAGGGCTGGAATCGGATGATCCCGAGGCTCAGCCAGCGCTGAGCGCCTTTGGCACCAACACCGAACATGAGCACCATAAGCAATAGCCCTAAGGCAAAGAAATACAGGGCAGGACTCCAGCGCTGAATCGTATCGATCCGAACCTGAGCGACGACCAGCAACACGCCCCAACCCACGACAAAGTTGCGAAGTTGCCGACTTACAGTGCTCCAGTCGCCATCAGAGGCGCTGAACAATACGAACAGGCCCAGCACCATAATGAGACACAGAGGCAGTAACAGAACCAGATCAAGGTGTAACCACTGAGCCAGTGTCCTGGGTCGCGCGAAAGAACGCTGCGAATCATCGAGGTAGCGGGCGTATTCAGACATCGCTGAGCTCGTTTAACCAGGCATCGATCACGCGGCGTGCAACTGGTGTTGCAGCGCTGCTACCTCCCCCATTCTCCGCTAAGACCACTACCACAATACGGGGCTTAGTCTCGGGTGCAAAGGCAATGAAGAGGCCATGATTACGATTGCGCTCACTTACCTTGTCCTCTTCGTAAATGGCATCTTGTGCTATACCAATCACCTGAGACGTTCCCGTCTTGGCGGCCATTTGGTACGTGATACCCTTGGAGATGCTTGCCGCCGTGCCCCGTTGCCCGTGCACCACATCGACCATACCCTCGATAACCGCCCGCCAATCCTCTTCATGCATTTTGAGGGGTTCGCGCGGTACCCCTCCCACCGTCATGTCGCCAACACGATGAACGATCGACGGCACGAAGCTGGTTCCACGGTTGGCCAACACCATTGTTGCCTGTGCAAGCTGCATCGGCGTCGCCAACATATAACCCTGGCCGATACCGGCGCTGAGGGTCTCACCCGGAAACCATGCCTCGCCCATCGCTTCTCGCTTCCATCGAGTGTTCGGCAATATCCCACCTTGTTCAGCTGTTGTATCAACGCCCGTGGGCCGACCCAACCCAAAAGGTTCCAAGACGTCCGCCATGGTGTCGATGCCCATTCGGTGCGCGAGATCGTAGTAATAGGTATCACAGGACTCGGCAATGGCCATCCGCATGTCGACCNTCTCNGCATGTCCCCCACCCCTGACTCTCAAGGTCCAGTCTCGGTAGCGACGATCATCCCCTGGAATGCGATACCAGCCGGGGTCCCTGACTGTCGTCTCAGTGGTAATAAAATCTCGCGAAAGACCGCCCAACGCCAACAGCGGTTTTACAGTGGATCCTGGCGGATACTGCCCCTGCACTGCACGGTTTAACAGCGGCGTGTCCATGGAATTTCTCANCGNAGCGTAGGCACTGTAGCTGATACCCTCGACAAACAAGTTGGCGTCATAGCTGGGGTTCGACACCATCGCCAGCACCCCNCCATTGAGCGGATCCAACGCCACGACAGCCCCGCGTTGTGTCCCCAACGCCTCAGCCGCGATTTTTTGCAAATCCAGGTCGAGATGGAGGCGCAAATCTTGCCCGGGCTGCGGCGGCTGCTTTTCAAGCACCCTGAGCAGTCGCCCGTGCGCGTTAGTCTCGACGTGTTGGTAGCCTGGCCGGCCGTGCAACACGGATTCGTATCGCTTCTCCAGACCTACTTTCCCCGTATGCAGCGTCCCTCGATAACGGTCAGCCTCCAACGACTGAAGATCCTCGAGGCTGATCCGACCAACATAACCAAGAGCGTGGCTCAACACCTCAGCAAAAGGATAGTGTCGAGTCAGTTGAGCCTCAACCACCACACCGGGCAGCTGATGCAAATCAATCGCCACCGCTGCCACCGCCTGCTCATTTAGCCCGACTTTAATAGGGACCGTCTCGAAGGGTCTCCGCTGNGCTATCCCCTCCCTGAACGCCTCTAGCTCGCCCTCGGTCAAGACCAATCGCTGCTGGAGATCCCCCAGTAACGATGGCAGATCGGTCGCGCGCTCGGCGACAACACCCACCACATAAGTCGGCTGGTTGGTNGCCAATAATCGCCCTTTTCGATCGACGATTTGCCCTCTCGTTGGAGGAATGACCTCCACGCGGATTCGATTCCGATCAGACTGAGTGAGGAATGCGTCATGCTGGATGATTTGCAAGGAGTAATATCGATAAATCAAGACTGCCATCAACATCAAAATGCCGATCAAGCAAGCAATCAATCGGGCGCGATTGATTGACCACTCCCGGCGCGTATCGCGCATGGCCTCCAATGGTCCCGCCATCAGTTAGCTCGGTGATAGGGGTGGCCTCTTTGAAGAGACCAGGCCCGATAGAGTTGCTCAGCTAAAATCACGCGAACCAGNGTGTGCGGTAGCGTAATACGTCCGAAAGACCATAGCTCCGCGGCCCTGCTGAGCACGCTCTGGTGCAGCCCATCAGGTCCGCCGATCACAACGCAAACCCGACGCCCCTTCATCTGCCATCCAGCAAATCGATCAGCAATTTTTTCGGTGCTGATTTCCATGCCCTGTNCGTCNAAAACAATCAGGTCTTCATCATGATTCAATTTTGACTGTATGGATTCCGCCTCCTGCCGCCGATAGCTGTCGGCCGAACCCGTGCCTCGCTTTGCCAAAGACACATCCAACCACTCCACGCTGAATTCTCTCGGCATACGCCGGGNGTACTCGGCCACTCCCTGCTCTACCCATTCCGGCATTTTGCTGCCCACCGCCAGCACGCGGAGTCGCATTAAAGTTCCTGCGGCTGAGAGACCTGCACTGACCACAGGCGCTCAAGATCATAAAAGCNCCTCGTAGCAGGCTGCATAACGTGGACGACCACATCACCAAAATCGACAAGCACCCACTCGCCAACCCGTTCGCCCTCTACACCCAAAGGTCGAATACCGTGCTCCTTGGCTTTCATCAGCACGTTATCCGCTAGGGACTTCACATGACGGCTGGATGTTCCGCTGGCCACCACCAGCCAGTCCATCACTGACGTGAGGGCTCTAACATCCAGAAAAACCGGCTCAAGCGCTTTTAAGTCATCCAGCGCTTCCTGGGTTGTAGCCAGTAGTTGGGTGACGGCGTCATCGACATTACTTTCTGTATTCATAAGGCAGGGGTAAACAGGCGATGGGTGGCAATATACTCCATAACGGGAGTGGGGATCAGAAAACGAGGGTCACGACGGGTTTCAANNAGGTGGCGAATGCGGGACGAGGAAATATCCAATAGTGGCTGGTGCAATCTGACTATCCCCCCGGCGGGGTGCCTCAGCGCCCATTCTGGCGGCACCAGATGCCGCTCAAGCCACGCACTAACGGGCTCGGGTGGAGCTTCGGCACCCGGCCGATCCAATAAAACGACGTGCGCCAAATCAAGAATCTGATCCCAGCGGGACCACCGGGGTAAGGTCGGCAGTATGTCGGTGCCCATAATCCACAGCAGCGGACAGTTGGCGCCGGCCTCACGCCGGATGGCGACCAGCGTGTCGACTGAAAAAGAGGGTCCTGAGCGATCGAGCTCTCGAGCGTCGATACCCAGCCCGGGCATATCAGTGATTGCCAAGCGCAACATCTCGTGGCGATGCGCAGCACTGACCGCACTATGGCCCTTCAGAGGCGACTGTGCCGCAGGTATCAAGTCGACACGATCTAAACCTAGCGCGTCGCGTACTGCCATCGCGCCGCATAAGTGCCCAATATGAACAGGATCGAAGGCGCCACCTAGCAATCCCCGGGCTTGGTGACCTTCAGTCACCGCTTGCGACCTCATTGACGAATATGTCCGTCACCTTTAACGATATATTTTCGTGAGGTCAGCCCCTCTAGACCAACAGGGCCCCGCGCATGCAACTTGTCAGTGGAAATNCCTATCTCTGCACCCAGCCCGTACTCAAAACCGTCTGCGAAACGGGTCGATGCATTGTGCATCACGGAACTGGAATCAACTGCGCGCAGGAACCGCTCAGCAGTCAGGGTGTTTTCCGTGACAATGCTCTCAGTGTGGTCTGAGCCGTAACGCTCGATGTGCGCCATTGCTTCTCCCACATCCGCTACCACTCGCACCGATAACACCGGGGCTAAATATTCGGTTGACCAGTCTGACTCCTCCGCACTGATAACGATGTCAGGGGCACAATGACGGGATTCGGGACACCCTCGCACCTCAACTCCGTGGTCCTGAAAGGCCGCTACCAATCGGGGCAACATAGCAGCCTGTTCTCGCGCGACCAACAATGTCTCCATCGTATTGCAGGTGCCAAAGCGTTGGGTCTTAGCGTTAATAGCAATCGCCATGGCTTTCTCGGGATCGGCATCTCGATCAATAAACACATGGCAAATCCCATCGAGATGTTTCAACACCGGGACACGACTCTCCTCTGAAACCCTCTCAATCAGGGCTTTGCCGCCGCGTGGCACCACCATATCAATGTATTGAGGTAGGGTCAGCATGGCACCCACTGCCTCCCGGTCAACAACAGGAACAACCTGTGCCGATGCCGCTGGCAATCCGACATTGGCAAGCCCACGCCCGATCAATTCTCCCAGCGCCTTGTTGGAGTGAATCGCCTCCGAGCCACCGCGCAGAATGACCGCGTTCCCCGCTTTCAAGCAGAGCGCGGCAGCCTCCACGGTCACATTGGGGCGCGATTCAAAAATGATGCCGATGACACCCAAGGGCACTCGCATAGTGCCCACTTCGATACCCGAGGGCATTTTGCGGAGGTTTTCTGTGGCACCGATAGGATCAGGCAGCATTGCCACCTGCTGCAGCCCCTCCTCCAATGAGTCGAGACGCGGTGCATGTAGTGCCAATCGATCGATAAACGCATCATCTAAATCAAGACGCCGAGCCGCCTCAAGATCAGATTCATTCGACGCCAATATACTGTCGCGGCCCCTCTTGATCTCGTCTCGAATAGATAGCAATGCGTNGTTNCGCTGCTCCAGGGGCGCGCTCGCGACGCTTCGGGACGCCTCACGGGCAGCCCGCGCCATGTCTGTGATGAGTTGCTTAACCTGCATCGATCATGCTTCCCGGACCCATGATTTAGGCCTCTGTCTCACCGCTATCGGCGCTCACCAGCTCCTTCAACTCGCCAGAGGCCTCCATATCACAAACAATGTCACAGCCACCAATCAGCTCTCCCTGCACCCACAGCTGGGGAAATGTCGGCCAATTAGCATAAGTGGGGAGGTTGGCGCGGATCTCTGGACTGCTCAATATATCCACGTAGGCAAACCGCTCTCCACAGGACATGAGTGCCTGAACTGTCCGGGCGGAGAATCCGCATTGCGGCTGGTTAGGTGAGCCTTTCATATAAAGAATAATGCGATTACCTTCTATCTGTTCGCGAATCGTTTCCATGATGTCCATAGCTTGCTCCGTAATATGGCTGCGTGTTGATCTTTTGTGTGAATCTGGGTCGTCTCTATTGTAATACGACGAGCGGCTAAGGCGGAGCCTGATTGTAAGTCGCATTTGACTCGGGACGCCGCTCCGCTAATCTTGGCATCCTTCAAGCTGACCGGTCGCCTTTTTCAATGCCTGAGTCAAACCACGCCATTATGCCAACCTATGGTCGCCTGCCCGTGACATTCTCTCATGGGGAAGGCGCAGTACTTTACGATGCCGAGGGGCGCGCCTATCTGGACGGCGTTTCGGGCATCGCGGTCACTAACCTTGGGCACAATCATCCCGGCGTTACTGCCGCTGTCACCGAGCAGGCATCGCGTCTGGTTCACACTTCAAACCTGTTTCACATTCGCCTGCAGGAGCGCGTTGCCGAGATGCTCAGCGAAGCGACTGGTATGGATAATATGTTCTTTTGTAATTCCGGAGCAGAAGCCAACGAAGCAGCTATCAAACTTGCACGACGATATGGTGATCGCAAAGGAATAGCGCAACCTAAGATGATAGTACTCGATGGGGCATTCCATGGCAGGACTATCGGCGCGCTGTCGGCCACCGGCAACGCAAAAATACGTCAGGGATTTGGCCCACTCCTTGAGGGTTTTGTCAGAGTGCCAGCCAACGACCTGCCCGCGATTGAGCAACTCGGTGAACCGTTTGCAGATGTCGTAGCCGTCATGGTCGAACCCATTCAAGGAGAGGGGGGCATCAAACCACTGGCGCCCGATTACCTGAAAAGCCTCCGGGATATGTGCACCGCAAACGACTGGTTTCTGATCTTCGACGAAGTGCAGACGGGCAACGGGCGCTGCGGGAGCACCTACTTATTCGAACAACTCGCGGTAGTGCCAGATGTCCTGTTGACCGCCAAAGGACTCGGGAATGGGCTCCCAATCGGCGTTTGTATGGCGAGAGGCGCCGCTGCCCAACAACTAGGTCCTGGCGACCACGGCTCAACTTATGGCGGCAATCCCCTGTGTTGCGCCGCGGCTGTGGCAGTCCTGACCGCGCTGAAAGAAGATAATGTAATGCCACAAGCAGAGATTTTGCGGCATCACCTGATCGAAAGCCTCAAGCAACGGATTGCCGACCCCGCCCTGATCGCTGATATTCGCGGCCGCGGGCTGATGATAGGCATTCAGCCCAGNACATCGACCGACAGCATCGTTAAGCGCGGCCTGGAGCGGGGCCTACTCCTCAATATCGCGGGCGACNATACTATCCGGGTGCTGCCTCCGCTGATAATGAGTCANGAACAGGCCGGAGAGTTGGGATCCGGGATCGCAGATGTCCTCAACGAAATCGCGGAACAGGAATCCCTGTAATGGCAGAAAAACGACACTTTCTCACGCTGATGGATCTGTCTTGTGCAGAGTTGCGCGACCTGATCGAACGAGCGATCGAGCTTAAAGCGCTGCGGTATGCGGGCACAGAGCCTCAGAGCCTGAGCGGAAAATCATTAGCTATGATTTTCACTAAAGCCTCAACCCGAACCCGAGTCTCTTTTGAGGCAGGAATAACGCAACTAGGCGGGTCAGCCCTTTTTCTTTCCGGACAGGATACGCAGCTGGGTCGCGGGGAGCCAATTGAAGATGCGGCCCGAGTCATTTCGTCAATGGTCGACGCCGTAATGATTCGAACTTATGCTCATAGCGACGTTGAGCGCTTTGCTGCCCATTCAACTGTGCCGGTCATTAATGGCCTCACCGACGATTTCCATCCNTGTCAGATCCTGGCTGACCTGCAGACATTTTTTGAGCTACGCGGCGACATCAGCGGGCGTAAAGTTTGCTGGTTAGGAGACGGTAACAACGTCTGCCATTCCTGGATGAATGCAGCGCGCTTGCTGGATTTCGAGTTGGTGATTTCCTGCCCTGAAGGTTACGAGCCTNACAACACGCTGCTCGCGGCGTGTGGACCAACAGCCCGGATTGAGAGAGCCCCAGAGCAAGCCGTTCAAGGCGCACATCTTCTGGTCACTGATGTGTGGGCGTCCATGGGGCAAGAAGCTGAACAACAGGCGCGCGCTGTATTGCTTGGGCCCTATCAGCTCAACCGGCAACTCCTCGATCAGGCTGCATCCGGAGCGTT
Organism: Halieaceae bacterium; assembly: GCA_002683335.1. Taxonomy (GTDB): domain Bacteria; phylum Pseudomonadota; class Gammaproteobacteria; order Pseudomonadales; family Halieaceae; genus Luminiphilus. Next base: position 49,364 of record NYTE01000048.1, read on the forward strand.
ATACATGCATTGCCTGCCAGCACATCGCGATGAAGAGATCACCGCAGATCTGATGGACTCCCCCGATACCGTGATCTGGCAGGAGGCAGAAAATCGGCTGCATGCCCAAAAAGCGCTAATGGAGTTCCTCCTTAACCAGTGAATTAAGCCCAGNACTTAAAAATACCCGGAGTAGGGAACTTCAAAAATATTTACTTATTCGCTCCTGGGATGCAATTTTGATTGGAGCTTCGATCGTTCACAGGGATGCTTTTTTTTCGCGTGGCAACTCAATAAGTTAGGCGTGAACTGAGGGGCCAAAAGAAAAGTTACTCACAGCTTGCCCACAAAAAAACCCATTATCCTATGCTTGCATTATGGCCCATACCCGCCTATCTTGGGGTTTCCGAGAGCACGACCCCCTATATATAGGTGTTGAGCCAGAAAAACACGAAAAGCTCAGCAACCCGGTATCGCTTGGAAAATAGCGCGATATTACTCGACAAGACGGCGTTTCAGAGGCAGCCCAACTTATGCAAACAGGCAGAGAGTCATCAGTAGAACAACAAAACGTCGCATCCAAGCCAGCAGCGACAACAGAAAATCCTAACCCCACTCGCCTCTCCGCGACGGCCCCAGGACAACTCCGAGTCATTAAACGCAATGGCACGGTGGTGCCGTTTGAGGACAGCAAAATCACCGTAGCGATCACCAAAGCGTTTCTGGCCGTGGAAGGCGGTACCGCTGCGGCGAGCAGCCGCATCCATGAAACGGTTGCTCACCTGACCGCTCAGGTTGTCGCCACCTTTAAACGACGCATGCCCTCAGGCGGAACGCTGCACATAGAAGATATTCAGGATCAAGTTGAACTGGAGCTGATGCGCGGCGGGGAACACAAGATCGCTCGAGACTATGTCATCTATAGAGAGGCAAGACGTCAAGAGCGCGACGCTCGCGTAGCGCTGTCGCCGGAATCGCAAGCGGCAGCAAAAGCGATACATATTGTGCAAGCTGATGGCAGTAGGCAGCCACTCGATATCGAACGGGTCGGGACTATCGTGGCAGAAGCCTGTGCAGGCCTGCAGGACGTGAGTGAATCGGCGATTATCGATGAGGCGCTGCGCAACCTCTACGACGGTGTGACGGCGAGAGAATGCAGTACTTCTTTAGTGATCACTGCGCGTACCCTGATCGAACAGGAGCCNAACTATAGCTATGCCGCCGCGCGGTTGTTGCTGGATGACCTTCGCGCTGAGGGCCTTAGCTTCCTCGGCTTGGCGGAGAGTGCCACGCAAGCGGAAATGGAAANCTNCTACCCGCAGGCACTCAAAGCATACATTTCCCGCGGCATAGAACTGGAGCTGCTGGCACCTAATCTTGCGGAATTCGATCTAGATATGCTTGGAGAGGCATTGCAGGCTGAACGCGATCTGAAGTTCACTTACCTTGGCCTGCAGACACTCTACGACCGCTACTTCATTCACAGCGACGAAGTCCGTTTCGAATTGCCTCAAATTTTCTTTATGCGGGTAGCCATGGGANTGGCAACNAGAGAAGACGACCCCAATGCACGCGCTGTTGAGTTCTATCGGCTGCTGTCCTCATTTGATTATATGAGCTCAACGCCGACGCTGTTCAACTCTGGCACGTTGCGACCCCAGCTTAGCTCTTGTTATCTCACAACGGTGCCGGATGATTTATTCGGGATTTACGGCGCTATCCAAGACAATGCCATGTTGTCTAAGTTCGCCGGGGGTCTGGGTAATGACTGGACACCGGTCAGGGCGTTGGGCGCTTACATTAAAGGCACCAATGGCAAGAGCCAAGGCATTGTTCCGTTTTTAAAGGTAGTGAATGACACCGCCGTCGCCGTCAATCAGGGCGGCAAACGCAAAGGGGCCGTGTGTGCATATCTAGAAACGTGGCATATGGATATCGAGGAATTCCTCGATCTGCGCAAGAACACGGGCGATGATCGGCGCCGCACCCACGACATGAATACCGCAAACTGGATCCCTGACCTGTTTATGAAACGGGTGTTCGAGGACGGCGAATGGACGCTGTTTTCCCCAAATGATGCGCCCGACCTTCATGACCTGTACGGCAGCGCATTTGAAGAGCGCTACGAGCACTATGAACAGATGGCCCGAAGCGGTGAGATCAAATTGCACAAAACGCTCAAAGCACAAAATCTCTGGCGCAAGATGCTTGGAATGGTCTTTGAGACCGGCCACCCTTGGATGACTTTCAAGGACCCCTGCAATCTCCGCTCTCCCCAACAGCATTGCGGAGTGGTGCATTCGTCAAACCTGTGTACAGAAATAACACTCAATACCAACTCGGAAGAAATCGCTGTCTGCAATCTTGGATCGGTCAATCTGCCTCAGCATATTGAAAACGGAGAGCTGAATTTGGAGAAGCTCCGCAGCACAGTCCGTACTGCTATCCGTATGCTGGATAATGTCATCGACATTAATTACTACTCAGTGCCGCAAGCAGAGACATCGAACTTCCGTCATCGCCCGATTGGTCTGGGCTTGATGGGTTTTCAAGACGCCCTTTATCGTATGGATGCCCCGTATGGATCCGATGATGCGGTCAACTTCGCCGATAAATCTATGGAAGCGATCAGTTACTTTGCCATCGAGGCCTCAAGTGAGCTGGCGAGTGAGCGTGGCAGCTACTCTTCCTACGAGGGCTCGCTCTGGAGCAGAGGTATTTTCCCGCTGGACTCACTCGATATCCTGATCGAGCAGCGCGGGGAGAAGTACATCGATGTCAATCGAGACAAGACGCTTGATTGGGACACTCTCAAAGCCAAAGTTGCCTCGGCGGGCATGCGCAACTCGAACGTAATGGCGATCGCACCCACGGCGACCATTGCCAATATAACGGGCGTGTCACAGTCGATTGAACCGACGTATCAAAACCTCTATGTAAAGTCGAACCTGTCGGGAGAATTCACAGTAGTTAATCCCTATTTGGTCAACGATCTGAAGAGCCGCGATCTGTGGGATAAAGTAATGGTCAATGACCTGAAGTACTACGACGGTAGCGTGCAAAGCATTGATCGTATTCCAGCAGACCTCAAAGCCAAATACGCAACCGCATTCGAGGTAGAACCACGGTGGCTGGTCGACAGCGCCAGCCGTCGACAGAAGTGGATTGATCAAGCCCAGTCACTCAATCTCTACATTAATAACGCAAGCGGGAAAAAGCTCGACGTGACTTACCGTATGGCTTGGTATAGCGGTTTGAAAACCACCTACTATCTGCGATCACTCGCCGCTACCGGCACCGAGAAATCAACCGTGAGCACGGGCAATTTGAACGCCGTGTCCAGTGCTGCAGAAGCACCACAGCCGGCGCCAGTGCCACAGGCCTGCTCGCTGGACGACCCAGATTGTGAAGCCTGTCAATAAAGGCGCGCTGTAAAAGGAGACAAAACAGAATGCTAACTTGGGAAGATTACAATCAGGACGAAACCGCAGCATCGGCTCCGGAGCCGGCGGTCGTTGCAGCCGCTGCAGCATCACAAAGCGTGATTGAAGAACCTGCAGCGGAGGCAGCAGAAGCGGAAGCAGCGGAAGCAGAACCGAATCTGGGCGCCATGCACGCAGCCGAAGCTGCTATTGCCAACATAGATACCGCCGCAGCTGTAGAAGAGCTGGAGATAGGCGCGTCGCGCGTGTCGGTAGACGAAAAAGCGATGATCAATTGTCGCGCTGATCTTAATCAGCTGGTTCCGTTCAAATACGACTGGGCTTGGCAAAAATATCTCGATGGCTGCGCCAATCACTGGATGCCACAAGAGATTAATATGACAGCGGATGTGGCCACCTGGAGGAGCAAAGAGGGGCTGAGCGAGGACGAGCGCCGCATTGTTATGCGCTCTCTGGGATACTTCTCTACTGCTGATTCGCTAGTGGCCAACAATCTGGTGTTGGGTATTTACCGCTTGGTGACCAATCCTGAATGCCGGCAATATCTGTTGCGCCAGGCCTTTGAGGAAGCGATCCACACGCACGCCTACCAGTACTGTATTGAGTCACTCGGGATGGATGAAGGCGAAGTATTTAATATGTATCGCGAGGTACCGTCGGTCGCCAAGAAAGCCGCTTGGTCTATTAGCCATACGCACATTTTGTCAGATCCAAATTTCAATACTGGCACCCTGGAGTCAGATCAGCAGCTATTGCGAAACCTGATCGGTTTTTATGCGGTTACTGAAGGCATTTTCTTCTACTGTGGGTTTACCCAGATACTCTCTATGGGCCGGCGCAACAAAATGACCGGTGTTGCAGAACAGTTCCAGTACATTTTGCGTGATGAGTCGATGCACCTGAATTTTGGCATAGACGTAATCAATCAGATTAAGCTTGAGAATCCCAGACTGTGGACGCCTGAGTTCAAAGAAGAGGTGACACAAATGATACTCGAGGGCACGGCAATCGAAATCGAGTACGCACGAGACACGATGCCTCGAGGCGTACTAGGAATGAACGCCGCGATGATGGAAGAATACCTGCACTTTATCGCCAATCGTAGGCTGTCCCAATTGGGCCTGACCGAGCAGTTCCCGGGGGTGCAGAACCCCTTCCCTTGGATGTCAGAAATCATGGATTTACGCAAGGAGAAGAACTTCTTCGAGACACGCGTCATTGAATACCAAACCGGTGGTGCACTTAGTTGGGATTAACCGTTTAACTTCATACAAGGGCGCTTCGGCGCCCTTTTTTGTAGGCACAACGCTCTCCTCTTTTCTTTAACATCGTCAAAGCGTTCATTTTTTTGGTCACAGGGCGCTACACTCGCTTTCCAACGGAAAAGGAGCAAAGCCATGTCACTTTGGGACCGCATTGATGTCGAGAGCAGACCCCCTCTGGAAGCTCTCTGGGAAGCACTTCCAGGTGGGCTTAACGTTATCCCTGATATTGTCGCTCGGCGCACCGCCATGTCGGCAGCGCGCGCAGGAGCGCCGAAGGGCAGCTTCCCTCAGCTGCACACTTCTGAGCATCGATACACGGGTCCGGATGGTGAATTGACACTGAGACTTTATCGCCCAGAAACAGCGGCCGCCACAGCGCCCGGGCTTATTTATATTCATGGGGGCGGCATGATCATGGGAGACCTCGAGAGCCAAGACGAGAATATGCGCGAGGCGGCCACTGAGCTCAATATCCCCATTGCCTCTATCGACTACCGAAAGGCGCCTGAGTGTCCCTACCCTGCGGCTCCCGAGGATTGCTATGCAGGCGTGACTTGGGTATTCGCGAATGCCAAGGCAATGGGCATGGATCCCACCAATATTGGGCTGATGGGCGTCTCCGCAGGCGGCGGCCTCGCACTCGCGACCGCCCTAATGCTGCGGGATCGCGGTGGTCCCGCGCTAGCATTTCTTTTGCCTATTTATCCCATGATTGACGATCGGCACAACACGCGCTCTTCTCACGAGGTGCTGAATATTGGCATTTGGGATCGAGCGGGTTCGATCGAGGCGTGGAACTGGTATCTGGGGGGGATGGAGGCTGACGCCTATGCCGCGCCAGCGCGTGCAGATGATCTTAGCAATCTGCCTCCCACTTATATCGACGTGGGCGATCTAGATTTATTCCGCGATGAGGACATCGAAATAGCGCAGCGGCTTTCTTCCGCTGGCGTATCTGTGGAATTTCACTTATGGCCGGGTGCNTATCATGCCTCAGAGTTGTTTGCACCNGATGCCGCACTCAGTCGCCGGATTTGGTCAACTCGCTACGCTGCCATTCGCCGCATGGCAGGTTTGAATTGAATAGGCGGATTTTTACAGCGCTAGCCGCATGCCGGTCACCGCTGCATTTCACATCCACGTGTCAATGCGCGTTANATGCNTATGTCTATTCGNCCACACTGTTACGATAACGACTCATCCGTTNTANCCGACCTCAACCCATNAGTGAAATAGGAGTCCTCATGCANAAAGGACATTGTCTCTGCGGTAACGTTCACTATGAGTTTGATGAGACTCAAGTCGGCTTCGGCTTGCACTGCCACTGCATAGACTGCCAGCGCGTTACCGGCTCTGGAAAAGCGACCGTCATCATGTTCCCACAGGACGCGGTCACCATTGAGGGCGACTACAAAACCTTCGCGTCAACGGGCTTCGATGGCTCTCACGTAAACCGGGGATTTTGTCCGAACTGCGGCAGCCAGATGTTCACTTTTGTCGACGAACTTCCGGGCCAAATGTTCATCAAGGCAGGCGGCATGGAAGACACCAGCTGGCTAAAAGTTGAGATGACCTGCTGGACCAGCACCGCGTGTGGCTGGCTACCACCTGACGAAAACACTGCCACTTTTGAAAAAAATCCAAGCCTCTAATCTACACTGAACTGCTCAACGTCAACACTGTGTATCGGCGCTTTCACAGGGATGCAAATGGGCATCGGAGGGTTAGCGTATTTCACGCTCTGCCCGAGCCTGCTTATCTTCACTAATACGCTTGCATGTAAAGTTGAAAACCAATGAAGCTGAGGAATATCATCGTTTTCAAGCAATATGTGACAATTGTTGAAAAAAAAACAAACAATGCTGTTTACGTTAGAGGGTGGACTGTGCGAGCCTTCTTTTTGGTAAATGTTTGTGCCCGTTCCACGCAGTCCATTTAAATAAATAAAAATTCTGGAGTAAGCTCATGAGAGATGCCTTTCCCCGTAAATCACCGATCGCGCTCGCTATCAGCATTGCGATGCTCGGTGCAGGCGGTTCCGTCACACCTTTCGCGCAAGCGCAAGACGCTGCCCTGATTGAAGAAGTCGTAGTAACGGCGCGAAAAAGGCAAGAATCGCTGCAAGACGTGCCAGTTGCTGTTACGGCCTTGACCCCTAATCAGTTGGAGCGCGGTTCAATACAGCGAACCACGGACATCGACAAGATGGTCCCCAACGTGGAACTTCATCAAACCTATATCGGCTCAGAGTCACTTAGCGCTTCTATTCGAGGAATCGGTTACGACGATATCGAAAAATCTCTAGAGCCTACAGTGGGTGTCGCGGTAGACGGCGTCTTTATGGCCAGCAACTCGGGGGCTGTCTTCGACCTGTTCGACGTCGAGTCAGTTGAAGTACTGCGGGGTCCGCAGGGCACGCTATTCGGCCGAAATACGATTGGCGGAGTCGTCAACGTGACACGCACCAAGCCCACAGGCGAATGGGGCCTTAAGCTGCAAGGTACCTTTGGTGACCAAGATATGACCGATGTGAAGGGTGTGCTCAACATGCCGCTTGGAGAGAGAGGCGGCCTCAAGCTCGCCTTCAAGAATATCCAGTCGGATTCTCACGTCTACAATACGACATTAAACGAGCGCCGCGAATTCCGAGATTCTACAACGGTGTCGGCGACGATACGATTTGACCTCACCGATGATACGTCGGTGCAGTTTACTTATGATGATTACGATCACGACACCATCGCGCCGGATAATCTCATGGTAGGCCCTTTCGGCGAGGCACAGACCGGCTACCTTGCGTCACAAGCGAACGACTACAAGACCTCGCCGCAACTTCTCCCCCTGCAGGCCTATATGTGGGGAAATAATTCGACTCTGCAACTTACCCATAACTGGGCGGGCCACGAGTTCAAATACACCATGGGCATCATGGACTACGAGGAAGAAGTGAAAGAGGCATCATGGGGCTCCAATACCGTATTCTTCCCGGTCAATCGCGATCAGGATTTCAAACAGACTTCTCATGAATTGCAGATCAGCTCAGATTCCAGCGGACCGCTCAATTACGTCGCCGGCCTATATTATTTAGAAGCTGATTCGTTTATTACATCAGGGCCAATCCAGCCCTTTACGGTAAACCACGAGGCCGAAGCGACCGCATTCTACGGCGAGCTGACCTACGATTTCAGTGACAAGTGGTCAGTCACATTGGGCGCGCGTTATACCGAAGAAGATAAGCAGATGGAGTCCTATTCCTGGCCACCCGTTGTGGGTGATGCGGACCGCATCGCAAACAACACGGACCCTAGTGTGCTGCAGATGTATGCTACGCCGGAATTCTCAGATGACAACCTGACCTATCGCGCGGTGCTCCAGAGAAGCTTCGATAAAGGTATGGTCTATGCTTCTTACTCCACCGGTTTCCGCAGTGGAGGTTTCTTCAACCGTGGGTCTACGCCAAACGAGGTTGAGCCCTACGACTCCGAGGAAGTAGATAGCATCGAAATTGGTTTGAGAAGCAATCCGACTGAAAACACGCAGCTGAATGTTACCTACTTTACTGCCGAATATACGGATATGCAGCTACCGCTGATTACGCCTGCGAGCTTCCCGGAATGTGGTAAAGGCGGAGCCGAAGAGGATGCCGCGGGTATTACCTGTTCTTTCATCGCCAACGTGGGTGAAACGAGCATGGACGGCATAGAAGTGGAGGGCATCTGGATGCCAACCTCCGCCCTCACTCTGCGCGCGTCGCTAGGAACACTCGATGCCAGTTACGATACCTATGAATACAATGACAGAGATATCTCCAACGTCGCTGAGCTGCTTTATGCGCCAGAACTCACCTATGCCATTGGTGCCGAGCATGTCTCATCTATCTTTGGGGGTGAGCTGATTCTGTCGGGTAACTTTAGTTATCAGGATGACGTTTATACGCAGACTCCGTGGGCTATCTACGATCCAGCAACCTTCCCCAAAGTAACAATCGACTCATGGGAAAGTTTGGATGTTTCTGCGACCTATCTCAGAGACACTTCAAACGGCACCTTTAAAGTGATTGTTTATGGCACCGACGTACTTGAGGACGGTAACCGTGTTCAACGACGATATACCACCGGGTCGTTCACATGGGCGGAGCTTGCGCCCCGCGCACAATACGGTGTCACCATCGGTTACGAGTTCTAAGCAAACCGCTGTTGTACGAAAGCCACCTACGGGTGGCTTTTTTGTGGCCCATCAGACACCCTGCCCCTGATAACCGTCACAAACGAGGAGTAACATAATGATGCATTCTGTGGTGCTGGCATCCCGGCCAATCGGGAACCCTGTTGAAGCGGATTTTACCGTCGTGTCAGAGTCACTGCCTGAGGTACCCGAGGGTTCCTTTCTGACCCGCAACGACTACGTCTCACTCGATGCTGGGTTCCGCAACTGGATGAATGAGGATTCAGGGGACGAGATACTGCCTGCGATGCCATTAAACGCGCCGGTGATGGGTTTAGTGCTCGCCGAGGTCCTCGAGTCAAAGCATCCTGATTACGCGACTGGCGACAAACTGATGGCGCGTTTCGCCTGGCAAACTCATAGTCTGAGCGATGGCACTGACTTTATTGCCAGATTGCCCTCTGAACTCGAATTCAATCCCAGTGCCTATATGGGCGTGCTGGGCGACACAGGGATGTCTGCTTACTTCGGCATCACAGATATCGCGCAACTCACTAGCGAAGATACGGTATTGATCAGCGGAGCGGGGGGTGCGGTGGGCAGCATTGCTGGTCAAATTGCTAAGCTCATGGGTGCGCGCGTCGTCGGCATCGTTGGATCCAAGGCGAAAGCGGAGTGGATTCGAGACACAGTAGGCTACGACGCCGCCGTGGTGCGATCCGAGGACACCCCGCTCTCTGAAGCGATACACGCCGCCTGCCCAAATGGAGTCGACGTCTTTTTTGACAACGTCGGCGGGCAAATGCTGGAGGCGGCCATCACCAACATGAATCACCGCGGTCGTCTGGTACTGTGCGGAGCGATCTCAGGATATGGGGTCACACCTCACGGACCTAATAACCTTTTTGAACTCATCACCAAGGAGCTCTCAGTCGAGGGTTTCATGACGCACTTCCGGCATGAGCGCTACGACGAGGCTCGGGAGCAACTTTCAGAGTGGCTCCGGCAGGGCGTGATTCAATCTCCGGAATATCGTCTTGAGGGTATCGAGAATGTTGGCAAAGCCTTCGCAGATCTATTTGCAGGCGAGAACTTCGGCAAGACCATTGTCGCCTTATAGACGCGACGCCAGCGCCGCTAGCCGAGCGTCACCTTGATAGGAACGGTGTCGAGACCCATGGTGGTGCCACCATGGCCCGTCACCGCGTCTTCCGACACCAAC
>NYTE01000049.1 GCA_002683335.1 Halieaceae bacterium
GCAGGTGCCTTCTTAGCCGCTGCCTTCTTCTTGGCAGGTGCCTTCTTAGCCGCTGCCTTCTTCTTGGCAGGTGCCTTCTTAGCCGCTGCCTTCTTCTTGGCAGGTGCCTTCTTCTTTGCTGCTACTTTTTTCTTCGCAGCAGGTTTCTTCTTTGTTGCTTTCTTCGCAGCGGCCATAAGTCCCTCCTAATGTGCCCAGCCTCGAGTTCAAAGCTACCAAGCTTTATATTTATTGACAAGCTTACTCATGATAATTACTTACTACTTTAAAACACTCAAGATGGACCGAGTGACCTCATCAACTGCACCGACTCCGTCCAGTTGGTGATAGCTTACGTCTTCAACGTTACGATAAAAGTCTACTAGAGGACGGGTTTGTTCGTGATAAACACCAAGACGATTTCGCACGGTAGCTTCAAGATCGTCATCACGCTGCATCAACGGTTCACCTGTCTCATTATCTAAGCCGGGCTGAAGCGGCGGGTTGTAGTCAATGTGGTACACCCGTCCCGAACCAGNGTGAACGCGCCGACCGCTAAGTCTTTTGATAATCTCCTTGTCCGAGATCGCTATTTCCAAAACGTAGTCAATTATAATTCGCTCTTCGATCATCGCCTGTGCTTGCACAATAGTGCGAGGAAATCCGTCAAACAGGCACCCGTTTGCGCAATCTGGTTTTGTCAGTCTCTCCTTTACAAGTGCGATAATAATATCGTCGGATACTAAACCCCCTGCATCCATTATCGTTTTTGCTTGCAGTCCCAAATCAGACCCTGCGGCCACTGCCGCTCTGAGCATATCGCCAGTGGAAATTTGAGGAATTGCGAACTGCTGACAAATGAACTGCGCCTGAGTGCCCTTTCCTGCGCCGGGTGGGCCAAGGAGAATAATTCGCATATCAAGGATTCTCTATTTTTGTTTATGTTTGGGATAACCTGATCGTGCCTCTACGCTACACACGCGAGCCCTAACTCGCAAGCTCGCAGGATGCCAGCTTGGCCTTTGCGCTCTGCCAACGTGTCTCGAGTTGCTCCAAAGTCTCATCCTGCAATTCGGCACCGACCTCCAGAGCGGCTTGCTCCATCAATCTGAAACGACTTTCGAAACGGCTGTTGGCACCCCGTGCTGCGGTTTCTGCATCCACCCCCAAATGTCGCGCGAGATTAACAACAGAGATCAGCACATCCCCCAATTCCGCTTCGATATCGGCTTGNGAATCAGATGAAATTGCCTCTCGAAGCTCAGTCAGCTCTTCCTCAACCTTCGCCCACACGCCATCAGCATCTGGCCAATCGAATCCTATCCTCGCCGCACGCTTCTGTAATTTTTGAGCTCGAGATAGCGACGGCAATGCGCGAGGNACATCATCTAATACACCGCTTCGTTTTTTTGTCTCACGTTCTGCTTGCTTTAATTGCTCCCAATTTTCTTTGACNTCAGTCTCGGANAGACNCTGGCCGCGAAAGGNCGCCTCTCCATCACCGAAAACATGGGGATGTCGTCTAATTAGCTTGTCAGAAATACCTGCCAGCACATCTTGAAAATCGAACAGGTTTTGCTCTGAAGCGAGTTGCGCGTAAAACACGACTTGGAAAAGAACGTCGCCTAATTCTTCACGAANCTGCTCAAAGTCCCGCTCATCAATCGCATCGACCAGCTCATAAGTCTCTTCGATCGTATAAGGAACAATTGAGTGGAAATCCTGCCGCATATCCCAAGGGCACCCATACTCAGGGTCTCTCAAGCGAGACATGATCCCCAACAGCGTCTCCAAAGCGTTTTTTTTCATTTGTTCGTCAGTTGTCATGAACTCTCAACGCAAGTAAGAAAGACGGAAACATGCTCTATACACGGCAATCGGAATTGAAAACGCCGGTTGAAAGGTAGCGATCACCGCGGTCACAAATAATAGCAACGATCGTTGCGTTTTCGAGCTCACGACTGAGCCGCAATGCCGCCGCTACGGCTCCGCCCGAGGACACGCCGGCGAATATGCCCTCCTCTCGAGCCAAACGGCGCATCATATGTTCTGACTCGTGCTGGCTAATATCTATGACACGATCTACACGCCGTGAATCAAAAATCTTGGGAAGATAAGCTGCAGGCCANCGTCTGATACCCGGAATTTGTGAGCCCTCCAGCGGNTGTAAACCGACAATCTGGACCTGTGGGTTTTTCGATTTCAAGTAACGCGACACACCCATAATCGTACCGGTGGTGCCCATTGAAGAAACAAAGTGTGTAACTTGTCCATTGGTCTGGTCCCATATTTCAGGTCCTGTTGAGGCGAAATGTCCCGACGGGTTATCGGGATTCGCAAACTGGTTCAATACCACTCCTTCCCCCCGCACCTCCATTGCGAGAGCAAGGTCGCGCGCGCCTTCCATACCCTCGTCTGCCGANACGTCAATCAATTCAGCGCCATAGGCTCTCATGGAGCTCTTACGCTCCTCACTCTGATTGGCCGGCATGATAAGCCGCAATCGATACCCCTTTACCGCTGCCACCATCGCCAAGGCAATACCAGTGTTGCCACTCGTTGCCTCAATCAGGGTATCTCCCTGAGCTATCCTGCCCTCCGCCTCGGCCTGACTAATCATACTCAGAGCGGCCCGATCCTTTACCGAACCTGCCGGGTTGTTACCCTCGAGCTTCCCTAAGATGATGTTTGACGTGTCACCTGGCAGTCTCTTGAGCTGAACGATTGGTGTGCCTCCGACTAAATCCTCGACCGAGGCATATTCACTTGCTGTGACCATAAAAGCGATTTATCTCNCTCAAAGCGTGGACAAACAAGTCCAATCAGACAGACTGAGAATCAGTCAAATTGCGGCGTCGGCGAGCGCCTTAAAGATTTAAAAATATCGCGGCTATTGAGCGCCCGCCCCTGCGTGAGCTGTGCTATGGCAGCGCGCGTTACCTCCTTCACCATACGTAACTCCGACTTTTCCGGCGAGACCCCGCCTTGAAGCCAATCACTCACAACCCGTATGCCCGCACCTGACACCCATGTTTTTTTATGTACACCGGCTTGCAAATATGCCCTAGGTATAAATCCCTGTCCTGGCTCGTAGAGATATTCGACGCTCTCCTTAATGGCGTCTTGATTGACATCCGCACGCCACTCAATACGGTAGCCCAACTCGGTCAACAGGATCAATTCAAAACGCCGCAACGCTATTTCGCCGCAAGCATCGTGAAGTGATTCAACGGCATCGCCGTAACTTAAGAACACCGCCGGGTGCGGGTCAAAACGAGGCAGCAGGCGCGTCAATAATTCGTTGAGGTAAAGACCGCTTAGCAAATGGTCTCCTCTGAGAACATAGGCGGGGGTGGGAGACTCTGCAGCCGCCAGAGTCTTAAGNTCCCCCCGACCAGCGAGACGAATGAGCAACGGGTGAAAGGGTTGCAGTATCGACGCAAGACTCCCTCCAGTCTTGCGTCTAAACACACCTCGCGCAACAACCCCGCAGCGTCCCGCCTCTGCTGTAAAAAATTCAACCAAGAGACCGTTATCGCCATAATTTTTGCGACCCAGTACCCACGCTGGCTGCATCGCGCTCACCGGTCGCTCTGGGGATCCAGGCCTAGCGTTTTCAGGGCCCGCAAATCGTCAGACCAGCCCGCTTTGACTTTGACCCAGAGCTTCAGCATCACTTTCTGCCCAAACATTCGCTCCATGTCCTTCCTCGCAGCCGTGCCGATCGTTTTGAGTCTACNCCCTGATTCACCGATTAGGATCTTCTTCTGTCCCGCTCGCTCAACCAATATCAATATGCCGATATGCAGCACACCCTTACCATTTTCCGCGAAGCTTTCCACCTCTACAGCGGTTGAGTATGGCAACTCATCTCCCAATTGACGCACGATTTTTTCGCGCACCAATTCAGCAGCGAAAAAGCGTTGGCTTTTATCGGTAATGTGGTCCTCTGGAAAAAGATGAGGTGCAACGGGGGCTTTGCTCTCGAGATAACGGGTCAATTCTGATAAGCCTTGCTGCCTGAGCGCAGAGATCGGCAGTACAGCATCAAAAGCGCATCGATCCGATAGTGAGGCTGCAAAGGGCAATAAAAGCTCATGGTCAGCCAAAAGGTCCAGCTTGTTAATCACGAGTGCCACCGCCCCTCCCTGTCTCGATGCTGCAACCAAGGCCAGTTCGTCTTCGTCGGTCCATCGCATGCGGTCACACAGCAATAAAGTTACGTCAACATCCGTCATCGCTGATAACGCCGCTTTATTCATAAGGCGATTCATGGCCTTGGACTGCCCGCTATGTAATCCGGGCGTATCGATAAAAATCAGTTGGATGCCGTCCTCTGTCCTGACTCCCAAAATTTGTTGGCGAGTGGTCTGTGGCTTACGAGAAGTAATGCTCAGTTTTTGCCCGAGCAGATGATTCATCAGCGTAGACTTACCCACGTTGGGCCGTCCGACTATTGCGACCAACGCGCATCGATTTTCAGACATTGGCGCCGCCTGACAATTCATCCAGCATAAGCTCTGCGGCGAGCTGCTCCGCTTTCCGGCGTGCAGCGCCNCTGGCCTCGGTCGACATTCCTCGCTCCGTAAGCTTGCATCGAACCTGAAAACACTGATCGTGATCCTGTCCGGATATAGACACCACAGTGTACTCAGGCAACGGTTCCCCTCGCGCCTGAAGCCATTCCTGAAGCCGGGTCTTCGCATCTACAGCGACATCCAGCGTGGATGCCTCGATTACGGCCACAAGCCAACCGATTACCACATCGCTTGCGTCACTGACTGAGGCGTCAATCACTATGGCGCCAGCGAGGGCCTCCAGCGTATTGGCCAAAATAGAATCTCTGTTGCGACCTCCACTTTTTCGTTCACTTTCACCGAGAATCAAGCATTCCGAGAGTGCGAGAGAGCGCGCTATCTCAGCCAACGACACGCCACTGACCACACTCGCCCTGAGTCGACTAAGAGCACCCTCATTGGCCTCGGGAAATCGGTCAAAAAAAGCGCTCGCAACAATCAGACCAATGACAGCATCACCCAGAAACTCCAANCTCTCATTGTGATCGCGTGCGGCGCTGCGATGGGTCAATGCTCTCGTAAGCAACGTCAAATCGCTAAACTGATATCCAAGCCGGCGCTGTAATGCTGCGAGTGCGGCTTGAGAGGGCGNTTTCAAGTGCGTCCCGCAGGGCCGGTCTCGACANTCAAGTCGTCGAATTTCATCACGCCATCCAAAATCCAAACCAACGAGAAGCGATTTTCATAATTCGCGTCAATGACAATAACCCCTCGCTCCCNGTAAATACGAATGTCTTGGATCGTCGTGTCGTTTATTTGATGGGTAGTCAGTAAATTTGCAGGGCGTGTCCCTAGGTCGGGGATAATATCAGTGCGAGCATCATGCTCTGCCGCTGCCCGGGATATCAGATCTTTTACCGTCATGTATTCGATATAGCCGGGGCGCAAGCGGAGAATCATCAGCAAACCCGCACCTAGCAGCAGCAAGCTAAACGAAAGTATCCAAATGCTAAAGCCTCGAGAATCAGATTGCATGCCAGCGTAAATTAGTTGCTTTTTCACACCGCAATCTCCTTTTCCTCACTAATCGATCGCACCTGCTCTCTTAAATGAGGGCACACTGAGCCAGCTCTCCCAGTGCATCCAGATAGAAACGGCCTTTCCTACAATGTCGCGCTCGGGCACCTGACCCCAAACGCGACTGTCGCTACTGTTGTCACGATTGTCGCCCATCATGAAGTAGTGGCCGGGCTGCACCACAACTGAAAAATTACGGGCACCTCGTCGGTCATCTGTTTGCATAAGGTGACCGTCCGTGCCGGGGAGCTCTTCCCTTCCCATTTTGACTGTGAACCGCCCGGACGGCAGCTCCGCGAGCCACTGCTGAGGCACTTTCTCTCCATTCACAAAAAGCTGCTTCGCTCTATAAGAAATTCGGTCTCCTGGCTTTCCGATAACCCGCTTGATGTAGTAAGTGTCATTTTGATGTGGTGGAAAAAAAACCATAACGTCTCCACGCTCTGGCTCACCCAACTCAAATACCTTGGTTCGCGAGACTGGCAATCTCAGCCCGTAAGCATATTTATTAACCAAAATATAATCACCCACCTCAAGAGTTGGAACCATAGAGGATGAGGGGATTTGAAAAGGCTCGTAGAGAAAGGAACGGAGAACCAGCACCACCGCTAACACGGGAAAAAAAGACCGCGCATATTCCACTACCGCGGGCTCACCGGCCTCTTTATCGCAGGCTTCTGCGTAGGCGATAGCCGCTCTGGAGTCTTTCTGATCGCAGCCGGGAAACGCTTGCGCAAGCTGCTCTCGCCGCGCTCGCCTGCCGCCAGCGAGCAGGAGACTGTCCAATAACCAGATGCCACCGCTACCAAGAACGACGATGACAAGAATTAGGGGGAAATCAATATTCATTAGCAACCTGTAGGCAACGCACACTCGTTTCTGGATCGCATGATACCCTATGGCGGCTTGTAGCCATTAACCGTCTACTTGCAATACTGCGAGAAAAGCGGACTGGGGAATCTCCACGTTCCCCACTTGTTTCATGCGCTTTTTTCCTGCCTTTTGCTTCTCAAGCAACTTCTTCTTTCGNGTCACGTCACCACCGTAGCATTTGGCGGTCACATTTTTACGCAAGGCTTTGACGGTCTGCCGCGCCACTATTTTTCCACCAACGGCCGCCTGAATCGCGACATCAAACATTTGACGCGGAATCAGCTCTTTCATTTTCGCTGTTAACACCCGGCCGCGGGACTGCACATAATCTCGATGAACAATAATCGCAAGCGCATCTACCCTGTCACCATTGATAAGGACATCCAATCTCGATAGCGGTGCGCCTTCAAAGCGATGAAAACCGTAATCCAAAGACGCGTAACCGCGACTCACGGATTTCAGCCTGTCAAANAAATCGAGAACGACCTCGGCCATGGGGATGTCGTAGATTACCTGAACCTGCTGCCCAAGAAACTGAAGGTCCACCTGAGCACCACGCTTTTCAACGCACAAGGTGATGGCTGCGCCAAGGTATTCCTGNGGNGTCAAGATGGTACACCGGGCAATGGGCTCCCGCATCACCTCGATATCACCCACATCCGGGAGTTTGGAGGGGTTGTCTACGTACACCACCTCCTGGCTTTTTTTGACAATTTCGTAGATTACCGTTGGCGCAGTGGTAATCAGGTCCAAGTCATATTCTCGCTCCAATCGCTCCTGAATAATTTCCATATGGAGCATCCCCAGAAATCCACAACGGAACCCAAAGCCAAGGGCATCAGAGGTTTCTGGCTCATAAAAGAGAGAAGCATCGTTAAGAGTGAGCTTTCCTAGTGCATCACGAAAGTCTTCGTAATCGTCTGAGTTAACNGTGAAGATTCCCGCGTAAACCTGCGGTTTGGCCTTCTGGAACCCAGGAAGTGCCAGCGTATCCTGATGCGCAGCAGAAATCAGGGTATCGCCAACAGGCGCGCCCTTAATGTCTTTAATNCCTGCCACTACAAAACCCACTTCTCCGGCCCTAAGCACACCCGTCTCAGTTCTACGGGGAGTGAATACCCCCACCATATCCGCCTGATGCTGCTTGCCGGTTGAGAACACGATAAATTTATCGCGTTTGCTGAGTTGGCCCTGCATGACGCGAACCAAAGACACTACGCCAAGATAATTATCGAACCACGAATCAATGATCAAGGCCTGAAGGGGCGCGTCTCTGTCGCCCACGGGAGCAGGAATGTTTTTGATGAGCTGCTCCAACAGCGCCTCGACTCCCAAGCCGGTCTTGGCGCTCGTGGCAACGGCCCCAGTAGCATCGATCCCAATAATTTCTTCAATCTCTTGCTGAACACGCTCCGGATCGGCCTGAGGCAGATCCATCTTGTTAAGCACTGGCAGTACTTCTAAGCCCTGCTCGATTGCTGTGTAACAGTTGGCTACCGACTGGGCCTCTACTCCTTGACCTGCATCAACCACCAATAGCGCACCCTCGCAGGCACTCAGAGAACGTGATACCTCATAAGAAAAATCAACGTGTCCGGGGGTATCGATAAAGTTGAGCTGATACGTTTCTCCGTTGTCAGCCCGATATTCAAGGGTGACACTCTGAGCCTTAATAGTGATACCCCTCTCACGCTCAAGATCCATTGAGTCGAGCACCTGTGCGGCCATCTCCCGCTCAGAGAGACCACCGCAATGCTGAATGAAACGATCTGCAAGCGTCGATTTGCCGTGATCGATGTGGGCGATGATCGAAAAATTTCGTATGTGACTGAGTTCAGCCAACGTTTGGGCACCTCAAAAAAAACGAGCAGCTGAGACGCTACTCGCGAAGATCAATATTTTAGCATGTCATGCGGGCAGTCTTACTGCAGTTTTTTACTCAGCTGGAGCCCCTTGAATAAAGTCAATCGCGAGGCTCTGACTTTAATCGTCCGCAGTCGGCACTCGAATGCCAATGAAGAGTGGGCTGCCAGCCCGGATGAGCCGCGCGGGTAACGAAGTACCAGGAATCAACTCGTTCTGGACATCCTCTAAATCACGCATGCGGCCAATCGGTCTGCTACCCAGGCGGGTGAGGATATCGCCCTCCCTGACGCCTGCCTCCGCGGCGGGAGACTGACTTTCNATCCCCACCACCTCAACACCCCCAGCGAGACTCAGTTCGGATAATACCGTAGGGTCAGCTGGTGCTACTCGCATACCCAGAACGGTTGAACTCCCATCAGAAACGACTCCACGGCCGACTCGGGCGACTTGATCTGCCCCAAGGCCACCCACCTCAACTTCTACTGTAATCTCCGAGCCCTCCCGAATCACCACTGCCTCACAGCGCGTACCCGGCGCAATCAGCCCGACCACATGGGGCAAGTCTGCTGACGTCTCAATTTCCTCATCATCGAATTGGATGATNACGTCTCCTGATAGAAGCCCTGCCTTATCCGCAGGCGAATCGCCACCAACTTGCGCTATCAAAGCACCTCGCGGTCGATCCAAGCCAAAAGAATCAGCCAGATTGCGATCAACATCCTGAATACTGACGCCCAACCACCCTCGCTCGACCACTCCGGTTTCCTGTATCTGCGTGACAACATTACGAACAACGGAAGCAGGTATGGCAAACGACAGGCCGATAGACCCTCCTGAGCGCGTGAAAATCTGGGAGTTCACGCCAATGACCTCCCCTTCAAGATTAAACAGAGGCCCACCAGAATTACCCGGGTTGATAGCGACGTCGGTCTGGATGAAAGGCACGTAATTATCGCCCATTTCCGTAGGCAAGCTGCGACCAACGGCACTGACAATGCCTGCGGTAACGGAGAAATCAAGACTGAAGGGTGAGCCGATGGCCAGCACCCATTGCCCCACTCTAAGTTGCTCATCGTCGGCCAACGGCAGCGCCGGCAAGTCCTGCGCTTCAATTTTCAAAACCGCCAAGTCCGATCGCGGGTCGGTGCCCACCAAGGTCGCATCATATTCCTGGCGATCGGGCAGGCGCACCAAAATCTGGCGCGCATTCTCCACAACATGATTATTGGTTACCACATAACCGTCTTCAGAGATGATAAAGCCAGAACCCATACCTGCCCTTTCTCTGGGAACAGGTGGCCCACCCCGAAAATCAAAGAAGCGGCGCAAGTATTCTGGCAGTTCCTCGATCTGCTCCTGATTCCGCAGATTTTCTGATTCATACTCAACGAGAATTTTCACAACCGCGGGGGCAGACGACTCCACAATATCGGCGAAATCCGGCAACCCGGACGCTGCCACCCTCGCGATGAAAGCAATACTGACTATATAAATAAGGGCACGCCCCATCATGGCCGAACTCCGGAATTAAAAAGGTTGTTTACGGCGGCACCTTAACCGACTGCAGCCACCTGCACTTCGGCATCATGCGCCTTACTGGCCAATTGAGGCACAGCGAATCCTGGCATAGCGCCGCCGAAACGGGCGATGACCCGATGAAGGATAGCAAAGCCTGAGACTGTTCCAAGGCCAAACGCAGCTGCTGCCCACATATCCCCTCCGGAAGATGCGATAACAGAAGAGACCGTCCCCAAGGCNAGGGGAAAACCGTATAGCAGCGCGGTACCGCTCAGCACAGTAGCCTCAGGCACACGAATCCAAACCTGGTCCCCCACGTCACACTGCGCTGCGCTAAGGTCATCGCCGGACAGGGCCCGGACCTGGCCCTTGCNCCCTCCGAGCAATCGCGACAAAGCTCCCTGCCCACATCCGGCTCGTGCGGCACAACGACCGCACGCCGAACTACGATCGGCTTCTATCCAGACCGCATCGGACTCAATCGCGACGACGCGCCCCGTTTCAAGAAGCCAGCCCATTAGGGGTTGTCGTTCGTCGGACGAATTGCGTCCGCCAGCAGTCTTGCTGTGACCATTGGCACTTCTCCTAGAACACTGATCAGCACACCCTTTTGTCCGGCAACAGACACCCCCCGAGTATAGGCGAGCGTGGCACCCTCAATTACTCCAGCCTCACCAGGNGCGGCCCCAGACGGCAGTGGCTCAAGAAAAACTGATGCGGTCGCCAAACCATCGGTTACCACGAATGCGGCGGGTGTCGCATGACCCTTCACAACATAGTACCCGGGNAGCACACTCCGTCCTCGCAGGTCAGACTCGGCAGATTCGTCACCAATAGCCAGCTCAGGATTGATNAAAGCGTCATTCTCGCCGCTGAGATCAATACTGGCAAATTCATAGCGCTCCAAGATCTTGCCCTCAGGATCGGCTGTCATCATACCAAGCGGCAAGCCGGTCTCCCCATCCACATCGACAATATAACCAAGCCGAAGAGTGTCTCTCGGCTGCAGCGCTAGTCGACGGGTAGATCGCCCAGCAATGACCCTGCCTTGCTCCACTCGCGGCACATAAAATCCAAGCAGATCACAAAATCGAGCTACGCTCAGTACCGGAGGAGACCAAGTTTCCGAAGCAGNNTCTGCGACGCGATTCAAGCGCCGCAAACGCGCTTCACCTGCGCCTGCCGACCAATCCACATCGATGAACTGTCGACTCCCTGCTCGCTCATAAAGCAGCGTCCCACGAAACGAGATGTGTCGATGGGCGCCTAGCAGCCCCACCATGGTCCCTTCGGCTTCGTTGGATACTGCGCAGTCTATCTGACTGGGCTGAGACCAGCTAAGAGCCGAGTACCACTGAGCAATAATCAGCAGTAGNCACGTTGACCAACTGGGCCTCATTCTGAAGAGGGGGGGTTATCCATTACGTCGTCAGCCCTAACTCGCGCAATGTAGGGCACCGGATGACTCTGGGAAGCCATTTCGGCATGATGCTCCCTCAACAACTGATACCGCTCTTTGGCCCAACGCTCGTAGAGCGCCGCAACTTCGGTCTGGCGAGGCTCGTCACGTGNCACCTTTTGTGAGCCAACCGGTAACGCGCCAGCCTCAAGACTTGCNCGCACAGGCTGAGCCCCAGATACAGGCACCACATTGCCTCCAAGCTCGCTGATCAGGGTTGGTGGCACGACGTTATCGACAGGCATCAAAGTCTGCCCGCCCAACACGACAGCAATTGTCACGGAGGCTGCAACCGCCATACTCCACAGGGGATTTCTGGCCATACTCGGCTGATGATGAAGAGCCTTCATGACATCTGCNGATACATCGATCTCTGGACGAACCGAACGCCTCTCGCGCATCAGGTCTCGCACCAGTTGCTGACGACGCCANCGCGCGCGTAATGCCGGGTCCGAATTGAGCGAACCCAGCACTCTTCTGAGCTCCAGCTCCGAAGCCTCATCATCCATCAAGGCCGACAGCGCAGCCAAGTCCTGTTCACTGCTGGTCATCTGAATCCCAACTCCTCACTCATCTGCTCCCTCACCCGCTCATCTATCGACTCACGGGCTCTAAAAATTCTGGATCTCACTGTCCCTACTGGNCAATCAAGCACTGCGGAAATGTCGTCGTAGCTTAGNCCCTCAAATTCTCTCAGCGTCAATGCGGCGCGAAGTTCCTTCGGGAGCGCCTCCATCGCCTCTGTCACNACCTGTGCCAGNTCCTCNCTCATGAGCACTGCCTCGGGGGCGCCTGACTCAGACACCCATCCCGCGTGCTCAAAGGCCTCAGCATCNTCAATTGTTGCATCTGCCCCCGGCCTGCGGCCCTTGGCGACCAGATGATTCTTTGCCGCGTTGCTGGCAATGCGATATAGCCACGTATAAAACGCGCTATCCCCTCGAAACTTATCCAGCGCCCTATAAGCCTTGATAAAAGCTTCCTGCGTCACGTCCTCCGCGTCACCAGGATCATTGACGTAGCGACTGACCAGAGCGCCAATGCGCCCCTGATATTTAAGCACTAACAAGTCAAAGGCACGCAAATCCCCCCTTTGTGCTCTCTGAACCAGTTGCTGATCTGTGTCAGAGGCTGTCACAACTGCGCCCTATGTTGCTTGCAAAACCCGAGAATTCGCCTTCCCGAGAGGGTATTGCCCTGTATGATCACGTTCAAGGCAAAAAGTTCCCGATACACTACACTTGATGTTGCCACTATACCTCACACCCGCAAGTCTGATGGCCCGACAAAATGTCTACTATTAACCGATATGATGTTCTGATCATTGGCAGCGGCGCAGCGGGCCTCAGTCTGGCGTTGCAACTGCCCAAGACACTGGCGATTGCGATCGTGTCCAAAAGTCAGCTCGGCGCAGGCTCGACGTTTTGGGCACAAGGTGGCATGGCGGCAGTGTTGCATGATCGAGACTCAGTAGAGGCACACGTTGCCGACACCCTCGATGCCGGTGCTGGGTTATGTCATGAGCCCGCAGTTCATTTCACAGTAGGTCGGAGCCGACAGTGTGTTGAATGGCTCATTGAGCAGGGCATGCACTTTGATTTGCGCGAAGATCAAGCCGACACAGAATTCCGCGAATTTCATCTCACTATGGAAGGGGGACATAGTCACCGTCGCGTCATTCACGCTGCTGATCAGACTGGCAGAGCCATTTCACAAGTCCTTTTGTCACGAGTAGAAGAAGCCAGCAACATCTCGCTTCTTAGAGACCGTTGTCTCGTTGATGTCATCAAAACAGGAAAGCGCGTTTGCGGTGCCTATTTACTGGATGCGACCGGCTCCGGCGTTGAGACATTTGCCGCCGACGCCGTGGTACTCGCAACGGGGGGCGCCAGCAAAGCCTATCGCTACACGACCAATCCCGATGGCGCGAGCGGTGATGGCATCGCAGCCGCATGGCGAGCGGGTTGTCGCGTCGCCAATCTCGAATTCAATCAGTTTCATCCCACCTGCCTCTATCACCCGAATAGTCGATCATTTCTAATGACCGAGGCACTCAGAGGCGAAGGCGCCACGCTCCACCTAGAGGACAACACGCGGTTCATGACGAGATTCGATAATCGAGCTGAGCTGGCACCCAGAGACATCGTTGCGCGGGCTATCGACCACGAAATGAANCGGTTGGGGGCGGACTGTGTGTACCTCGATATCAGCCACCGCCCAAATGACTTCATTATTCGCCACTTTCCTAAAGCTTATGAACAATGCCTCGCNCTGGGCATCGATATTACTCGGGAGCGGATCCCAGTTGTTCCGGCTGCCCACTACACCTGCGGAGGGGTAGTGGTAAATCAGTATGGCGCTACAGACGTACCCGGATTATACGTAGTCGGAGAATCTGCCTGCACTGGGCTCCATGGCGCTAATCGCATGGCCAGCAATTCACTACTGGAGTGCTTTGTCTACGCGCAATCTGCAGCTGAGCAGATAGCGAAGTCCCTGATCCCGCAAAATACCAGCCCCGTTCCCTGGGATGACAGCCGAGTCAGGGATTCTGACGAGAGAGTGGTCATTCAACACAACTGGCAAGAATTGAGGCGGCTAATGTGGGACTATGTGGGCATCGTCAGAACGACTCGCCGCCTCGAGTACGCGGCTCAACGCATCGCGCTGCTAGAGCGAGAGGTGCGGGGCTACTACGCTCGATTCCAGATCAGTCGCCCCTTACTCGAAATGCGCAATCTAGCCAGGGTTGCTGGATTGATGGTTGAATCTGCACAGGGTCGAAAAGAGAGTCGCGGACTCCATTTTAATTCCGACTACCCCGACACCTCCCCCTTGATATGGGACTCTATTCTAATACCACAGAACTTTGATCGTCACACGGCGCTGGATGGCGCCATAGATCAACTGCCCGAGTACGCTTCGTAACGAGTCAAGCGTTGATCTGGTGAAAAACCCTTATAGCGTCGACAATCGGGAAAAAGCGGGTTTCCTTCAACCTAGCGCGCCCCATGATCCATTCCAAAAGGTCCTGATCACCCTCGTACAACAATTCGCGATAGAGGCTACGTAACGGCGCCTCCAACTCAACAAATCGGTCCTCAACAAACGGCGATAGCAACAGATCCAGCTCGAGAAGACCCCGACGGCTTGCCCACTTCGCTCTGTTCCACTCCTCTCGCTGATCCATATTGTCGATCTAAACTCGCCCACTAATCTTGTAGTATAGGGCTTCACACAACAGGTGCAGAAAAAAGTGGCAACTTCCTCCCCCCCTCTTCCCGATCCATGCGACACGCCAAATGAGTGTATCTTGCAACTAAACGGACCTGACGCTAGGCAGTTTCTACAGGGCCAAACCACTGCTGACTTCCAGAAAGCCCCCGTCGGTGCGACGGTGCACACGGCATTTTGCAATCCAAAGGGAAGAGTCCTTGCCGATGCGCTCGCTGTCATCATCGCCGACGATACTGTTTTGCTAAGAGGACGAAAGCCCGTCATGGAGGCCTTGTCGGCCCACCTCACACCCTTCCTTGCATTCTCAAAATCCGCACTGACAACAATGCAATGGGCGGTGGTCGGGAGCGGACCTCCATCAGGCTTGCAAACTGAACCCGTTAGCGCTCAATTAATCGAAGAAAATGATGCCGTCACCGCGGTTGTCATCAACCGAGGTAAGGGATTCATTGAATACTGGCAGGAAGACACATCGGTGATCCAGCCTGACCCAGAACACATCGTTCCCCTCGCCCGTGTTGATTATGAGACAGCGCGAGCGCGAGTAGAGTCATCTACTATTGGGGCCTATTTGCCACAGGATCTCAATTACGACCTTAATGAGACGGTAAATTTTACTAAGGGCTGTTACACCGGCCAGGAGATTGTCGCGCGCCTCCACTATCGTGGGACACCCAAGCGTCGCCTCTACCGCGCCATAATCGCCAATACTTCAGAAACGTCAGCTCCAGGAGACGGCATTACCAACGCTGAAGGGCAGCGAGTCGGCAGTATCGTCAATACGCTTCCCGTAGAAGAACAACTTGGCGTGCTTATCGAGGTCATGCCGGATAGCACACATGGCCCCTTGCTCACCCGCGAGCAGGGCCTGGCCCTCTCATCGCTGGAAGCTTGTCATCCGGTTGCTGACCAATCGATGGGCTGACACCCTTTTGACAGTAAAAATCGATTTGCCTGGCTGAAATGTTTGCAGCCAAAAAAACCCCTATGTGCCGACAGCGGCGACGGATGAGGTGCAGACAGCACGCAATGTTTTCGTCGGTCGATCACCGCCCCTTTTGCCTGAGCCTGTTTCCCCCATAGCAAAAACACGACGGGCCGATCGCCACTGTTGATTACTGATATGACCTTGTCGGTAAAGGCTTCCCAGCCCCTTCCCTGATGGGACCCAGGAGAACCATGCTCGACAGACAGTACGCTATTGAGCAACAGTACACCCTGCTCCGCCCACCCGATGAGTTCACCATGGGTTGGAGGAGCGATCGAGAGATCGGCTTGCAATTCGGCAAAAATATTTCGCAGTGACGGCGGTATGGCCTGCCCCCTTCTTACTGAGAAACTTAGCCCATTTGCTTGATGAGCACCGTGATAAGGGTCTTGCCCGATCAAAACAACACGGACCTGCGACGGAGGTGTAGCGTCAAGCGCTGCAAAGAATTCTCTGCCGGGCGGGTAAATCGCCTTACCCGCACTCTTTTCAACTGTGAGGAAAAGCTTCAGATCGGCCATGTAAGAGCTCGCGAACTCGGTCTTCAACAGCGAGAGCCACTCCCCACACGGTCGAATACCCTCAAGCCCCTCAACATGATGGGTCATGGACCCACGCCCCTGCTGCGTCGTCGCATCTGCACAAGACCTCCGCCAGAAACCAACAACACCCCCAACCATACAAACGAAAACGACACCATGGTGACAACATCGATCGTTTCACCAAGTACCGTTTGGGCAACCAGCAGCTGCAGAGAGGGTCCCAGATATGAAGTGTAACCAACCACGCTTAAAGGCAGCAGCCGCGCAGCAGCAATATAGGTCAGCAACGGCGCCGTAGTGTATACCCCTGCCAGCAAAAGGAATGTATCGACCCGCCAACCGTGAATCCCCACCCCCCCACCGGCGGTTATCCATAACCAGACCAATGCAAAAGGAGACATGCACACAGTCTCAATAAATAAACCCTGAATCGTGTCTGCGGCGATTTTTTTTCTAATGACTCCGTACAGTGCAAAGCTAGTGGACACAACGAGACTAATCCAAGGCAACGCGCCGTATGAAAATAACTGTATTGCCACAGCAAAAATGGCTAGCGCGATCGCGAGGCGTTGGGTGGTACCCAGAGTTTCATGGAAGACCAGTCTACCCACGGCGATTGTGAGCAATGGCAACATGAAATATCCAAGACTTGCCTCAGTGGCGCGACCCACCGTCACCGCATAAACAAAGACCCCCCAATTCATACTCAGCAAAGCGGCTGCCAGCAGACTCCAAAAAAAGGTGCTAGGCACCCTCACAAGAGCCCAGGTTGAGCGCAGTCGGCCAGTCAATATTACAATGATCAAAGCGATTGGCAGGCTCCAAATCGCTCTGTGTGCCACTACGTCAATGGCATCAACGGGCTTGGTCTCAATCCAGAACAGGGCCGCAAGACCCCAAATAATATTGGCAACAATCGCCAGCGAGAGTCCATAACGGAGCTGCTGTGCCGAATACTCCACTCACCCTCCTCCCGTTTAGCCCAACTTTGTCGCACTCGATACATCACGACGGGCGCAGCATACATCAGCTACATTTCGCGTTATCCCATCCTTAGTACACCTTTTCAACGGCAAAGAACCACAGTAGCCTCGTGCAAAATTTGCATCGGCAACCCATTCTGGAATCCATGTCCTTTTTCAACACGCGCCCTATTGCGGCAATGTCTCTTGCGGTGTACTGGCTACTCTTCGCTACAATCATTTCACGAGCCGATAACCGCCAGCTGACAACGCAGGCGGACGCCGCCTGGGAGGGCGCAATTGTCAAAATAGAGGTGCCAATCGTTCGTAGCGTCAAAGGTTATCCACGCCATTTTCTAGAGCGATGTAGCGCTACAATCATTTCACCCGGACCGCGTCCTGTGCTCATCAGCGCATGGCACTGCTTTGAAGGATATGACGCTATGGCTTCTCCAGCACAAACATTAACCAAAGATGGCCCTGTCTCCCTCGAGCTTCTGGCATCGGGAGGATCAATGCAAAACGACTGGGCCTTGCTTACCAGTAAGGCCGATTGGATACCCACTGCCTGGATTCCTATCGCGCGCGATAGAGCAGAGAAGGGAGCCCGCGTCAGCGCGGCCGGTTTCAGCCGGCCACCTGCGAGCGGCTCTACAGACTTGGAGAGCCCGCTGGATCGTGCCTTGGTTATTGACTCAGACTGCCGTGTGGCAGAAGCCAGCTCACCGCCCATCGCGTCAAGCTGCGTCATTCAACAAGGTGCTTCTGGCGGGGCTATATTAGGGAGAACTCAGAGCGGCAGCCTTCGCGTTTACGGGGTTATTTCTGCCGGTGATAGCAAAAGTGTGAGCTATTTTTATCCGGCGGACTTGCTGTTGTCACGAATCCGGCCCTGACTAGGGCGCTCACGTTGCTGCCGCGCCGGTGGCGGCCCACCAATGTGGCGTTGGCCTCGACTTGCCGCGAGGTCTACCTGTTTTTGTCGCTCTAATAAGCGCGCCTTCCTATCATCCGTCAACTGCTCATAGCAGTGCGGACAAGAGACGCCCTTTTGGTAATGCACAGATGATTTCTCCCGCTCGGTAATGGGGTGCCTACAGGCATAGCACTGATCAAAGCTGCCTTTTGCTAACCGATGATTAACTGCCACGCGAGAATCAAACACAAAACACTCACCCTGCCAACGTGATTCCGACTCGGGGATCTCCTCCAGATACTTGAGAATGCCTCCCTTTAGATGCCACACCTCACCAAATCCCTCCGAAACCAGCAAAGAAGTGGATTTCTCACAGCGGATTCCTCCCGTGCAGAACATGGCTATTTTTTTGTGTTCGTCCGAACGTAAGTTATCCCGCACCCACTGCGGAAAATCGCGAAAATTTTTGGTGCCCGGGTTCACGGCGCCCCTGAAACTCCCGATTGCCGCTTCGTAGTCGTTACGGGTATCAATCAACAGGCATTCGGGATCATCAACGAGCGCATTCCACTGGCTTGGATTGGCATAGTGGCCAACGCAAACACTGGGGTCGATATCGTCGACCCCCATCGTCACGATCTCTCGCTTTAGCTTCACTTTCATTCGATGGAATGGATCCGCGTTATGGAATGACTCTTTCCAGTCGAGCCCCTCGAACCGAGGATCTGTCAGTAACCAGTCAATAACACGCTGGATACCCAGACGCGTACCTGCGATGGTGCCGTTAATACCCTCACGGGCGAGTAGCAAAGTGCCTTTGAGGCCGGCCTGCTGGCACACACCCAGCAAGGGCGCTTTCAATTGCTCGAAATCCTCGAGCGAAACAAAGCGGTATAGCGCCACAACAAGGCGATCTTCCGGCTTGCCGCCCACCGTCATTTCCCCGTACCGCCCCTGCAATCGGGGGAGGCTGGCGCGCCATCTGATACGGCCCACTCTTCCGCAGTGTAAGTGTGCAGCGCCAACGCATGGACCGGCCCCGCTAACCATGAGGCCAACGTGCCATAAACCGCTTGATGACGCTTCACACTTCTTGCACCCACGAAACGTTGGCTGACCAAGGTCACTTTGAAATGGCTCTCCGATCCGGGCGGAACATTGTGGCGATGGCTCTCATTCTCCACGCTGAGAAAAGAGGGCTCGAATGACGAGGTTAGCGCTTCGGTGATTTCTTCTTGGATCGTCATGAGTCTAATCTGGCACTATGTCATGTTAGTTTACGATGAATCTTCCAAAACATGTGCCCAAAGATTCCCATGCACCCAGTCTCAGACAATCTGATTAAAAACACAGCACCACCACTATGGCGCCACGTATTCGCCATGGTCTACGACAGCTTGCTGATAATACCTTTATTCATGGCCGCCACAGCACTGTGGGTTTCTATTTGGGGGCCCACTGAAAATGCGCGGATCCAAGCTGTACCGCCGGCCCTGCAATGGTTGTCGTGGAGCATCATCCTGCTGTTGTTTTTCGGACTATTCTGGCGAAGGGGCGGACAGACACTGGGCATGCAAGCCTGGCGAATAAAGCTGATCTCCGAGCATGGGGGTCAACCTACGTGGCGACAGGTGTTGCTGCGCATAGTGGGAGCGTCTCTCTCTGTGCTCGCCTTGGGCGGCGGATTTCTCTGGAGGTTCGTACCGCCAGAGTATCGATACTGGCATGACGCGCTATCGAGCACCCGGTTAGTGCTGGTCCCGAAGCCGCAGTGAGACCCCTCGTTAAGCACGCCGCCAGAGTAACCACATTCCACCCAACCAGCATGCTGCAATAGGTGACAGCGCGGCCAGAAACGGGTCGTAACCAAAAATCAGACTGGCGGGACCAAAAAAATCCTGGCTAATTCTAAAGGCCACTCCCACAATAATTCCGACGAAAACGCGTGCCGCCATGGTCCCTTCCCGCAGTGGGCCAAAAATAAAGGACATTGCCACTAAAACCAGAGCAAGCGTGGCCAAGGGTTGTAAGACTTTCCGCCAAAACGCCAGCTCAATATCGACAAATACCATACCCTGTCTCTGCAGGTATCGCGCATACGGCCACAGCTGCAATATCGGCAGTGTCTCGGGCTCAACCACATCGAGGGTCAGTAGTTGAGGTGTAATCGCCGTATCCCATCGCCACAGCGTATCCCGCTGAATTGCTGTACCCCCCTCTTGAACGTGCGTGGAGCGCACTTGTTCCAGCATCCAGTGATCTCCCGCATGGGTGCCTCGTTCGGCAACCAAAGACCTTACCAACCGATACTCCTCATCAAAGGTTAATAACGTCACTCCATAGGCAATGCCACCTCGCTGAACGGCGTCAACATGAATAAACGTATTCCCATCGCGGTTCCACGCTCCAAATCGACCCGCTACCGCGGATTCTGAGCGCTGCGCCAGAGCGCGATGACTCATCGCCAACTGCTCGGAGTGAGGTGCGACGAACTCCCCCACGGCGAACCCGAACATCGCCATTACCAAGGCAGGTTTCAAAACCATAAATGCAATCCCGGCAAGTGAAACACCGGACGCTCGGACTATCACTAGCTCACTCGACGCGGCGAGACGCCCGAGAGCGACAAGCGCACCAATCAATGCGGCAAACGGAATGAACTCGTGAATTCTACGAGGAACCGTATAACCGACGTAAACCAATACATCAGCGAATTGGTAGCCATTGCCAATATCATCGGATTCATCAATGATCGAAATCAGCGAATCCAGCCCCGTCAGCAGCAACAGGACTGCCAGCGTTGCCACCAACACCGCACGACCAATGTAATAATCAAATTTGCGCATATGCCGGCTTAATCAAGTTTCTCAAACGCTCTGCATTCAACAGCAGCGCAGCCAAAACGCCCATTGCACAGTGCACTGCTATCAAGAGCTCCGGCCCAGTGCCCGATTCAATCACCGCGCGACCCTGCGTCAGGCCTAAAAAATAGATCAATAACACCAGCATCGCGGGCCCAATCTTGGCGTAACGCCCCTTGCGAGCGTCGGTTCTGCTCAGCGCTAACGCAATTAACGCAGCTCCCGGCACCATAAGCGGTAACGAGAGACGCCACCAAAGCGCCCCGCGCAACTTGGGATCATCGCTGGTCAACAGTGCAGCGGTCGACACCGCCTCGACCTTTCCAGATCGTCGCAGACTATTTCTCGATTCTGGAATGAGTTCACCGTAAAGTCCAAACGTGACCTCCTCTAGCTCCCGTTTTCCCGCCGAACCCCGATAACGGCTTCCGCCCCGTAATTCGAGATAACGCCGCCCCGACTGTTCGTCGATAACAATCTCGCCCTCCCGCGCAAACGTCGCCACATGAGCACCATCCTTCTCGCTCCGCTCGAATACAAAAATATTGTGCATCAAGCCGCTTTCATCGATACGCTCTGCATAGGTAACGTAACTACCGCGTCGTTGTTTTCTGAACCGCCCCTCGTTAAGCATGTGCAGACCCTCTGCAGAGCGCGGATTATCTAACAGCACTTGCGCTCTCGCAGAACCCTCAGGAGCGATGTACAGCGCCAACACAGCTACTGCCAACATCACAAATAATGCCGGCACCATGACATAGACTGCTAGCCTGCCTGGGCCGACTCCACACGCTTTCAGCACAACCATTTCACTATCTGCATACAAACGACCGAAACTGAGCAAAATGCCAATAAAAAGACCAAGGGGAAGAATCATTTCCAGAAAGCCAGGCAACTTGAACAGCATGATAGGCAGTAAAACGTCGCCGGTAAGCGAACCCACGGCAGCCTCAGCTAGATAGCGAATGAACCGGCCCGCAAATACCACCAAAAAAAGGACAAAACTCACCGCTAGAGTGTGAGTGAGAATATCTCGTGTTAAATAACGGAGGATGCGCATGCGACCAACCCACTCGCTTCGGTTCCTAACAGGGTTATTTCGTTAACCCGCCGGTCATCATACACTAGCACCCTGTCACTCCGACCTTTAATGCCACTAGGAACGCTCATGTCAGTATTGAACATTACCGCTAAGGTAGCAGCCCCACTTGATCAGATAAAAACTCAGGCGCTAGTCGTACTCATGCCTGAACGCAAGTCGCTAGGAACCCGCTTAAAAGAACTCGACAAATATTTGGGCGGCACGCTATCTCGGACGATAACCAACGGGGACTTCCTCTCATCAATCGGCTCGACCTGCTGGCTACCGGGGACACAAGGGATACATCGCGTACTGCTAGTGGGGTGCGGCAGTATGAATCAACGCACCGTTGTCTCAGACAAGAAAATAGCCGAAGCCCTTGCGCGCACACTAGTCAGCAGTAACGCAAAAGACGCCATTGTCTGGACTGATGGGGTGTCGCCAAAAGCAGCGCAGCCTGAGCGACTGCTGGAGCAAATTGCGCTGCATCTTACCCTTTCGCATTACCAATATAGTCAAACCCTGAATCATCGAAAGAAGTCTGCTCGCACGCTTCGGCGCGTCTCGCTCACACCAGCCAACCTCTGCACGCCGGCAACGGCTAAACGCGCGCTTGATGCTGGGTCCGCCACCGGTCGCGGGGCGAATCTCACCAGGGAATTGGTCAATCTACCCGGTAATATCTGCACCCCCCGTTATCTAGCGGGGGAAGCGCGTAAGCTGGCCAAGCAACATGCAAGCCTGTCTGTGTCTGTTTTAGACGAACGTAAGATGGCTGATCTCGGCATGCACTCACTGCTATCAGTAGGAAATGGTTCGGAGCAACCCTCTCGATTAATTACCTTCAAGTACCAGGGAGCACCAGCAAAAACTCGCCCCTACTGCCTTGTTGGCAAAGGCATCACGTTTGATACCGGCGGCATCAGTCTCAAGCCTGGTGCAAAAATGGATGAAATGAAATTCGATATGGGCGGCGCAGCGTCTGTTTTCGGCGCGATACATGCTGCGGCCCTGCTGAAACTTCCCATCAATATCGTAGGGGTTGTTGCAGCAGCCGAAAACATGCCTAGCGGCAGAGCGACCAAACCCGGCGATGTGATCACCAGTCTATCCGGCAAGACCATTGAGATTTTGAATACCGACGCCGAAGGGCGCTTAGTACTGTGCGACGCGCTCACCTATGTGTCGAGATTTTCCCCCGAGGAGGTGATCGATATCGCTACGCTCACAGGAGCGATTATCGTGGCGCTGGGCCATGAGGCCACTGGGATTTTCTCCAACGATGATCATCTCGCAGATAGCTTACTGGCAGCAGGCAGTCGGGCCCATGACCGCGGCTGGCGATTCCCTATCTGGGAGGAATATCACCGGCAGTTAGAGAGCCCTTTTGCAGACCTCGCCAACATCGGCACAGGTGGAGCCGGCAGCATCACAGCCGCCTGTTTTCTCGCTGAATTCGCCGAGGACTATAAGTGGGCACACCTCGATATTGCAGGAACCGCTTTCAGAAGCTCGCCCAAGGGCGCCACCGGCCGCCCCGTCCCCATGCTCGTGGACTACCTTAGAGAGCGTGCGGGACGGCGATGACAAAAATCGATTTCTATGTCCTCCCCGAGGACGGCAGCTTACCGACTGCGGTCGCCATTGGACGATTGGCGGAAAAAGCGAGCGCGCGCGGGCATCAGGTATTCATTCAGACCAAGGACGCGCAGGAGGCACTTGAGCTAGACGAGGCACTGTGGGCTTTCCGGCCGTCGAGTTTTGTTCCTCACTCGCTCGCGACCGAGCGTGGCCCGGAGCGAGTCATCATTGGACACGAAGACCCACCAATGGAATGCGATGACGTACTGATCAACTTGACCCATTCGGTTCTCGGTCACTTCTCTCGCTTCGAACGCATGGCCGAAATTGTCACTCATGATGCTATTGCTATTGAGGCATCCAGAGAGGCCTGGCGATTTTATCGTGACCGAGGCTACCCACTTGCAAAGCACGAACTCAGTGCATCTTAAATCGGCAGTAAGGCTGTTTAAACTGTGACCATGGACAAAAATTTCTCTCCAACCGATATTGAACTTCGGTGGTACAAGCAATGGGAAGCGGCAGGCTATTTTGCCCCTTCAGGCAGTGGACCGGCTTTCTGCGTTCCAATTCCGCCGCCCAATGTTACTGGCACTCTGCATATGGGCCATGGCTTTCAACAAGCCATCATGGATGCATTGGTCCGATATCACCGGATGCGAGGCTACAACACCTTGTGGCAGGTCGGTACCGATCATGCGGGCATTGCCACACAGATGGTGGTTGAAAGACAACTTGAAGCGGAAGGGACCTCGCGCGAGGCGCTAGGCCGCGAAGCTTTCGTTGAACGGGTATGGGAGTGGAAAGATCAATCAGGCGGAGCGATCACCCAACAGCTCCGAAGACTTGGCACCTCACCTGATTGGCAAAGAGAACGATTTACAATGGACCCGGGACTGTCCAACGCAGTGCAGCGCGTATTTGTCAGTCTGTTCGAAAAAGGTCTGATTTACCGCGGTCACCGCCTAGTGAATTGGGATCCACAATTTCACACCGCAATATCGGATCTCGAGGTAGTGCAGGAGGAAGAGCAAGGCTCACTGTGGCACCTCCGCTATCCGCTGAGCGACGGCGAGGGACATCTCGTAGTGGCAACAACCCGCCCAGAAACCATGCTGGGCGATACGGCTGTCGCAGTTCATCCAGCGGATGAGCGGTATCAACAACTTGTCGGCAAAACGATCGATCTCCCGCTCGCGAATCGGAGCATTCCCATTATTGCCGACGACTATGTCGACCCGGAATTTGGATCCGGGTGTGTCAAAATCACGCCTGCCCATGACTTTAACGACTACGCAATGGGCGAGAGACACAACCTTCCCAAGATCAACATTATGACGGCGAGTGCGGCACTCAGTGATGCCGTACCTGAGCGTTTCCGCGGCTTAGACCGGTTCGCGGCACGAAAACGAGTTGTTGAGGAGCTAGAGGCGCTCGGCCTTCTTGATAAAATCGAACCCCACGTCCTCAAGGTACCCCGGGGTGATAGATCCGGCGCCATCATCGAGCCATGGCTCACGCCGCAGTGGTATGTCGACGCGAAAAAACTAGCTGAACCCGCAATCACTGCTGTAGAGCGAGGGGATATTCAATTCGTGCCCAAGCAGTGGGAGAACACTTATTTCGCCTGGATGCGCGACATTCAAGATTGGTGTATCAGCCGCCAGCTTTGGTGGGGACACAGAATCCCCGCGTGGTACGACGAGGATAACCGAATCTACGTGGGGGAATCGGAGGAGCAAATACGGCGCGACCACAATTTGCCGGTGACCCTGCCACTGACTCAAGACGAAGATGTGCTAGACACTTGGTTCTCTGCGGCACTGTGGACTTTCTCTACCTTGGGTTGGCCTCAAGAAAATCGCGATCTGAAGACGTTCCACCCCGCATCGGTACTGGTGACTGGCTTTGACATCATTTTTTTCTGGGTGGCCAGAATGATCATGATGTCATTGGAATTCATGAACGAAGTGCCTTTTCACACCGTATACGTGCATGGACTCGTCCGCGATGGAGAGGGACAGAAAATGTCCAAATCCAAGGGGAACGTGTTGGACCCGATTGACCTGATCGATGGCATCGAGCTTGAAGCGCTGGTAGCCAAGCGCACGGCCAATTTGATGCAGCCGCAACTGGCAGAAAAAATTGAACAAGCGACCCGCAAACAATTCCCTGAGGGTATTGCCGGATATGGCACCGATGCACTCCGCTATACATTTTACTCTCTCGCTTCCACGGGGCGCGACATCAAGTTCGACATTGGTCGTATTGAGGGCTACCGAAATTTTTGCAACAAAATATGGAATGCAGCGCGGTACGTGCTCAGCCATACAGACGGCCACGATCTCACCTCAGAGCGAGGCACACTGTCGCTGGCAGACCGCTGGATTAGAAGCCGCCTACAGTCCGCTGTGCAATCGGTAGATAATTCGGTGGCAACGTATCGTTTCGATCTGGCCGCGCAAACCCTATATGACTTCATCTGGAACGAATTTTGCGACTGGTACCTTGAACTGTCTAAGCCTGTGCTTTGGGAGGAAGAGCAAGAGCCTTCTCAGTTGCTGGGGACTCGTCAGACGCTTGCCGAAGTTCTGGAGCAATCGCTCCGCATGTTGCATCCGTTCATGCCATTTGTCACCGAGGAGATCTGGCAAAGTGTGAGCCCCATGACAGGCCAACATGCGGACAGCATTATGCTTGCTCCATGGCCAACGCCCGTCTCCGATCAGAAAGACCCTGATTCAGAAGAAGAGATCGAGTGGATGAAAGGCATTATTGTCGCCATCAGAACGATTCGCTCTGAAGCCAACATACCCCCTGCAAAACTCCTAGAGGTTACAGTCGCCAACACCGACGAGCAGGACCGGGCTCGACTACAGCGCAACGCCGGCTTCCTCCAAAGGCTGGCCAAGAGCTCAGGCATTACGCCGATTGAGGATCGGGAATCAATGTCGCCAAGCCTGATGGCGTTGTTTGGCGATTTGGAGGTACGCGTTCCCATGGCGGGCCTGGTGGATATCGCCGCCGAGCTATCTCGACTGGATAAGGAGATAAGCAAGGTTCAAGCAGACCTGACCAGGCTCGAGGGAAAATTGACCAACAGCAACTTTATTGAGCGCGCGCCGGCTGACATTGTCGCGGCAGAGCGCCAGAAGTTAGAACAG
Source organism: Halieaceae bacterium (assembly GCA_002683335.1). Classification (GTDB taxonomy): domain Bacteria; phylum Pseudomonadota; class Gammaproteobacteria; order Pseudomonadales; family Halieaceae; genus Luminiphilus. Next base: position 26,622 of record NYTE01000049.1, read on the forward strand.
GCTGAAACCTCGCTGCGAGTGCTCCGACAGCAAAGACAAAAAATTGAGGAGTTGCGTTCTGACTAAAGCCCTGATATCACTATACGAGATAATAATTCTAAACCGGTGGAGTCTTCGTCATGTCAGACCGCCATGTCGGAACCGTCAAGTGGTTCAATAACGCCAAGGGCTTCGGTTTTATCACCATGCCTGACAGGCCAGACGATATTTTCGTTCACTTTCGAGCAATTCAAGGCGACGGCTATCGCAGCCTCAATGAGGGGCAAGAGGTCGAGTTTATTCTGGTAGAGGGCCCGAAGGGGCTGCAAGCCGAAGAAGTGACCACTCGCTGATACCCAGAGTGCAAGAGGTTTGTTAAGCTCGCGCCCCCAAAACAGCGAGTACTCTCATGCCTACCCCGAAGTCGCAGAAACCCGCAGCCACAAAAAAATCGACAGGGCCAAAGAGTCAGTCCTCTGCAAGCAAGGTGCGACGCTTTAGAGGCGTGGTCATGCCCTATTCTGGCCATGCCAGTATCCGGGCGGTGAAACGAGCGGGGCATGAACCCAGCATTCATGGAACCAAGCTGTGGAAATCCAGCTGTCTGATTATTGACTATCTGAATAAAAATAAGCCCGCCAGAGCGCGACGCGTGCTAGATGCCGGGTGCGGATGGGGCGTCACGGGCATATGGTGCGCCAAACAGTGGGGGGCTGAGACGCTTTCAATGGACGCCGACCCTGCAGTTTTCCCTTACCTCAACGCAGTCGCTGCGCTAAACGGGGTCGCAACACAATCTTGGGTCAGTCGATTTGAAAAAGTGACTCAAAAAAACCTGAAGGGTATCGATGTCCTAGTCGGCGGCGACATTTGCTTCTGGGACGAGTTGGTAAAACCTGTCGGAAAAATGATTGATCGCGCCATTGCTGCTGGCGTTGGCACCATTGTAATTGGCGATCCAGAGAGACCCACGTTCCACGAGATGGCTGAGCGGGCGATAGAGAAGCACGGCGGCCAACTGTTGGACTGGCGTTTAAGCGGAAAAGTGAAGGCCACTGGCGCCCTCCTCGTCATACATAACGACTAACTAATCTAGAAATACGAATTGGGCATTAATCAGGCTACTGTCTCTCGGCGTTTCACACTGGTCAAACGCAGGTCGGTAACGGGTATCGCGCAGCTTTCGCTTAACGCTGATTGACGAGATGCCGTCGACAGGCGACACCGCTATATCTGACGACACACCTCGCTCATTGATCTCCAACGTCACATCCACCAATGTGCCAACGCCATGAAAGGACCGGTAACGACTGAGTGTTGGATACTCCGGTAACGGAGCGGCTCGATTGAAACGATCCGGCTCCAGTTGGCAAGCATCGCGATAGAGCCGAATAGCAGCCGTCCGCTTATTATAGAACCAATGCCAATCTGCCAAGGCCGATATTGCATCGTGATCCCCAGGCTCAACTGCCAACAGTCGATCAAATACCCGCTCTCCTTGCTGAAAAAGGCGACGTTGCAACGCTTCCATTCGAGGGTCTCGCTCCAATGATTGCCAATCCGAATCCGCAACGCGGGATTCGAATCGCGGATCATCAACAAACACATCTAGCTTGTACTCGAGCAGGTAGTAAAACCGTGCAAGACGAAACGAAAAATACCGACACCACTCCGCGCGCACATCCGACTCCGCACACACTGAGTCAGTCAGGGTTTCAAAGCGATCATGAAAACGCAGCAACTCTCTCGACCTACCCTCCCACGACGCATCCATCAGCGCGTCTAGAGTTACGTCAAAAAACTCCCCCGCCGCTTTGAGCTCAGCTATATTGAATGGCGGCAGACCGGAACCCAGCAGCCTGAACTGATACTCCGCCCGTTTTTCAAATCCCTCTCGGTCTCCGGAGGCCATATATAGATCGAGCAAGCCTCGCAAAATGGGTAATTGCTGATCTCCGTATAGGCCATCGTTAACCCGAATCGTATGCAGCGCCCTGTCAAAGAGCTGCTCTGCTCTCATTAAGGCCCCAGTCTCAGTTGCCAGCTTCGCGGCGGCAACGGTGGGAGCGACCAGATCGGAATGATAGGGGCCCAATGTCATCTGCTGAGCGTTCAATGCGTCAACCGCTTGATTCAGAGTAGTCAGGTCAACGGCAGCGGCTTGAACGAGCACGATGTCTGATTCGAACCACTCGCGGGTTTGAATATCCAGACCAAAGGGTAGCGGCGTGTCTGCCAATACCACGCTGCTAAAACACCCAAGCGCGCAGAGCAATCTCGTCACATCAGCACCGTGTCATGTCAGAAGCCATAATATACCGCAAAAAAAAACCCGCCTCGGAGAGGCGGGCAAAGCGTGTCAGGACGCCCCTATAAGCGAGCGCTTGGAGGAATAAGCACCACCTGCCGGCAGGGAACCTATCTGCTATTATTCATAACCTCGGCCTATACGCCTAATGTATTTGCCGCATCACATTCAGTCGTGCTTGTTATAGGCGGTATAAAATGAATCTAAACAGACTCGCAAGAATAGATCTTAACCTATTGGTTTCATTAGATGTATTGCTAGAGGAAGGTAGTGTCTCGAGGGCAGCAGAGCGACTTTCAATCACCCAACCTGCCATGTCCAAAACATTAGGACGATTAAGGGAAACCTTTGACGACCCACTTTTTGTGCGCAGTAAAAGAGGCATACAGCCCACACCCAGGGCGTTGAGCCTGATCGCAGACTTGAAGAGCGTGCTCACTCAGATCGATGGCCTTCTTGATGCGGGCGACTTCTCCCCCGAAGCTTACCGCGGAGAAATTACGCTGGCCATCTCGGAGTACGTCGGCTTCACTCTATTGCCACCGCTCTCCGCTCGACTGCAGTCCAGCGCACCACGACTGCGACTGAGAACCATCACTCGAGCCGAGCGGCAGTTGGACCAACTTGCGAGAGGAGAGCTGGACTTTGCTATCCAGATACATCGCGAAGAATACCCTCCCGAATACAATGTCACGCCACTCGCAGCCTCACCACTGGCAATATTTGTTAGGCAGGAGCATCCCCTCGTGGAGCAAACCCTGACCAGCGATTTGGTGCGCCAATATCCGCAGGTTGCACTTTATATAGCTGATCGAGAGGAATTGATCGGCGGTCAAGTACTGGCGCGCGGCCTTTTCGAGAGCGACAGAGGCACCTTGGAAACCTCCCATTTGCTTACCGCCTTCGAGGTACTGAGGGAGACAGACTACCTACTTATCTGTCCTGCTTACCTTGCTAGAAACGAAGGTGCAACTCGCAATATCGTCGCCCTGACCTTACCACTCGATCTCACTTTCAGCGTTCAGTACTCCCTGATTGCTCATAAGCGCACTGACCACTCACCAGTCCATCAGTGGCTGTGGCATGAAATTATCGAAACGGTGCACTCGTTGCGTTTCAGGACGGTTCACAGGGGATAAAACGCGCATCTGGTACGCTCTTATCACCGAAATATGCGATACTAGTCGCCTTCAAGCAGTAGCTCCCTAAATGAACTCGATTTCCAGCAAGACGATCCCGCGTTTTATGACGCCGATCGTTGAAACACACTGCCACCTAGATTATCTCGGCCCAGAATCGCTCCGGGCTACACTTAACGCCGCGGCAGACTACGGCATCGAGCGTATTGTTACGATTGCCGTATCACCCGATAATCTCGAGACTGTGCGAAACCTGGCCGTGCAGAACCAACAGGTATGGTGTACCCAGGGTATTCATCCGCACGAAGCGAGCGCCTGGAATCAAGATGTTGCGGAGAGGGTCATTGCGGGTTGCGATGAGGCGCGCACGGTCGCAGTCGGCGAGATCGGTCTCGACTATCACTATGATCATAGTAATCGCACCGCACAAGCGAGGGCGTTTGATGAACAACTGCATGTCGCAGCGCAGCAAAGCTTACCGGTGGTCATTCACACTCGAGACGCCGATGACGATACCCGCGCCATCTTGGCGAACCATAGCCGACATTTGACTAAAAAAGGGGTTATTCATAGCTTCACTAGTTCGCTAGGGCTAGCGGAATTTTGTCTCGCAGAGGGTTTCGTGTTGGGCTTTAACGGCATTACAACTTTTAAAAATGCCGACAACGTCCGTGCTGTTGTTAGTGCCACCCCCGCTGAATCCATTGTATTAGAGACCGATGCGCCCTACCTCACACCAGTACCATTTCGCGGAAAACCTAACGCGCCCCATTACCTACCCCTGATCGCAGAAAAACTCGCTGACCTTAAGGGCCTTCAGATCGAGCACTTCCTGAAGTTGACGCGCAAAACGAGCTATCAGCTCTTTTTTAAGCAATGACGGCGCTTTTTTCGCCAGGCCAGCGCTGGGTCAGTCACGCCGATGGCTCTCTCGGATTGGGAATCGTTACTCAAGTTGATGACCGACGGGTGACTTTGCATTTTCCAGCGGTTGAAGAGGAGCGGGTATACGCTACCGACCGCGCGCCTCTGACACGGCTTTTGCTTAAGAGCGGTGATCGGCTTGTGAGAATGGATGGCCTGGTCTTTACCGTGCTGTCTGTCGCGCAGCAAAACGGGCTGGCCACGTACGTGACCGAAGATGATGCCGGCCTGCGTCAAACAGTAAATGAGGCCGAACTGGATGCCCATGTCGAGCTCAACACCCCGGTTGAACGCCTATTGAACAATCAATTGGGAAAAACCGGCGATTTTGATTTACGGCGACTCACACTTGAGCACAGCGCTGCCGGCGAGGGATTCGGCTTGCAAGGCTTACTGGGGCCTCGCACATCCCTGCTGTCTCACCAACTCTATGTCGCATCCAGCATTGGGAAACAGTCAGCTCCCCGCGTGCTCCTGGCGGATGAAGTAGGTCTTGGAAAAACAATAGAGGCCGGATTGATTCTGAGCCAGCAGCTACTGCGGCAGCGAGTCTCGCGGGTTCTGGTGCTCACTCCAGAATCGCTGACACATCAATGGTTGGTTGAAATGCAACGGCGCTTCCACCTGTCGTTTTCGCTGCTGAACGAGGCGAGACTCGAAGACGGCGACCACGAAGAAGAGTTTTCCGATAACCCGTTGGTCATATCTCCTCTCACCCTTTTTTCCGGCAAGAGCGAGCTCCAGCGAATCGTCGCAGGGTTGCACTGGGATATGGTGATTATTGACGAGGCGCATCACATTGCAGGATTACGCGAGCCCCAAACTGACCTGGGTGCGTTTGTTGCGCAGTTAGCGCATCGCTCAAGAGGCTTGCTGCTGTTAACAGCTACACCCGAACAAGCAGGTCCAGAAAGTCACTTTGAAAGACTGCAACTCATCGACCCATCTCGATTTCCCGATTTCGACAAATTCATGCAGGGCCAAGCGCAATTCTCGCACTGGAACCAGATCATCGAGCAAATCGAAGCTGGCTTACATCCAGAACTCCCCGACGGAATCGATGCGACGGACGACCCTGAAGGACAAATTCAACAGATGTTGGATCGATATGGGACCGGAAGGGTGCTTTACCGAAACTCTCGCCGCGCCGTGGCAGGATTCCCTCAGAGACATCTCCATCCCTACCCGCTGACAGCTCCCAGCCTGTATGCAGGGAGTTCCTGCTCTCTTCACCCAGAGCTCACAGTCTCGGAAGCAGATTGGATCGATGAGGACCCCAGAGTAGAGTGGCTTCGGGAGACACTCAGAGCGCTGCGACCAGAAAAGGTGCTCGTCATTTGTGCTCACAAGGAAACAGCGCTGGCTTTGGAGCATCACCTGCATTTCAAGGTAGGCGTCCGGTGTGCCGCATTTCATGAGTCACTCAGCCTCATTGAACGTGACAGGGCAGCGGCGTATTTCGCAGACGAGTTAGGGGGAGCTCAGGCGCTTATCTGCTCAGAGATTGGCAGCGAAGGGCGAAATTTTCAATTCGCTCATCACTTAATCTGCTTCGACTTGCCCGCCCATCCAGACCTTTTGGAGCAGAGAATCGGTCGGCTAGACAGAATCGGACAGAAGGCAGATATACACGTTCACGTGCCGTATCTCCTTGGCACCGCGCAAGAGACTTTGTTTTTCTGGTTACAAGACGGTCTCGGTGCATTTCAATCAACCTGCTCGTTCGGACATCAAATTTTCAGCGAATTCGAATCAACCCTCGACTCGGTCATGCAGGGCCATGAAGATCTGAAGCCGCTCATTGCCGCGACTCGCGAGCGACGGGAGCAACTTGCTATAGAGACCGAGCAAGGAAGGGACCGCTTACTGGAAAGACACTCCCATAACAGCGAGATCGGAAACCAGATTATTCGTAGCCTGGAAACGCGGGAATCAGCCACTGCGCTGCACGATTTCACCGAACATCTCTTCGACCGATTAGGGATCGATCAAGAGTATCTGGAGGAGAATCTGTCAGTCATCAGGCCCACTGAAAACCTGGTTACCGGGCAATTACCCGGTCTTCATGAGGAAGGCGTAACGGCAACATATGATCGTGCCACTGCGCTGTCTCGAGAGGACGTACTGTTTCTCACCTGGGAACACCCCATCATTATGGAATCAATGTCGGTGCTTTTGGGCAGCGACATTGGCAAGGCCAGTTTTGGCACATTCTCGCGCAAGGGCGTGCCTGCGGGTACGTTTCTGTTGGAAGCGGTTTTTCGTGTCGAGTGCTTAGCGCCCCGTTACCTTGAAGCCGGGCAATTCCTCGACTACACACCAGTACGAATGTTAGTGACCAAAGACGGCCGGGAAGTAGGTGACAAATTATCAGCCGCTTATCTGGAAGAAGCGCTCCAATCTGTTCCCGGCGCCACAAGCGCAGCGGCTCTCAGCAAATTACGGACCATTTTGGAGTCTCTATTCAGCATCTTGGATCAGCGTGCGAGCGACGCTATCAGCCACCGGTTAGACGCAGCGGTCGACCGCGCGACAGGCTTTTATGAGAGTGAAAGTAGCCGGCTCACCTACCTGCGAACAATTAACCCAGGCATTACAGAGCAGGACCTCGAAGCGCTCGCAACGGAAGGATCAGCATGCATCGTCGCGCTTAAACAAACCACATCTGTACTGGAAGGCTTACGTGTTTGCGTCGCAGTGTGAGCCAAACTTTCAGGGCCGATACCAAATGGCAGAGGTATAGGCACGCTCCTGAATTGTGTCGGGGCGCCTTGTATCTATCTCGGAATCCGCCAGCGCCAGCCTGTCGAGTAACGAGTGGCGCGCGGTGGGTATTTGCAAGACCCGCACGTAATAAAACGCCGCTCGCTGGGGGTCAAAGTCGGGGTCCTTCCATGCCACGGTCAAGCTCGACGCCCCAATCGAATTTGCCGTTAAGCCGGTTTGCACATCAACGCTTGAACCCACGGGCGTTAAGGAACCATCCTCGACCACTCGATTCTCTCCAGCCCATGCCACGTCGTATACCTGCTCTCGTGTCATTCCAGAGGCATCGATTGAACCCTTAATGACCTGTACCCGATCAAGATACGCGCCTTTAGGGTCAGCTTGCGCCTCGATCAATAAACTAAATTGATCTCCTTCAGTCGCACCCACAATCTCACCCCCCATGGGTACAGCTTGCGGCGTAATGCTGGTCGGGTAAGTGGCTTCAGTCATCACCTCCTCTGCCAAATTCCATCCACCGAATACGCGCACAGCGATTCTCGGGCCGGTGGTAGCGTATACCTCACGTCGCCGCATCGCTGCGAGAATTGCCTCACGACTATTTTCAGTCGCCCAAACAGCCGCCAATCCCGAGGCACTCATACCCCAACCAAATGTGCCACGCGCCTCGTCTGACCATCCTCCCGATTTGCGTGAAGGCACAGAGTCCATTGCCATCTTACCGTGAAAATTATCCTCTTCCGCCGAGGGTAATGCCGTATGTGCGTCAGTCGAACCAATCACTCCGAATTGGAAAGGGTTCACCCCTACCGAAGACTGTATGCTGAGACCGGTCCGCAAAGCACTGCGAATGTAGTCTCCTTCTTTTGGCACATAGTCTGTCCATTCTCGCTGGATATAGTAGGGGTAGGTCTCGAAATCACTGAAAGAATCTTCTGGCGAGAGAACCGGATGCGTCTCTGAATCTCCTTTTATTTGCGTAATCTCGACAACTGGCTCCCAGTACCGGCGAATTTGCGCATAGTCTTTGTCAATCTCGTTACCACGTATATCGCGGATATCGAACATGGAGCCCTTGGATATATTTGAATTGTGAGGAATCGCAATAAAATTGCCCCCCGTAGACGCACTAGTGCGCTCCAACCACGCCCACAAATCACTGGGAAACGAGCTGTCATCAAAACCGAAGGGCGCAAAGGTTTGCGCCTCTGCCGCGCCAATATCAGACATCACGATACGGTGCAGGTTAGCGCCACCGGGAATAAGCGAGTACTCCCAGCCAATCAGCGCAGTAAAGGCGCCGGGCTGGTTGTGTCGGTCAGCTGCATCAGTGATCGTCCTCCACGTATCGATCTCAACCGTCGGTTGTCTAGGAATAAGACCTGCGGTTCGGTCATCCTCCCACCCCGCCATTGCCGTCACCGCGTCAGGCGATGGCTTGGGCAGAATAGAGGTAAAGAGTTTCCGGCCTGATTGGTCATCAATCGCATCGCGAAGCAAATACTGCACAAAGCGTGTCCAAAATCGATCACGCCAACCCAGCCCCTCTGTCACCATGGGGTTGAGATAGAGACTTCGAATTACACCAAGATACTCGGCATGGTCGGATACCACCAAAAAGTCGAGAGGCGTGCCAATCTGCACTCGCGCCTTGTGCCCGGGATGCTCCACCGGAATCCCTTTTGCATAACGATAAGCGGTATCCGGCGTCGCGGTAAGATTCCCGTTGATGAAGGCGTCCGAAGAATATGTGGTGTGCAGGTGCGTATCACCCCACAAAAGCCGTTTCTGATCGGCCTTTATGTCCTCTGCGCTGCCACCCGCAGCGGGAATAAATACAGCGCATACAAAAGCCAGGAACGATACTGCACTAGATCGCCCAACCCAAACGCCAATACCACTGGTTGAGCCAAGACGGCTATACCTCTCATGATCCCTGAGCATGGTTATCCCTCCACCGACGTGTCGCTTAGACTCGGAAATTGCTGCGGGCAGACAGCACAGAGAAGTCCCCTACTTACCCTGCCAATCTGGCTGACGCTTCTGAAAAAACGCCTTGATGGCCTCTCTCGAGTCCTCACTGGTGATACAGAAAGCCTGCAGTGCCGCTTCTTTGGAGATCGTATCAGAGAGGTTATGCGATGCCGAAAAAGCCATTGCCTCCTTTGTGTAACGCAACGCTAATGGCGAACGGTTTGCTAGCTCTTGTCCATACGTCATCGCATGCGCCGCAAAATCCTCATCGGGCAGAATCCGATTCGCCAATCCCCAGTCAACGGCCTTCTCAGCTGTCAGCTTCTCGCCAAACGCCATCAATTCATAAGCACGCTTGGCGCCGACCAAATTAGGCAGCAGCCAAGTAGCACCTCCGTCAGGAACCAAGCCGATACCTAGGAATGGTTGATAAAGGAAACTGCTCTCGGCCATCACGACCAGATCACAAGCCATCGCAAAAGAATAAGAAATACCCGCACAGGGCCCATTAATGGCGGCTATCCACGGTTTTCGCGCATGATGTATGGCCAGCACACCTGGTTTGTATTCGGCATTAAGTTGATCTTCGACTCCTTCGCCCCCATTTGGCATCGGCTCTGACGTGTCCGAGAGATCAGCACCTGCACCGAATGCCCTCCCCGCACCAGTTAAGATGACAACCCAGATATCGTTATCAGCGTTGACCTCCTGCGCGGCCCGAAGAAATTCCCGGCGCTGGGTGCCATTGAAGCTATTGAGCTTGTCTGGCCGGTTAAAAGAGACCCTCGCAACGCGACCTTCACGCTCGATCAGTATGGTTTCGTAATCGCTCATAGTTTCCTCCAAATAAACTACCCTTTCTGCACTGCTGCACCCGAGCTCAACAACTCAGCCACTTCCGATTCCGAAAGGCCAACCCCTTCTAAAACAGACACGGTATCGTTGCCGAGTGACCGCGTGCCGTGGCGAATTTCAGAGGGTGTCCTGGCAAATCGCGGCGCCGGACTGGGATGAATCATCCCACCCACATTCGTATAAACAGAGCGCTCGTTATTAGCCGCATATTGCGGCGCCTCGACCATCGTTAACACGGGCGCAAAGCAGGCATCACTTCCCGCCATAACCGTATCCCACTCATCACGTGTTTTCGTTTTCAGTACGGCTGCTAGTTTTTCCTTCATTTCAGGCCAATGCGCACTGTCATGCTGCGCCTGAAACTGGGGGTCGCTGATCTCCGCGCGGGAGAGTAATTCTGCGTAAAACTGAGGCTCGATAGCACCAACAGCAACATATTTTCCATCAGCGCACTCATAGGTATCGTAAAAATGTGCGGCGCCATCAAGAAGGTTAGCCTCTCGCGCCTCCGCATTCCAGGCACCAATTTGCTGGAAGCCCTGCATCATCCACATTAGTTGGGCCGTGCCGTCTACCATAGCAACGTCCACCACCTGCCCTTGACCAGACTTTGACGCTTCGAGGAGCGCGGCGAGAATACCGGTTACCAGTAGCATTCCCCCGCCACCAAAGTCGCCCACAAGGTTTAGAGGCACCACAGGACGCTCACCTCGACGCCCTATCGCGTGCAGCGCACCCGTGATTGCAATGTAGTTAAGGTCATGGCCCGCAGCTTGCGCAAGAGGCCCGGTTTGCCCCCAGCCGGTCATTCGAGCAAATACTAATCGTGGATTCCTGAGCAGGCACTCGTCAGGCCCAAAACCCAGTTTTTCGCAGACCCCCGGCCGGTAAGGATCAATCAGCGCATCCGCGTGCTCAATCAGCTTCATTAATGCAGCGAGGCCCGCGGGCTGCTTAAGATCAAGCACAACGGATTTCTTATTTCGCCCGCTGACAGGCTCTGCCATTTTTGGGTCTGCCGCTCCCGGGCGCTCAATGCGAATTAAATCCGCCCCCATATCAGCGAGAATCATACCCCCCATCGGCGCGGGACCAATGCCCGCAAGCTCTATTACGGTGTAACCGCTCAGAGATCCCATCTCGCCACCCTCAAAAATTACGCTGATTAAAGGCGTCGTAATGGTCGCCAAGACAATGCCGGCCAATAATCAACTTCATAATCTCTGAACTCCCTGCATAAATTGTCGCTATTTTTGCGTCGGCCGACTGACGGCTAATAGGGTACTCATCCATGAACCCGGCACCACCGTGCAGTTGCAAACCCTCGTCAGCAACGCGTTGCTGTAATTCTGAAGTTTTTAATTTTGCGACAGCAGCGTCTTCGGCCGATAAAGTGCCAGCGTTGAATGCCAGCGCTGCTTGGTCAACGTAGCATTGCGCAATATCGAGCTCTGCGCGCATTTCTGCCATTTTGAACTGCGTATTCTGCATGGTGGCGAGCGGCTTGCCGAAAACCTCTCGCTCACGGACGAAGTTTGCCGTGAGGTCCCAAGAAAGCTGCGCTGCAGCGAGGTAACCCATGGCACCCAACAGGCGCTCTTCAGCCAGACCCTCCATCAGATAATAAAACCCCTTATGGGCCTCCCCCAATACATTTTGCTTGGAAACTTTGACGTCATTGAAAAACAGTTCGGCGGTATCCTGCGCTTTCAAACCAAGCTTCTTCAAGTTCCGTCCACGTTCAAATCCTTCCCACTCGGGTTCCACCAAAAATAGGGTAATGGCATGAGGGTTGTTTTGCGGATCGGTTTTCGCCGCTACCACCACCAAATCACAGTTAATGCCGTTCGAAATATAGGTTTTTTGGCCGTTCAGTTGCCAGTGGTCTTCGTGCTCAACCGCGTGAGTTCGCATCCCGGCCAAGTTACTCCCCGCGTCTGGCTCGGTCATCGCAACCGCGAGAATAATGTCTCCCGTCACGGCGCCAGGGATATAGCGCTCAATTTGCGCCTCCGTGCCGAAGCGGGTGATGTAAGGCGCCACGATGCGGCTGTGCAGCGAACCAAACCAGTCACTGCAGCGGGCATACGCCAATTCTTCAATAATCACCTGCTCCCAGCGAATATCATAATCGTCCATGCCACCGAAGCGCTCCTCCGGCCACACCATAAGGAACCCCTTGTTACCCGCTTTTTTAAAGACTTCTCGGTCGACCACGCCTTGCTCGCGGAATCTTTCCATATCAGGGACAACCTCTTCGGCTAAAAATCGCCGATAGGCCTCGCGGAACATCGTCTGCTCGTCAGTAAATTGTCTGGTGAGCATGCCACCCTCCTCTCTTTATCTCTCACAAACCCGTGGACTGCGGTTGACGCTGACCATATCAATCACACGCCGCGCCCTACCCGGCGAGTTCGCCAATAAATCGGAACGCTTACAATCTGTTCAGCATTGTCTCGACCGCTCTGCCTTTTCAACCTGATGCGCCAGCGCCATCAACAGACATCACGGATATGATTACCGACACAAAACGAACCGTCTCGGATGCTAATCTGCCGAAGCGGGATCCAAGACCTCGCGTAACTCGCGTTTAAGAAACTTGCCATTCGCGTTGCGCGGAAGAGGCTCAGAAAGAAACCAGATGTACTTGGGCACCTTGAAGCCTGCTAACCGTGACCCCATGTGCTCACGAAGCCCCGGGGCGTCAAGCATCGCATCGGGTTTCAGATGCACGGCAACACCCACCTCTTCACCCAGCCGGTCATCAGGCACGGCAAACGCAACCGTTTCCAGCACCGCCGGATGAGTGTAGAGCGCACTTTCAACCTCGGCACAATAAATGTTTTCACCACCTCGCAAAATCATGTCTTTGGCACGATCAACCAAGTACAAGAAGCCGTCTTCATCGAAGTATCCAATATCGCCCGTATGCAACCAACCGTCGACAATCGTTTCGGCTGTTGCCTCCGGTCGATTCAAATAACCCTTGATAACCGTTGCGCCCTTAACCAAAAGCTCCCCCGCCTCTCCCGCAGGAAGTGCCGCACCCTCCGCATTGACCACCTTTCCTTCGAGGGTCGGAACCAGTGGTCCACAGCTTTGAGGTCGCGCCACGAACAAGTCGCCTGTGGTATAAGTGCTGATGCCACACACCTCGGTCATGCCATAACCCTGTGATGGCTTTGCTCGCTTTGTTGTCTCGACCACCTTACCTGGCAAGTCCGGATGCATAGCTGCACCCCCCCCACCCAGAGAATTAAGACTAGAGGTGTCGAAATCCTGAAAATCCGGATGTGCCAACAGCTCCCGCGCCATCATGGGAACAGCGCTGAGGGTATTGACCTTTTCTTGCTCAATCAATTTCAGGGCCTCTAGCGTGTCCCACTTGTACATCAGGACAAGTTTTCCGCCGCCCACGGTGCCACCCTGCATTACACAATTATTTGCGGTTACATGAAAAAGTGGGGTTGCAACCAGAGATGTCGGCGCTGGCACAGATACGGGCGCATCGGGCGCTTCGCCACGATTCATTACTTGCGTGGTGGCGAATATCTGCCCCATCGCTGCCACATTCATCACATTGTGTACGCAACCACGATGCGTCAACTGAGCCCCCTTTGGACGCCCAGTCGTACCTGAGGTGTAAAAAATACAGGCGTCGTCATCAGGGTCAATTGCGGTGCTAGCGAGCTCGCCTTCTTCTTTTACTGCATCGGCCCACTGAACGGCGGGCACCGCTGAATCAGAATCGCGCACTGCCACAATGCCGATATCAGGGAAATCACTCAGGATCTCGGCAAAGGTAGCCAATCGGCGATCATCAGCAATGAGCCATTTCGGCTCAGAGTCTTTCAGAGCGTAAGCCATCTCGTCCGCCACCCACCAGGCATTCATGCCGACAGCGACACCACCCACAGCGATGATGCCCCAATAGGCAAAGATCCATTCCGGGTAATTCCGCATCGCGACGGCAACACGATCGCCGGAACCCACTCCCTGAGCGGTCAGCCAAGCAGAAAAATTCGCTACGATTCGCCCGGCTTCAGCATAGGTCCATCGCTCCTCGCCATAAACGATGTATTCCTGATCGCCATAACTTTGGCCCAGCAACCAGAAGTCTCGCAGACTCCCCGGTGCGTTCTTATAGGCCTTCAACTCATACCCGTCGCGTTTGATATTTGTCACTTCGAGAAATGCGCCCGGCGCCGTCACCATGTCCACAGCATGACGGTAATAATCCACGATCTGGTCACCAAGCATATTCGGTTTGCCCTCTAGATTTTTTTATAGTTGCGTTTGTTCCTGAGATTGAACCCAAAAGCCTGCGCAAGATACCCTAACGCCGTTACAACAGCCAGTTGCCGGGACGTGGGTATTGGCAGGTATAATGCCAATAGCAGCGCAGGTATTCCAACCTATTTGGCTCAAAACCAAACCCCTGACAAGTCACCTGCCGAAGCTCTCACGAATGACGGCCTAACTGCAGCACGAGGATTAAAATGAGCGCACAAGACCTTGACTTAGCTCGTTTGGAGCCCTGGCTCCGAGAGCAAATTCCGAGTGTAGATGCCGCGCTAAGCGTGGAGAAGTTTGCCGGCGGTCAGTCCAACCCCACTTTCAAACTCTCAACGGGCGATACCCACTATGTCCTGCGGCGCAAACCGCCCGGCGAACTGCTGGCTTCCGCTCACGCGGTTGACCGCGAATTCAGGGTGCTCGATGCGCTGCGCGATACGAACGTACCAGTCCCAAACGCCATTGCACTGTGCACGGACGATAGCGTCATTGGCTCGATGTTCTACGTTATGGAGCATCTGGAAGGCCGCATTTTTTGGGATCCAGCGGTACCCGAAGTGAATAACGAAGAGCGAACCGCCATCTACGACGAAATGAACCGCGTGCTGGCGGCACTCCACCGAGTGAATGTGGATACAGTCGGCCTCACTGACTATGGCAAACCTGGCAACTACTATGCTCGTCAGATTGGTCGCTGGACCAAACAGTACCGGGCGTCAGAGACCGAGGTCGTCGCGGAAATGGAAGCGCTTATCGATTGGCTCCCGAATCATATACCTGAGGGTGATGAGACGGTCGCATTGGTCCACGGTGACTATCGACTCGACAATATGATCTTTCATCCCCGTGAGCCGCGGATCATTGGCATTCTAGACTGGGAACTGTCCACTCTTGGTGACCCCCTTGCAGACCTCGCCTACCAACTGATGGCCTGGCGATTCCCCCGAGAGGGAGGTATTTCCGGTCTCGAAGGCCTAGACCGGTCGTCGCTGGGATTGCCTTCAGATGACGACTACATCGCCGCCTACTGCCATCGAACAGGCCGTGATGGCATAGATAATTGGCCTTTCTACATGGCGTTTTGCTTTTTTAGAATTGCGGCCATTCTGCAAGGCATTAAAAAGCGCGCGCAAATCGGTACCGCCTCAAGCGCAGAGGCTGATAGCCGCGCCATTATGGTCGGCCCGCTAGCTGCATTAGGGGCCGCTTGCATTCCCTGATGTGCTCTGCAGCCAATCAGGCGGCGGTGCTTTTTGCGCGAGCGCGAACCCCAGACGTCTTACGTTGCCCTTTCGAGACGGATTTGACTCGAGTGCTGGTCGGCTTTCTCTCGGAGCCTGCTCGCAGCGACTTCATTTGAGCCGAGGTCGGAGGTGGCCGTCTCCGGGAGCTTTTGGGTCGTCGATAGGTTCCGGGAGCAGGTCTGAGATCGCCGTACTCAAAGCGATGCAAAATCTCTTCCAGTGTTCTGGAAATTTGGGTGCACCGTCGCACAGACTCTACGCGACTGAAGACGGCACGCTGACCTTCCAGAACCAGCGAGCGCAACTCCTCAGAACTGGGCTGGCTAATGAGCTTGAAGGGATTCTGGAAGCGAAACTTGGGAACAATATTGATATCGCCAGAGTACTCTTGATCAAGCAAGGCATGAACACTATGTAGCATCATATTGAATTTAGGCCAGTTATCGCCATACCTTTTGCCAATCCCTCGGTAGAAATTGAGCATTTCCCGGCCAATACCGATCCCCAGTGATGACGCCGCACGACGCACAGGACGCGCGCGCTCATCGCGAGGCAAAAAGGCGCGAGCGATGGGATTCACCATGCTGACGATGTAATGGTTAGTCGAAAATAGTCGTGAAAGCCTTTTTGCCGGGAGGTCGTCGGCCACCGAGCCATCCACCCAACGCCGCGCTGGAAGATAAGGCTGCGGCTCTCCTTTCTCGTTTTTTGCCTTCAGCATTACAGGGGGAAAAACGCCTGGAATAGCACACGAAGCCATAACCGCAGAGCGCAAGTAGACATTGGGCGACGATACTGCATTCAGCAGACGAGAGCGCTGATGGGGCTCATTGGGGGCAACAGTAATGCTGACCTGTCTACCCGTCTTGGCATAGGCTTCAGCAAAGGTAAGGTCAGGAATAGTGGCCGCTATCAGCTGCTCAGTGTTTTCGGCAGTAAAGCGAACTCCCGCGCCGGTCAACCACCCTCGGATCAGGCCAGACGTGTCGTTTCCAGCGGATTCAAGCAAGGCGATGAAATCGAGACGCTGCAGCTCCTCATCGTTGTAGCAGCCCAACGCTGCGGCGACAATGGACCCGGCACTCGAACCTGATATGACTCGAGGCAGCAAATCGTGCCTGAGCAACTCTGTGACGACCCCGAGATGCAAAAAGCCCAGCACACCCCCACCACTCAACATTAGCGCTGAACGCCCGTAACAAACATTACTGCGGTAAAAAAAATCCAGTTTTTGCTGAATCGGGATGACCTCATCAGGGAGCTCCGCCAGCAACCGGAGCGCGTCGTCAATTTCCTGAATATACTGCTCGATCAAGGTTTTGGTGCCGGACTTTGCCTGTCGATAAAGGACGCTTTTCCCCATGCCGCCCATGTTGCCGTGAATGCCTTCATTGAGCGCATAGAGCAACCCGGACCAATCCTTTTGCTTTCGGTATTTGCGCAATCGGTCCAGGCGATATCGTATTTGTGCATGATCATAAAGATCAGAGGGCTCTTCTTTCCGCCACGTGGCCATGTCACTCACCGCATCATGTGCCTGCGCGGCCGAAAGCCACTCTTCGTAAGATTCCGCGAGATCCATGTCTCGCTCGTGCTGCCGTAACTTCGATTTAGCCGTCAACTACCGCTACCTCGCCATTGAAGTCCGCTAACGAATACCCGATGCCTAGCATAGAGCCTCACCGCTGCTTGAACCAGCTTGACATACTCTTAATTCATGATGCTGCTCGATACGCGTCTTGTAAATGCCGTTTATAAAGTTTGCCATTGTCCATTCGAGGCAATTGTTCCAGAAAATCGATTTTTCTCGGCACTTTCACGCCCGATAGCCGCTCCCGCATCCACTGAGTCAACTCCTCAGCGGTTTCCCCTGTTGCCTCGCTCCACTCCATAGGTTGCACCACCGCAACCACCTCTTCCCCGAACTCCGGGTGGGGCACACCGAAAACTGCCACGTCGGCAACCTTGTCATGCGTAATTAACAGGCCTTCTATTTCTGCCGGATAAACATTGACGCCACCCGATATGATGGTGAAGTTTTTTCGGTCGGTTAGGTACAAAAAGCCCTCTTCATCGAGGTAGCCTACATCGCCCATGGTACTCCAGCCCTGCTCATTAAAGGCTTCGCGCGTCTTCTCGGGTTCGTCAAAATACTCAAATGGCCGGCTATTTGCGAAATAAACATCACCAATCTCACCGGTGGCCAAAACCTCACCATTCTCACCAAGAATTCGCGGTTCACCGATGATGGCCTGCCCCACGGATCCCTTATGAGTCAGCCAGTTTGCCGAATCGATAATGGTGAAACCATTACCCTCACTACCAGAGTAATACTCGACGATCACAGGGCCCCACCAATCAATCATGGCCTCTTTGACATCGATTGGACAGGGCGCTGCCGCGTGAATTGCGCACTTCATGGAGCTGAGATCATATTGATGGCGGTCCATTTCGGGGAGCTTCAGCATGCGAACAAACATAATGGGCACCCACTGGCTATGCGTCGCTTTGTATCGATCGATCAGCGCCAGGGACTGCGCAGGATCAAATTGCTCCATGATGACGGAGGTTCCTCCTAGGCCCAGTAGCATCAAGTTATAGTGCAGAGGCGCCGCGTGATAGAGCGGCGCGGGAGACAGATAAATCGTGTCTAACCCAAACCCAAAAAACGCACCAACACTTCCAGACATCGGATGATCCACATGAATACTCTCGGCATGCGGCTTCCAATACACACCCTTCGGCTTACCCGTTGTACCTGATGAATAGAGCATGGGGGTGCCGAGGCATTCATCTGCGATCGGGGTGTCAGGCAGCCCCTCAATATGCTGCTCAAGGGACTCAAAACCGGCAATCTCTCCACCCACCGACAGACAGATACCAAGCCCCTCAGAAGCAACTGCCGCCTCGATAGCCACTGAAGCCAAACTCGCCGACGCAATGAACAGCTTTGCCTTGCAGTTGGTAAGGATATAGGCCGTCTCATCCTGCTTGAGATGCGTGCTGATGGGCGTAAAGATGACCCCCGCTCGGATCGCTGCCTGGGCAACCTGTAAAAACTCAGCGCAATTTTTCATCATCATTGCAATATGGTCGCCGCGATGAATGCCTGAATTCCGCAAAAGATGTGCTATCTGATTTGAACGCTGATCGAGCACGCGATACGTCACCGTCTCACCAGAATTAGCCATAATGTAGGCAGGCCGATCCGGGGTCTCACTTGCGTAGGAGGAAAAATGCGGCATGACAGGCCTCTTTTAATATTATGATACGCAATCACTATACATTTTCGAGAATGAGATGGTAGCGGTTGAGCTTGCTGAAACGGGGCGAAGTGTCAGGGCACAATGCCGAGACGGTAGTTTCAGCTCCCAAACATCGGGGCTGGCCCCCGGATATGTGCAAGCCAATATCGTAATACTCCCCTCGGAGGGGGCCTCCGATTTTCAGACTTTCTGCCAACGTAACCCCCGCCCCTGTCCGCTATTGGCCATGAGCCCATCGCCCGGCGACCCAACGTTGCCTGAGGTGGGCAACGATATCGACATTCGTATCGATCTGCCAAAATACCGGGTGTGGCGAGATGGCGTTTTGGCAGAGCAAATTACCGATATCCATCAACTCTGGCAGTCCGATTGGACCGCTTTTGCATTGGGTTGCTCCTTTTCTTTTGAGGAAGCGTTGATGGACGCGGGTGTGGAGATACGTAATATTACTGAAGGGGTTAACGTCCCGATGTACGTAACCAACATACCGTGTGCGAGCTCAGGGCCTTTCTCTGGAAAGATGGTCGTAAGTATGCGGCCGATGTCCGCCTCTAATGCCATCCGAGCCATTCAGATTTGCTCTCGCTTCCCGTCGGTGCACGGCGCGCCCATCCACCTGGGCGATCCCGCACAAATTGGTATAGCCGACCTAAACAAGCCAGACTTTGGAGCGGCAGTTTATGTGGCACCTTCGGAAATACCACTATTTTGGGCTTGTGGCGTTACCCCACAAGTCGCCCTGCAGGGGGCAAAACTCCCACTTGCGGTGACACACGAACCCGGGCACATGCTCGTAACTGATTTAAAGAATACTGAGTTGGCGATTTTTTGATGACACGACAACTAACCCTCAACTGCGATATGGGAGAAAGCTACGGCGCTTGGACTATCGGCAATGATGCGGCAATCATGCCGCTGATTGATGCCGCTAATATCGCCTGCGGCGGACATGCCGGTGACCCGGGGACTATGCGGCACTGTGTAACACTCGCCCGCCGCCACGAGACAGAGATAGGGGCCCATGTGTCCTACCCGGACCTTCAGGGCTTTGGCCGAAGAGCGATGGACATTCGAGGCCCGGAGTTAATTGATTTGATTCATTACCAAATCGGTGCCTTAGACGGAATAGCTAGAACCCATGGGACTCGAGTGAGCTTCGTAAAGCCTCATGGTGCTCTTTATCATGCGATGCTGTCAGACTCCTTGGTTCTCAATGACGTGATGAGGGCAGTCTCAGGCTGGCACGCTGACTTATCACTCGTGATGCTGGCCACTCCCCGTGATAGAAAAACAGTTGAATTAGCAGTCCAACACGGATTGACACTGCAGTATGAGGCCTTTGCCGATCGCGGCTATACAAGCCGCGGCCTACTCATTCCCCGCGACAAGCCGGGTGCTTTGCTGACACTGGAAGAGGCAACCGAGCAGTCCCTGTCTATTGCTCAGAATAATCTTCGCACACCTAAGGGGAAGCGTATTCCTGTCACCGCCGACACGCTTTGCGTTCATGGCGATACACCTGGCGCCGTCAAGATGATCAGAGCCATTCGTAGCGCATTGGACAAAAAGTGAATGAAATTTGACGTGGGCCCCGCGGGAGACGTGGGATTGCGCCTTGTGTTTTCGCAATCACCGAAGCCGTCGCTCACCTATAGCTTACTGGCGCTGCAAAGCGCCGCCAGACGGCAATTCTCGGACGCTCTGATGGATAGTATCGTGAGTTACACCACATTGACCTTGTTCTTCCATCCGCTGACTGTTGACCGAGAACGCGCGCAGCGCTGGCTAGAGGACCAGGCTCGGGCCGCATGCGATTCACCAGACAGCCCGGACACTGAGCGAAATACGGTTACGCTCCCGGTGTTGTATCACCCCAGCGTTGCTCAGGATCTTGAGTGGCTCGCTGAAAACCAAAATATGAGTATCGACGATATTATCGAGCTGCACAGCGGGAAGGATTACTTCGCTTACGCAACGGGCTTTGCGCCAGGATTCTGCTATCTCGGCACGGTAGATGAGCGCCTGGCAACACCCCGCTTGGCAACACCCAGAGCAAACGTTCCGCCGGGCTCTGTGGCCATAGCCGACCAGCAGACAGCGGTCTATCCATGCTCATCACCCGGAGGTTGGCGGGTCATTGGTACTTGTCCGACGCGACTATTTGACTTGAATTCAGACCCAGCTGCGTTGCTCTGCGTCGGCGACACCGTCAAGTTTGAGCCGATTTCAATGGCTGAATTCCGAGCGGCACAAGACACCCCGGCCAAACAATGAGAACGCTCGCCCTCATTCGTTCTGGCATCGCCACTACCATTCAGGACACAGGTCGATCGGGGCATCAGCAGATCGGCATCCCACCGAGTGGCGCCATGGACAAATTTGCCATGCTGATGGGACAGCGTCACCTTGGGCATCGCAATAATGAAGCAGCATTGGAGTTTGCCTATGGAGATTTGGCTTTTAAAACATCGCATCCTTGTCACTTTGTTGTGACCGGTGCGCCCGCAATCATTACGATTGGCGACGCAGCACATCACAGCGGCTCGTTGGAGCACACTGAAGCAAACCAAATGGTCAACATCCATACTAGCGGACACGGCGTCTATAACTACCTCCACGTTGCTGGGGGAATTGCCATATCAACCTGTTTGGGGAGCCGGAGTACTTCTCCCCGAGAGCGCATTGGGGGCCTCGAAGGCAGATACCTGCGTGACGGAGACATCCTGCCTTTGGGGCCAGAGAGCAAAGATTACGAGGCATTAGATTCAATAATGCCAAGCACCCGTCATCGCGACACACTGTGTCTCAGGTTTATCCCCGGATTCCAATTTGATCAGTTCTCTGAGACAACGCAACAGAACCTGATTTCGCAGGTTTTCTCTGTCACCCCCCGAGCAAACCGAATGGGTATCGCGCTGAGTGGTGATCCTGTCAACACGGGCATACAGGCGTTACTCTCTGAAGCCACCTGTTACGGTGCCATACAAATACCGCCAGATGGCGACCCAATTGTCTTACTCAATGATCGTCAAACGGTCGGCGGCTACCCCAAAGCAGGGGCCGTTATCAGCGGTGACTGCCATCGCCTGGTCCAATCTCGACCGGGCCAACGTGTGCGATTTGTCGCCATTACGCCCCAAGAGGCGGATCGAGTTGCTTGGCTCGAGCATCACTACCTCGAGACCAAATTATCGTGACGCATCATATAGCCAAGGAAACCATTGAAGCCGTTGAAATGCTGCTCATACAAAATGATCACAGAGGCATGAGCCGCATCCGGCAGGCACTAAATCCAGGCTATCTTGGAAGGGCCGCGGAGCTGCTGAGAACGAAACGGGGGACAGCCTATATCGTGACTGGATTTCCGGTGGCTGGCTCGTTTGAAACGGATGGACCCGCGGGCGCAATGGCGCTGTACCGGCTTTGTGAGCGAAACCATCTGAGACCCACTATCTTATCGGATCCTGCTGTTACCCACTGTCTCAGTCCGACGTACCGCACCATGGAGTTGGCCACAGGCACAACAGAACACATCCGCCAGTCTGTTCAGGATCTTTACCAAAGCACACCTCCTGCTTTGTTAATCAGCATTGAAAGACCGGGCGCCGCTATGGATGGAAAGTATTACAACATGTCCGGTACTGATATTACCCCTGAGTGCACGCCCGCTGAGCCCTACTTTGAGCTTGCAGCTTGCCCGACCATCGCGATTGGTGATGGTGGCAATGAACTCGGTATGGGTAAAGCCGCAGAGGCGCTGAGCGCTCTGGACATTCATCCCGCCATGAGCATCTGCGACGAATTGTTAGTGGCTGATGTTTCTAATTGGGCGGCCTATGCAATTTGCGCACTGGCTTACGCTCAAAGCGGGGCCATTCCCGACTTGGGCGCCGATATTCGTAATGACCTCGCTTTTTTGGTGGAGTCTGGCGCAGTGGATGGCGTTACCGGTAAGCCTACCGCTACTGAAGATGGGTTTGCTGAGGGCGCTGGTAACGTACTCATCGACCACATCATCACTTTGCTTTATCGAGAGTGCACACTATGACCATGGCATATCTGAACGGCGAGTTTTTACCGCTTCATGAGGCAAAAATATCGCCTATGGATCGGGGGTTCCTCTTTGGGGACGGCGTTTATGAGGTAATACCCTGTTACGTCGGGAAAACAGTGGCACTGCAGTACCACATGGATCGCCTCAGGCACTCACTTCACGAAATCCAACTCGCCATCGCGCCATCAGATTCAGATCTGGAAGCTATCCTAAAGGAACTGATCATTCGAAATGGTAACGGCAATGTAGGCATCTATCTGCAGATCACTCGTGGCGTGGTCGAGAAGCGGCAACACGCCTTCCCCGAGCGTGCTTCGCCAACGGTGTTTGCTTACACCTTTCCTATCGACCCTCCATCAAATGGCGCAGCAGATAATGCGACCTGTTTTACCACGGTAACCCGCGCGGACACGAGATGGGCCCGATGTCATATCAAGTCCACCGCCCTGCTGGGCAACGTGCTTCACATGATGGAGGCGGTAAACGAAGGAGCAGAGGAAGTTTTATTGTTTAATGAGCAAGGCTTACTCACCGAGGCTGCGGCATGCAATGTTTTTATCGTAAAAGACGACCAAGTCCTCACCCCCGAGCTGGATCATCAAAAGCTACCCGGCGTGACCCGCCGCCTCTGTCTCGAACTACTCGAAAAATATACAGATTGGCAGGTGCGGGTGGGACCCGTCAGTCGCGAAGCAGTCATGTCCGCTGAGGAGGTCTGGTTGAGCTCATCGACCAAAGAGCTGGCACCCGTAATCGCCATCGATGGTAAACCAGTGGCAGATGGCAGACCCGGGAGCTATTGGTCTGCGGCACAGCGGCTTTTTCACCTTCATCGATTCGACATAAAATGATGACCAGATCCACCTCTGTTTTCATTGATCTCGCGGCCATTGGCGATAACATCTCCGCGCTTAAGCGCTCTCTCGAGGGGCGCCGCTTTATGGCAGTCGTCAAGGCAGATGCATACGGGCACGGCGCAGTCGCTGTCGCTCGACATATTGAGCAAATGGTAGACGCTTACGCCGTCGCAATCACCGAAGAAGCTGTTGAGCTGCGCACCGCGGGCATCAGCAAACCGATCCTAATACTGGAGGGACCTCACTCGGAAAATGACGTAGCAATTGCTGCAAAACAGGACTTGTGGCCCGCCGTACACGATCTCCGCCAAATTGAATGGTGCAGAGCTCATCAGCGTCCGCTTCCCCACATTTGGATCAAAATCGATACTGGAATGCATCGTCTTGGGTTCGCCCCTGAGCAACTTCACAGCGTGAAGCAGTCGTTAGAAGGGGCGGGCTGTCGTCGTTTAACCTTGATGTCGCATTTGGCATCCGCCGAGTTCCCTGACAGCGCAATCACCACACAACAACTCAATCTGTGGCGACAAATCGTCTCTGATTGGCCAGGCGACGTAAGCCTATTTAACTCGGCAGCGAGCCGTCTGGAACTTGCCACCAAAAACGACTGGGCAAGAGTCGGTTATGCAATGTATGGCGGTCTGGTAAAAGATTTATCCAGCAACTCAGAACTCAAGCCGGCCATGCGTTTTGAAACTGCGGTATTGGCGCTCCGGCGCATAGCTGCTGGCGAGGCTGTCGGGTACGGCGGTCATTGGATCGCTCGGCGAGACAGCCTGATCGCCACCCTGCCTGTGGGCTACGGAGACGGCTATCCCTGGGCCGCACAGAACGGCACGCCGATAGAAATTAACGGCTCCCTCGCCCCTCTTGTCGGGCGCGTATCGATGGACATGTTGACCGTTGACGCAACAGACTGTGACGACGTGGAAATCGGGACACGGGCAATCCTGTGGGGACACAACCCAGGGGTAGACGAGGTGGCAGCAGCCAGTGGCACCATTGGCTACGAACTGATGACGCGTATGACGGGAAGAGCTACACGGTGCTACGAAGAATGAGCTCCCACTTGCAGGACCACATTTCAACGCACGATGCCCTCACCTCTGAAAACTTCGCAACCCACAGTAATGACTGATAACGACCAAAAAACAGACGAGACCTTAGCGGCGATTGATCTGGGGAGTAACTCATTTCATCTGATGATCGCCAAGTCCCAATTTGGCGAGCTGAGACCCGTTCACGCTCTGGCGGAGAAAGTTCAACTAGGCGAAACCGATGACGCGGGCATGCTCACTCCCTCTGCAATTACCCGAGGTCTGACTTGTCTCGAACGTTTTAAGCAACTCATAGACAGCACTTCGCCGGAGAAAATACGTATTGTGGGCACCAACGCACTACGGCGCGCAAAAAATCGACAAGCTTTTATAGATCCGGCCGAGCAAATAATGGACGCATCTATTGACGTTATTTATGGACGCGAGGAGGCCCGGCTGATTTATTTGGGGGTGGCACACACCCTCTCCGATGACGCAAACGTCAGATTGGTCCTGGATATTGGCGGAGGCAGTACAGAATTTATTTTAGGTGAGCGCTTTGAGCCAAAACGACTCGAGAGCCTTCAGATGGGATGCGTATCCTATGGCCGACGATATTTGCCAGATGGCTTTATTCATCGTGAGGGTTTTGAGGCAGCCTACCAAAGGACACGCATTGAGGTGTCGCATATTCGACGCGGCTACCACAGCAAAGAGTGGCAAGAGGCTGTCGGATCCTCTGGCACGCTTCGCGCCATAGAGACACTGATATCAACGGCTGGTTGGCGAGATAGCGGGATCGATCGGGATTCCCTAGAAAAGCTGAAGCGGGTACTGCTTGCTTTCAAACATGTTGAAGAGATCAGTCTCGACGGCCTCAACCATACGCGAAAAGGCGTTGTAACCGCAGGATTGGCCATCACGCTTGGCATCTTCGATGGCTTACAAATCGAGGAGATGCGCACCTCGCCGGGTGCACTTCGAGAGGGCGTCATTTACGATCTGATCGGCCGATTCGGTCATGAAGACGTGCGCACTCGTACCGTCTCAGCTATGCAACAACGCTACAAAGTTGATCAACATATTGCTGATCTGGTCTGCCGCCGCGTGGAGACATTAGCCTCGGCGACCGTATCGGAGTGGGGTCTTTTGGGTAGCGAGGTGGATCTTTTGATATGGGCAGCAGCCATGCATGAAGTCGGCGCTGCCGTGTCCCAGAAAAACTACTCGCAGCACTCGGCCTATCTTGTCCTCAACAGCGATTTACCGGGATTCGCTCAACAGGACCAAGAGGTCATGGCCGCGCTCATCTCTGGACTCAGGGGAAAGGTTCGCTCGGAGATTCTGGACGCTATTCCCAGTCGGAAAAGAGTTAATGTGGTGCGGATGATGATCTTGCTGAGACTGGCAGTCACCCTGAAGCACGTTGAGGAAATGGAAGACATTCCTGACCTCTCCGTATGCGCGAACGGTGAAACGCTTACCCTGACCTATCCCCAGGATTGGGGCGAGGCCCACCCACTGACGATTTGGGAAATACAGCAGAGTAAACCGTCTTTTGAGAAACTAGGCATCACAGTCTCCCTAAGCGCCCTCACCTAGAATAGCGCACGGCTACAGGTCGTAGCCCCTCTCGTCATGCAGCACAATATCCAACCCGGCCGTTTCGTCGTCCTGATCGACCCTCAGGGTTACCATAGCATTCACAACTCGGAGTAATACCCAACTCACCAGCGCGGTGTAGACAAACGTCGCGCCAATACCCGTGAGCTGTATCGCCAGTTGCCCAGAAATCGTCTCGACGCCATCGGAGAAACCATTACCACTAAATAACCCCAAAGACGGGGAGCAGAAAATACCGGCCATCACCAACCCCAGCATTCCTCCGACTCCGTGCACCGGAAACACATCCAAACTGTCATCAATACCGAGCCGATTCTTCAGAGTAATCGTCGCGAAATAGCAAATCACGCCCGCCGAGAGGCCAATGACAACTGCACCCGCTGGACCAACAGAGCCGGAAGCGGGTGTGATTGTGCCTAAACCTGCAACCATGCCAGTAACAATCCCCAACACAGAGGGCTTACCGTGGCGGATCCACTCCATGCCCATCCAGGCGAGGGAGCCACAGGCAGCCGACAGATGCGTAACGAGCATCGCCATCGCCGCGCTGCTGTCAGCCGCTACCGCAGATCCGGCGTTAAAACCGAACCATCCAACCCACAGCATCCCCGCGCCCGTCACTGTCATGGTCAGGTTATGTGGCGGCATCGCTGTTTGACCAAAGCCTCGTCGTCCCCCCAGAGATAGTGCGGCTACCAGAGCAGCTACCCCCGCGGTGATATGCACCACGGCGCCCCCTGCAAAATCCTGGAGACCCATCTCACCCAACCAGCCACCACCCCAAACCCAGTGACACACCGGGGCGTAGACCACTATCAACCACAGCGAGCTGAATAACAGCATGGCCGAGAACCGCATACGCTCGGCGAAACCACCCACGATTAGCGCGGGGGTAATAACCGCGAAAGTCAGCTGAAACATGACAAACAGGGTCTCAGGGATCGACCCGCTTACGCTTTCCATCGACACTTTCGCCAGAAACAGATTACCCAAATCACCCACCCAAGGGCCCTGCTCAACACCCGCAGAACCGAAGGCAAGGGTGTAGCCCACAACAAACCACAACACCGACATTAGCGCTGTCAGCGCAAAGCACTGCATCAGAACAGAAAGCACGTTCTTTACTCGCACCAAACCCGCGTAAAATAGTGACAACCCGGGAATCGTCATGAAAAGTACGAGAGCCGTAGACGTTAGCATCCAAGCAGTATCGGCGCCCGAAATTGTCTCAGCCGAAGCCATGGGCGACACAACGGCGGCGAGCAGCCCGGCGGAAAATAAAGCGTCAGATCGACTGAAAAGTGCAGACATGGATAAGGACCTCAAAAAATCGCCGATGTAGTGTGCCATAAGGAGCGCGTGCACCCCAAATACCAAAACAGAAAAGGGAATTCATGGCGATTGTGAATCGGTTAAGCCGCCATTATTCTGCAATCACTCTCTATGAATGTCCTATGTATGAACGCTCCTCCTCCTCAACGTCGTTTTCTCGTCTGTTTCATCTCTTTGGCTTTTAGCGCTATTGCAGTAGCCGACACCTCCTCATCAAAAAATGTCATCTTGATCATTGGTGACGGATTCGACGATCAACATGTAACGATGGGGCGCAACTACCTAGCCGGCATGAGCGGGACGCTTACTCTCGACAAGCTGCCGTTTCGTGGCGCGGTGCAGGTTGAAACTTTCTCCGCCGCTGGTCAGCCCGTGTATGTCGCCGACTCTGCGAACACCGCCACTGCAATAGCGACTGGCGCAATCACGAGTATCGGTAGGGTAGGAACAGACATTGCGGATCGAGATCTGCCAACGATCGCTGAACGAGCAATTAAAGCGGGCCTGCGGGTTGGGCTCGTCACTACATCCTCCATTACCGACGCCACTCCCGCCTCATTTCTCACGCACGTCTCCTCGAGAAGCTGCGAAGGTCCAGAGGAAATTTTGGGGAGCAGCTATTACGGAGTGCCTCAACCAACTTGCCCACAGGATGCCCTGCAAAATAATGGACCGGGCTCTATCATCGAACAGCTAGCGGTCAGCGGCGCGCACGTACTTTTCGGTGGTGGCGAGAAATTTCTGGACCAGATAACGGCTAGAGGTGAGTCGGTGCGCTCTCTGGCAGAGCGCAATGGCTTGCGCGTACTGACCGAGCCAGGCGAACTCGAGAATCTGCGGATTGACCAAGCGGTAATGGGTCTTTTTGACAGTGAAAACCTTGAAGTGAGATGGCGTGGTACAGACGGACGACGCGCGGCGCTCACCGAGACCAGTTGGCTCCACCACCTGTCAGATTATCTCGGCGAGGCAAAAGAACCCGAATTAATGGCCTGCGAACCCAACCCAGAATTTGAGGCCACTCCCGAACTCGCATTCATGACCCATACCGCTTTGCGCCGCCTATCTACCAATAATCCACAAGGTTTTTTCCTGATGGTGGAATCTGCGTCAATCGATAAGCAAAGCCACAAGCGCAATCCGTGTGGCTCAATCGGTGAAGTCGCGCAACTCGAGGAGGCACTTGCGTTGTCTCTTGAATTTGCCCGTCAGCACAGCAATACCTTGATTATTGTTACTGCGGACCATGCACAGTCCGCCCAGATTCTGCCGGAGCCCAGCCATTATTCAGAATATCCGATTCCCATTTATTCTCCCGGACACACCGCGCGACTGAGAACGCGTGAGGGTAGCGTTATGCGCATCAATTACGCGACGAATAACGGATTCAGTGAAGAGCACACAGGCGCAAATGTACCGCTGTTCGCAAACCGGACAGATCAGAAATTACTGACGCCATTTTTAAGGCAGAGAGACCTGCACGACGTGATAGCGGCTTTCCTGTTTGACGAAGGCGCTAGTGGACCGGTCAAAGATTAATCCAGGAATTAAGCGCACTAAGGCGAAAATCTATCCCGGCCGCACTCACAATGACGCTATCCGCAAGAATTTCAATGACTCGGATCGTATCACTGCTCTCCCCTGCTCTTAACCGGCTGCCGTTGAGCTCCACGAAAGTCGAATCATCGCCGCTATATTGGTGCATGCTGTAAATGATGGTGGGCACCATGTCCTTTTGCTGCTGCGTCAAATTTTCGAGTAACGGGACCGCGTGCGGAGAGAGAGCCACATCACCGGTCTCCAGAGCCAATCGCTGCATTACCTCTTGAAGATCTAACGCTGCAGGCGCAGCAAGCGGCTCTGTTGCCGTAACCGAGGGGTTCTTGCTGGCTGACTCGCCCCGGTTTGGCAACAGCTCGGCACCTCGTTGATCAGCTGCCTGAGGTTCAGACTCTCCAGCGTCGACCCACATCGCTCGGTTCAGTGCGGTCAGCTCTTCAGAGCTGAGGCCCGGCGGTCGGCGCAACGCTTCACCTTGAGATGCATTAGGACCGCCAGTTTTGGGCAGTCGGCCGCTTTCTGATCGCATCTCTCTCTGGTGCTCACCCCGTGATTGTGCTCGATCGGCGGTCAGCTGAACATCCGGCTCATGCATAACGGGCCCATCTACGGCTACCTCTGCAAGAGGATAACCCTTTTCAGTGGCCTTGGCCTTGGCCTTGGCCCTGGCCGTGGCCGCTCCCGACTCAAACCACCCATACCCAAGTCCGATCAGCACTGCTACCGCCAGACACGCAACCCATCCAATAAGCCCCAAGGGAAATCGCTTTCGATCGATCGACGGTTCATCCACCACCGAGATCTGGCGCGTTATTTTTTGCTCGGTTTCGGAACGCTTCAGCGCGTCGAGTATCAGCGACATGGCTCGGCGCCTATTCGACTAGTGATCCGCTCGGTCGTAGATGAAGCCGACCAGCCTCGCCCCAACTCATCGTTCAAGGCCTGCAAGGTTCTCACTCCAATAACTCCATCCACCTCCAGACCTGCAGCAGCCTGAAAAGCCATCACGCGTTGCTGCAGTGCAAGAGTGAACACGTCAAGCGGCGGCGCAGGCAGATTATCCAAGATGGCGAAGGCCTCCACAATTTGGCGCACAACCGAACCCTTGTCACCAAGAACAAGTGGCCCAGTCCAGCCATCGGGACTCCGCCAAAGATAACGAAATCGATTCAGCCAACTCTCTGTCAGGGCTGAGAGACGAACCTCGCATGCAGACACTCCGTTCCAAATAAGCGCGACGTCTCTTTCAATCCGCAGCAAGACAGTCGCCGCAGCAAAACCATCTGGCTTACGAAGCTCTAACAAAACAGGACGCTGCATTGCTACCACCTCATCCCAGACATCGGATTGCACGAGCTCGCATTGCCAGCCCGTTGATACTGCCGCCGCACATAAATCCCCCATGAGAGGCTCGTCAAAGCGCAGACGCCAGAACGCATCATCGGCTTGCGCTGGATCCAACTGCCATTCCCGAAGTGTTAAGGACGGCGGCGCGGCGACCGGCAGCGTGGCATCACTCTCCGCATCGTTCGGCTCTGGTTGCGCTGACGCGATAGCATTCGCATCATCGAGCACGGCTAGTTGTTCAGGGAAAATATACGCGGAGACACTGGCCAGCACGATGCACACCACAAACAGTGCCATCGCAATACCCTGCCAGAAACCTCGCACTCGTCGAGCCGTTTCGTCGCCCACGCCAAGAGCTTCCCGCGCCGCGTCCCGCACCAAGGCTTTCGAAACCGTCGCTTGCGCTCTTCCGTAAGCACCCGTCATCGCTCGGTCACAGACCAAATTGATCAAACGGGGGACTCCCTCGGTCAATCGATACACTTCGCGCAACGCCGCATCGCTAAATACCGATCGATTGTCTCTCAGACCCGCGATCTGCAGTCTGTGGCGAATATAAACTACCGTCTCATCGAAATTCAGCGCTGTAAGGTTAAATCGCGCGGTTATTCTTTGATTCAGTTGTCTAAGCTCCGGCCGAGCCAACATTGCAGCCAACTCCGGCTGACCGATCAGAATAATTTGCAACAACTTTCGTTCGTCAGTCTCAAGATTGGTGAGCAATCTAATTTGCTCCAAAACATCAAAATTAAGATGCTGAGCCTCATCAATCATCAGCACTGTCCTTCTGTCAGCCGAATAATTGCTCAGAAGAAATTGATGCAGCGCATCGGTCAGCACCTTCAGACTAGCGATGCCCTTGGGATATTCGATTGCCAATTCATCACACACCGTGGCAAGTAATTCGACTGCGCTTAGAGCAGGATTCAAAATAATCGCGATATCGGTATCTTTGGGCAGCTGTTCGAGTAGGCATCGATTGAGTGTGGTTTTTCCTGTCCCCACTTCGCCAGTTAGCAGAATAAATCCGCCGCTACCTCCAACACCGTATAACAAGTGAGCGAGGGCGTCCCGATGCTGCCCACTCATGAACAGATATCGAGGATTGACCGCGATAGAAAAAGGAGGTTCAGCTAGACCGAAGTATTTGTGGTACATGCAAATGGACTTGTCCTACTGAGTTTGGATACGCCACGATACGTTGGCCTATAATATGTCGTAACACCGTGGTACGAACGTTAGTATGCGCTCCAAGAAGCTCACTGCACAGTGGCATCGAATAGCGCCCGTTGATTGAAGCGCACCACTACCAAAGCCCATAGCGATGTAAACAAAGACTACGCGTACTTAAATTTTTTTGTAATTAGGAGAAAGACTTCATGGCCTTGCCGCCCACACTTCAGGGCGCTCTGCAACTACCGGTTGTGGGAGCACCACTCTTTATCATTTCCAATCCCGATCTCGTCATTGCGCAGTGTAAAGCCGGCGTCGTTGGATCTTTTCCGGCACTCAACGCACGTCCGGAACCGGTCTTGGAGGAATGGTTGCAGCGCATCACTTCAGAGCTTGCCGCGCATAACGCCGAACACCCAGAAGCCCCAGCAGCGCCATTCGCCGTCAATCAGATAGTCCATGGATCTAATTCCCGGCTCAAGCACGACATGGATATGTGTGTGAAATATCAAGCACCCATTGTCATTACTTCTCTCGGCGCGAAAGAATGGGTTAATGAAATGGTCCATAGTTATGGCGGCATTGTCTTCCACGATGTCATCAATAATCGATTTGCAAAAAAGGCGATAGAAAAGGGGGCTGACGGGCTCATCGCAGTGGCTTCTGGCGCTGGAGGACACGCGGGGACGACATCACCCATTGCACTCATCCAAGAAATACGTGAGTGGTTTGATGGCCCGCTGCTGCTCTCGGGTGCCATCGCAACGGGCGACGCAGTTCTCGCTGCGCAGGCCATGGGCGCAGACCTCGGATATATTGGTTCTGCATTTATCGCCACCGAGGAAGCAGACGCCGAGCATGCCTACAAGCAAGCCATAGTCGACTACTGCGCAGACGACATCGTCTATAGCAACTTATTTACCGGTGTTCACGGTAACTATCTCAAGCCGTCCATTGAGGCGGCCGGACTTGATCCAAACAACCTTCCCGAAAGCGACCCGAGCAAAATGAACTTTGGCTCGGGCGGCGACACCGACGCCAAAGCTTGGAAAAACATCTGGGGCTGCGGACAGGGCATCGGCGCCATCAAAACACTCGGTACAACTGCCGACTATGTGGCTAAACTTCGCCATGAATATGACAGCGCGAAAGCACGGATCAATGCCTTATGAGTGACATAAATCAAATCCCTCGGAGTCGCGACGACGATTACAGCACCGGGATTATCGAGCAGCGGCAGCTGTTCATCGAAGAACATACCGGCACCTCATTGGATCACACAAAACGATTCTCGTTTGACCCTCACGAAATGGAAGGCAATATTGAAAACTTCTGGGGTGTCGCGCAAATACCCATCGGTGTCGCGGGTCCTTTGCTGGTTAATGGCGAGCACGCTCAAGGCGAATTCTATGTGCCCATGGCCACTGTCGAGGGCACGATGCTAGCCTCCTACAACCGTGGCATGAAAGTCATTAAAGAGGCGGGAGGCGTACTCACCACTGTCTCTCAGGAGTCGATGCAACGATCCCCCTGCTTTATTTTTAGAAACTCTCGCCAAGCGCGCGACTTCCAGCTTTGGCTTAAAGAGAACTTCGAGACCATTAAGGAAAAAGCAGAAACTACAACTTCGGTTGGCAAGCTTCATGAAATAGAGAGCTATCACGCTCACAGCATGGTGTTTACTCGGTTCGATTATTCAACTGGTGATGCCGCTGGTCAAAATATGGTCAGTCGCGCCACTTTCGCTGCGTGCGAGTGGATTAATCAGCAACGCCCGGAAATGCTGCACTATATGCTCTCCGGTAACTTCGATACGGAGAAAAAAACCTCTTCGGTTAACCTTCTTAAAACGCGAGGACGCCGCGTTACCGCTGAAATTACGGTACCGCGCGAAATATTAATGAAGCATCTCCGCGTCGCACCGGAGCAGATTGCCTATGGGCAACAAATATCAACACTCTCCGCGATCCTGACCAACTCATCTAACAACGCCAATCATCCAGCCAATGCTTTAGCGGCACTCTACTTAGCTACGGGGCAAGACGTGGCCAACATTGGCGAGTCGAATCAGTGCACGACTTATCAGCGAGCAACTCGTCAAGGTGATTTTTATTTCTCCATCACCCTTCCCGCCCTCATTATGGCCACCTACGGAGGCGGCACCTCGCTCCCAACACAGCGTGAGTGTCTTCGGATGCTGGGCTGCGAAGGCCAGGGAAAAGCGCTCAAACTATGTGAGATTGCCGCAGCGCTAGTCGTCGCAGGCGAGCTATCGCTCTCTGGAGCAGCACGTGTAGACAAAACCACCCGTGTCAACGAATGGGTTGACGCGCACGAAAGACTAGGAAGGAATCGGTAGCACTATGAAGCGCTATTTCGAGAAACCGATACGGCGATTTCTAGTCCTTCTTGTCCGTCGGCTATGGATTTGCGGGTCGCTGTGCCTGGTATTTGCAGCCCCTAGCGGTATGGCTGACAGAGCAGCCCATGTTGTCCTCGATACACCGTTACCTCAACCACACTGGGTACTGCCTCTCATCGCCAATGGCACTGGCTCCATCTCAAGCACAACGCACCTCGGCAAGGTCACCTACATTGACTTTTGGGCCAGCTGGTGCGGTCCCTGCCGCCTCTCGTTACCCGCTTTGAATCAACTCAGCAAAGGCTTCGATGACACCGATTTCCGGGTTATTGCTATCAGCGTGGATTATGTCGATGAGGACGCACTCGACTTTCTTGACCGCTACAGCGTCGACTACCCAGTCGCCATCGATACAAGCGGTGACCTAGGGAGAGCCTTTGCTGTGGCCGGCATGCCTTCTGGATATCTGATCGATCGAGCAGGCCAGATTCGCGAGATTCATGTTGGTTTCCGGAAGGGAGACGAAGTGCTCCTCAAACAAAGCATCGCCGCTCTGATTTCGGAGTCCTAGGGAGCGCTGTTGCTGCCCCTTCAACAAAGTTAGCAGCCATCCGTTGCCTCATCAGCAACGTATCGAACGTATGACTGAACCCGATATTCTTTACTACGATGGCGAGTGCGCGTTATGCCAGCGCGAAATGACCCACCTTGCACGGCTAAAATCCGATCGACTGGTATTGCAGAATATCCATGACCTCGAGCCTGCAGCCGATATTCCAAGCCGGGAGTCACTGCTGAAGTCACTGCACCTTCGGCGCGGCGGCACCTGGACCGTTGGCCTGGACGCCAATATCGCCGCTTGGCAACACACACGGATTGGCGTCTTTTGGCGCTGGCTATCATGGCCCATTGTGAAACCAGCGGCCAGCTGGCTCTATCAGCAATGGGCACAGCGGCGCTTTGCTAAAAGATATCCGACTAGTGAATGATCGCGAAAACAGCCCAGTAGAGACGAGAAGCGTGCTGTCACCTAGTGACCTCTCAGCGATGGAGCGAACACCTCGTGCCATGCTCATAAACAGTCTTCCCGGATATAAGCCCGCGATGCTGGTTGGCACTTGCAACAGCAAGCGCCTCACCAATCTGGCGATCATTACCTCGCACTTTCATCTTGGATCGAACCCCCCACTTCTCGCTCTGATTTTGCGGCCCTCATCGGGCCGTAGTGAACGCCACACTCTCGCCAATATTCTCGAGAACAAGAGTTGGACATTAAATAGCTTTACTCTGAAAGAGTCCGCAATGGCGCATCAAACATCCGCTCCTTACCCGCGAGATGAATCGGAATTTAATACTTGTGGCTTTCCAGTCGAATGGCAAGAAGGTGTTACCTCGCCTTTTGTTGAAGGCGCTGCTCTTCAGGTTGGCTGTGAGTTTCGAGAGCATCACCCCCTGGATATTAACGGTACACACCTATTGATAGGCGAAGTCACCCACTTGAGTTTTCCGCAAGAGGCACATCGGTGTGACGGCAGTCTTGACCTCATGCATATGGGCGTCGTCACCATCTCGGGACTCGATACCTACCTACTTCCCTCGACGAGTCAGCGATTCGCCGCCGCCGAGATCGATGTGGCACCGCGGCGTCTCTGAGCCGCCCAAGGACTCGTAACGGATTGACGCTTAAGCTAGGCTAGCGCCACACTGACGATGTCGATCGACACGGCGGACCCCAAAATAGTGCCGTCAACTCAAGGATTTTTCCGATGAATCGCCGATACCAACGTCTGCTAACCGCCATGGCAGCACTAATACTCAACCCTATTTCTATCGCTGCAATCGCCGAGGAGGTACCTGAGCGTGCGGCCATCCCCACAGCATATAAATGGGATTTGAGCGGTATGTATGAAGACGCCAACGGATGGCAAGCGGATAAAACACGCTTCCTCGAAATGTTGCCCGGCGTAGCGCGTTTTAAAGGCAAATTGGGCGAGAGCGGCAGTCATCTGCTCGAGGCGATCGAAGAGATACAGGCTGTCGAAGCCGTTATCAACAACCTGTATGTCTATGCCGGCTTAAAGAGCTACGAAGACACTCGTATCTCTGCGAATGGCGCGCGCCTATCAGAAGCGCAAGGCCTTTATTCTCAATACCAGCAGGCACTGTCTTATTTCTCTCCCGAGCTATTGGCGATCCCCACAAGCACATTAAGTCAATTCATCGAGACAACGCCAGGCCTGAAAATATATGCGCACTATTTGGATGAAATGGCACGCATGCGCCCCTATACCCTGTCAGAAAAAGAAGAAAAGTTGTTGGCAATGGCGTCAGACCCCTTAGATAAATTCGATAGCGTGTTCACTGCGATAGATAGCTCCGACTTAAGGTTTGGCACAATCCGTGACGAGCAAGATGATGAAGTGGAGCTGACCAGCTCTCGCTACGGCGCCTTTCTGCATTCAACCGACAGACGTGTGCGCGAAGAAGCCTGGAAAGGATTATTTAATGGCTATATGGCACTCAACCATACCCTTGCGGCAAATTACGAAGGTCATGTAAAGAGTAGAGTTTTTTTCGCTCGCGCTAGGGGTTTCGATTCTCGTCTGCAGCACGCCACTTACAGTAACGCCATCCCGATAGAGGTTTTCGAAAATCTGATCGCCACGGCGCAAAAAGGGAGCGCGCCGCTGCAACGCTACTTGCGCTTACGTCAAAAAATGCTGGGGGTCGAGCGACTGGAGATATGGGACATGTATGCACCCATAGTCCCTCCTTCATTAAAAGATATTGATTTTGAAGAAGCCAAGCAGATCGTCGCTGATGCGCTTACCCCTCTGGGACAAGAGTACATCGATGTTTACTGGAAGGGTTTCGATGAAGGCTGGGTCGACGCGATGGCAAACCGGGGTAAGCGCGGTGGGGCCTATAGCTGGGGAACTTACACATCTAAACCTTACCTTTCGATGAACTATCAAGGCACGCTGAATAATGTATCGACGCTTGCCCACGAATACGGACATTCGATTCACAGTTATCTCACGCGACAAACCCAACCGCAGGTGTATGGCGACTACCGAACTTTCATTGCCGAGATCGCATCGATGACTAACGAAGCCATTCTCATGCAAAAAATGCTTAAAGAGGCAGATTCTGCCGTCGAGCGTGCCTACCTACTCAGCTCCTATCTAGACGAATTTCGGGGTGGGTTCTACCGGCAAGCGTCATTTGCAGACTTCGAAGCTAGGGCGCATGAGCGAGTTGAGTCAGGCGCGGCACTGACCGCGGAGGTACTGAACGGCATCTATGCAGAAGTGTTCGCGACCTATTATGGCGACGCCGTTCATGCAAATGAGCTCAACCAAATCGAGTGGAGTCGTATTCCCCACTTCCTGCGTAGCGACAATTTTTACGTTTATCAGTATTCGACCTCGTTTGTTGCCGCCACCGCGCTGGCAAAGCAAATCCTCGAGGAAGGTGAGCCAGCAAGAGAACGCTATCTGACCATGCTCAAGTCGGGCTCAAATGATTACCCTGTCGAGCTTCTAAAAAAAGCGGGCATCGACATGACCACCGGCGCACCGATTGAAGCGACCATTGCCGCATTCGATGATCTCGTTGATCAGCTCGAACGGGCCCTCGAAGAAATGGAGGATGAAGCCCTTGTCCTCAGATGACTCGCAACCGTCAACATACGGCANNCTGCNAAANNTTTANNATCGCAATATTGAACCAATTNACGCTATCGTTATNTAAATCNAGTGTNGANNAGNAAATNGNNCGAGTGCANGNCGATGAAANACAGTNAACCNCNNGGNAANGCGCAAAGTANGCNNTCNAGAGCACANTCNGGAGCGTTTACGGCTCTGCATTNGGNATTAATNNNCAGTCTNATNNTGATGGCCGCGNNNGNNGCCTATTTCCTCGGCTTTGGGCCAGNGCAAGACGCAGAAGAGTTGGCCGAGCCCGCTNCGAGAGCAGACACGCCAGCACCGTTGCTTGAGCCCTCTTTAGCAGCAGAGCCTCAAGTACCCGCAACAGAAGAAACACTCTTGGAGTCGCCAGAGCCATTGCCAAGTGAACCGATGGCGCCGGCNCTGCCTACTCTGGATGAGAGCGATAATGTGGTCCGCGACGCGCTTGCGGCGATACCACTGGGAACGCCGGGCCAGCAATACCTACTTTCCAGCAACATTGTTGAGCGCACCAGTAGCGCCCTCTACCTCATGGCGCAAGGAGATGTGCCGTATAAGNTGATACCTATTGCACGACCAAAANCCCCTTTTCCAATTAGCGACAATGGTCTTTGGGTCTCAGCGGATCCGCTAGGTTTCGCACGATATGATTCTTTGAGCAATTGGTTACGGCAACTCGATGTGACAGCAATCTTCGAGGCGCTTGAGTGGCTAATCCCACTGTTCAGAGAGGCTTGGAGCTTCTACGGTGAGACGCCTGAGGCCTTTGATGGAGCCATAATAAACACCCTCGATTCGATTATCGCAACGCCAGAGGTGGACCTCAATGAGGCGCGCCTGATTCGCAAAGAAGCAGTGTGGATTTACGAAGACCCCGCCATCGAGGCTCTCTCGCCACTGCAGAAGCAGATATTGCGCATGGGCCCTGACAACGCATTGGTCGTGAAAGCCATCGCGGGACAGGCTCGCAACACCTGGCTCGGCGCTGCGAATTGAGAGGTCCGTAGCCAGTGTTACTCGCTGGGATCGCTATCTTTTTCGTCAGCGCTCACNAACGCCTGACTCAGTTCAGCGCTAAAGCCCCGGTACTGTAAAAAACGCAACCGCTTAGCTTTTTCTTTTTGGCGGCTTTGGAAATCACCAACAATAGGCCTGCCTTGGTATTTCTTTTTGTACACGGCGAAAGCATGATTCGACCACCCAGCGGACCCGTCGCAAGCACTCGCTAACGCGCTCTCAGCTTGATCTTCGACTCCCTGCTTGCGCAATTGCTCTCTTATNCGATTCGGGCCGTAACCTCTGCCGGCCAACTGTCTGGCTCTGGAAGCCGCGTACCGCTCATCACTTAGCAATCCGTCGCGCTCCAACTCACGGAGCGCGACTTCAAGGTCCCCCTCCTGTATCGGGCGACTGCGAAAACGCTTAAGCAGCTTATTCGAAAGTTCCTGAAAGCCATGCTCTCGCCGCGCCAGCAAGTCCATNGCCGCGCGGCGCAGTTCAAGCCCTGTNACTACCTCATGGGGATNGGCCACAGTGGCTGCCAAGAAGTCAAGACGACTCAGCCGTCTCTTTTTTGTCAGCATCTGATTCAGTCANAGCCGATACCGGCTCGGACTCCACTGCCGCCAGTGGCAGCCCCATCATCTGATGCCTAATTTGATCTTCAATCTCTTTAGCAACCGCGCTATTTTCCTCCAGAAAGCGAGATGCGTTCGCCTTGCCCTGGCCAATTTTGTCGCCCTTGTAGGCGTACCATGCGCCAGACTTATCCACGAGATTCAGCTTCACACCCCAGTCAATCACCTCCCCCATGTGATAGATGCCACTACCGTACATAATCTGAAATTCAGCCTGCCTAAAGGGAGGTGACACTTTGTTCTTGACCACTTTCACGCGAGTTTCATTACCCACGACTTCGTCTCCTTCCTTTACGGCGCCAATCCGCCGAATATCCAGACGAACTGAGGAATAGAATTTCAAAGCATTACCACCGGTGGTTGTCTCAGGGCTGCCAAACATGACACCAATTTTCATCCGGATCTGATTGATGAAGATCACCAGACAATTGGTCTGTTTAATGGCTCCTGTGAGTTTCCGCATAGCTTGGCTGAGTAGGCGCGCCTGAAGCCCGACGTGAGAATCCCCCATTTCGCCTTCAATCTCCGCTTTNGGGGTGAGCGCCGCAACAGAATCCACCACCAGCACATCCACTGCTCCAGAGCGGACAAGCATCTCTGCCACCTCCAGCGCCTGCTCTCCCGTGTCGGGCTGGGACACAATCAGGTCGTCTACCTGCACACCTAACTTTTCCGCATATTGCGGGTCCAATGCATGTTCAGCGTCAATAAATGCCGCTGTTCCGCCCGCTTTTTGCGCCTCAGCAATCACTTGCAGAGTCAACGTGGTCTTACCGGATGACTCTGGCCCATAAATTTCAACGATGCGACCCTTTGGCAGACCGCCAATACCTAGCGCGATATCCAAACCGAGTGAACCCGTGGAAATAGAAGGGATCGCAACCCGCTCCTGGTCNCCCATCCGCATAACGGTTCCCTTGCCGAACTGACGCTCGATCTGTGTCAACGCCGCATCCAGTGCCTTCTGCTTATTCGGATCCATACCCTACTCCTCGTGCTATTTTGTTCAGTCTATTGCTGTTCGCTCACCCTNCGTTCCCATGAGCACACGCGCTATCCACACCCATCGCAATGCTGCTCACCGCGGCAGACATCTCACCTAGTCACTTCAGGCAGACATCAGGGCGCCCCAAAAAGTACTGTATATATAATCAGCTTTTTCTGAAGAGATTGCAATGCAGTTTAGCGATCAATTTCAGTAATNTGAGTGTCGCTTTGGCCAACATGTCGCTAAACGCGACACCATGATCTATCGGGGCACTACCACCAAGCACATCAGAGAAAAGCGTCACCGCCATTGGGGCTCAAACACTGCCCTCTAAAATGAGATGCGGCATCACTTGCCAGAAACAAATAGGCGCCGACGATGTCGCTTACTTCTGCAATGCGACCCGCCGGAATGTTTTGGCGTATCCCCTCTAGCATATCCGGCGGCACGTCGGCCAAGATTGGCGTCATGGTTGCCCCCGGCGCCACACAATTAGCAGTAATGGGTCGATCCCCAATCTCTAGTGCCAAGCTACGAGTGAACGACAAAATCGCCCCTTTTGCGGCTGTATAATGGGCGAACCCCGGCGCACCGATATAGGCCAATTGCGACGCGGTGTTGATAATGCGGCCNCTGTTCTGCCCATACATCATCCGCAACGCGGACCGAGTACACAGGAAGGTGCCGCGCAGATGCACGCCTATGAGCCGATCAAAGTCCTCAACCTCGAGCGATTCAATGGGGCTCGCATGAGCAATGCCTGCGTTGTTCACCAGAATATCCAAGCCATCCGGCTCNAGCGCTTCGAACATGGTCATTACATCTGACTCGCTACTCACATCAGCTTGGACCATTCGCGCTCTTCCACCCGCCGAAGCAATGCGTGAAACGACAGCACTGGCGTCTTCCGCGGCGGCCTCGTCCGGATAATTAACCCATAAAGATGCGCCATTTGCTGCCAATGCCTCTGCTACCGCAGCACCAATGCCTGAGCTGGCCCCCGTGACCAGTGCAGTCTTCTCGGTTAGGTTTACCTCTATTGCCCTGCTCGTCATTGCCTACCCCCCGCCACGTTGACACCTTTTGCAAGTTTACTGCGATCTATCGCCAAACCGACCCAACTGATATCAATTATGGCTAGCAGAGCGAGTGATTCAGCCGCNGCATGACATGCGGGTGGCGCCTACCAGGTCACGCCGCCCGCCAAAATACCTGCCGCCAGCACCAAACGCGACCACTCCACGTTCCCCCAGATACCACTTTGTGCATAGGGGTCACCGGCGAGCCATGCCTTGGCCTGATCCAGGTCATCGGTTCTGTAAGCCAGAAAGCTACCGACGATCTGCTCCCCGGCCTCATCTTTGAGGGGTCCTGCCATCGCAATATGATCGACGATCGCCTCGATGTGCTTCATATGACCCACCATATGCTGCTCGCGCAGTGCGGTGACATCATCCCCCTGCCGGTCCATACACTGAACCATCCACAAATTCTCTCTATTCATTTACTCTGCCTTCTGTCTTCTGCTTGCTGATACTGATCAGCATTATCTACCATAACTAGGTGCNCACCAGGGATTGTGGATAAGCCAAACCTAGAACGACCTGCANGTGAGCCAGCGCCACGCCCNGAGCCTAACACGCAAAAAAAAAGCCGCCAAACAGGCGGCTTTTTCATAACGGTGCTTGGGCTTAGAACCGGTACTGCACCTCCGCACCAAAGTATCTGGGCCGGTTAACCGTACCGAATGTCCACAAGCCAGGCACGTAGTTCGCCGACGAATCAGTGGCCGATGTCGCGGCATAGGCAGCGCTCACATCCAGAACATGATAGAAGTACGAGTCGTCTGTGAGGTTCTTCCCAAAGAGCGACAATCGCCAGTGCTCCGTCTCGAAGTTAATTGAAGCATCAAGCAACCCAAATGACGGCTGCTTGGTAGGATCTACCCTGTAATGCTTGGGGCCGCCTGAATTTGATTGAATCTGATAATTATCAAGCCAGCGGTAGTTAACGTTAGCGATCAAGAAAGCATCTTGACCAACCTGGACTTCCCAATTAGCTCCCACCGAATAGTTGAGCTCTGGAGCCCGTCGCAAATCGAAATCTGACTTATCCACGGTATTCAGCGCTGGCCCAAGAACCGTGTACTCGTCATAAGACGCATCGAGATACCCCATCGCTGCATTCAATGTCAGGCCCGCGGTTGGCATCCACACCAATTCAAATTCGGCCCCCTCCATTGACGCACCAGCCGCGTTCTGCACCAGAGTCAACGTCACGGCCACCGGGTCAGGGAGGACCACGTCCTCTTGCTTCTGTTCGTAGTCAGTCGTGAAAAAGGTTCCGTTAAACTGCAGGGAGTTATCTAACCAGCTAGTTTTGAAGCCGAACTCAATACTCTCTACGTTCTCTGGCTCATATGGACCGGCATTCTGTGGCGCACTAGCTCTACCGTTATATCCTCCCGATCGGAACCCCTCAGTGTAACTCGCATAAAGAATGCCTCTATCGGTCGTGTATGTCAGGCCTACCTTTGGCGTGAAGTCACTCCACGACTGGCTCCCATTGAAGACTCGGGCCTCGCCAGTAGCTGCGTCGCTATAGCTGTTGTTGATGACACCGCGTGCCCAATCGGGACAGACGCTCTCAGAACCGTGAGCAAACAGAGGTACTTTAGGGTTTCCGTTGTAGTCGGTTGCGGCAGCTTGCTGGCCCTCAGCTGGAAGCCCTGTGAATACCTGACAGAAATCTTTTTCGTCTTTGGTATATCGACCACCCAATGTGAGGGTAAGGGAGTCGGTTAGATCCCAATCCACCTGACCAAACACGGCCGTGTTTTCAGTCTCCTGCTTCGTCCAAGGTGAGGCAAACAGCGGTCCGAAGAAATAAGTGTTCTGCCAAAGATTGTATTCGCTGTCCCACATCAGGGCACCGACAGTGGTGCGGAATCGGTTGAAGTCCGACTCCAATCGAACTTCTATACTCTGCTGTTCTTCAAACTGAGGCCGATTTGTCCAGAAAAGTGGCGCGGACACGGCATCAAACTCTTGTAGAGCCATCTCTTCCATATCGCGCATGCCATAGATCAGCGTAGCTTTGTGGGCATCCGAGATCTGCCAGTCAGCCGTTACCGTCACAGACTCGAGATCCATGGAGGCCTTTTGGTCGAAGGTCGTATAAGTGAATCTGTGCGCGTCGGCGTCGTCGAAAGACGGGCACTCCGATCTGGGAGAAAATGGGCCCAAAAATTCCTGAGGTTCGGTCAGGCAGGTTACAGGGCGAGTAGGGGTATCGTCATTTATATCGTCGTAAGTGACATGAACGGAAAAATTATCCGTGGGCTGCCATAGAGCGGATGCTGACCACATTGTCATGTCGGTTTCGCCCTCTGATTCTCCGCGGACCTGATTGTCAAAATAACCACCACCCGACAGGTTCATGTAGGTGAACTTCGTAGAAATATTGGCAAATTCCGGCAAATTGATGGTGCCCTTGAAGTCTTCCTGACTATCTTCTGCAACGGTAAGTGATACCTTGCCGCCTAACTCACCAGTTGGCTTGTTCCTTATCACGTGAATTAACCCGCCAATGGTATTACGCCCGAACAGAGTTCCCTGTGGACCACGCAAGACCTCTATTCTCTCGGCATCCCACAAATTCAAGAGTGCGCCAGTGGTCGTCTGCAGGTAAACACCATCCTGATAAACCGCCACAGCCGGATCAAAACTTTTTTCGACATCATTCAACTGCATGCCACGGATCGAAATCGCAGCGGTGCCGTTACCAAGAATGGGTGTCAGCACCAAGTTCGGTGTCTTACCAGTGACATCGGTCAGGTCTCGAGCAAAGATTTTCTCAATCGCCGACTCATCTAGCGCCGTCACCGCAATGGGCACGTCTTGGAGATTCTGCTCTCTGTGCTGCGCGGTAACCACTACCTCCTCAATCTGTCCGGATATTTCTCGCTGGGCAAGGGTATCTTGCACGCCGGCTATGCTAGCAAGGGCGGCAAACGTCATGGCATAAGAACGAGTGTGTCTCATATGGGAATCCTCATGGCTTTTTTTATTTAATCAGAAGCAATATTGAGGGTTTGTTTCTGACCGCTATTTGGGCTGAGAATACATCAAATCGAATTAGACGCAAATGTCCGGATGTTAGTAATATCCTACTGGCTGGCATGTGCGAGTCCAAGAGAGCGATGCGCGTCGGAGGCATAAATGAGGCAAATGAGGTAAATGAGGTAAATGAGGTAAAAATGTTATTCACTATGATAAAAAAAGCCTGCACTCTGCTCTATTCCACACTCCGCGCGCTTGCTTTGGTATATATGGCGACCGCGATAATAGGTCCCAATACTGCCGCGGCAAACGCTACCAGCGCCGCCCCTTCTAGTGAGGGGGCCGAACCTGCCGCGCTGGGCTCCATGGACGAACAGTACGCATGGGTGGGTGATCTTGGCGANCGCGACGCCCTCCCCGGCAAGGCGCTCTATAGTCAGCATTGT
Organism: Halieaceae bacterium; assembly: GCA_002683335.1. GTDB lineage: Bacteria > Pseudomonadota > Gammaproteobacteria > Pseudomonadales > Halieaceae > Luminiphilus. The sequence goes on from NYTE01000049.1 coordinate 71,503, forward strand.
GCGGGCTGTCACGAGGCGCAGGTCTACAAGGCGCCTCATACGACTTGGCTGGAACTCATGTCGCCGCAGGTCCTCTATCGCTCAATNACAGAGGGNATCATGCAGTCGCAGGCGGCCCACCTCTCCGGCGACGANAAACAGCATATTGTTGAGTACATCACCCAAATGCGGCTTGATGACCCCAACGCTGTGCCGAAAGTGGCCTGGTGTGAAGGCGCTGCAAAAGACTTTACCGCGTTGGATGAGGATCACCTTACTGGGTGGGGCCGTGACACACGCCGCTATGTTTCTTCAGAGTTGGCCGGATTTGATCGCGGGCAAATTACCGATCTCGAGCTCAAATGGAGCTTTGGCTTTCCTGCTTCCACCCGAGCGCGCTCCCAACCCACCATTGCAATGGGAGCAGTCTTCGTGGGTAGCCAGGACGGCACTGTTTACGCCTTTGATCTCGAAACCGGTTGTGTTCGCTGGCGATTTGCAGCAAGAGCAGAGGTCCGCACCGGGATCACCTTGGGCAGCCGCGGTCCGGAAGGCATTCCCACTGCCTACTTCGGAGACATTATTGCCAACCTTTATGCCCTGGACGCCACAACCGGCGAGCTCGTCTGGCAGACCAGCCCTGATGATCATCATAGCGCCACGTTGACAGGCACCCCGGCTTTTGCCAACGGCAACCTGTATGTCCCAGTCTCATCTTTAGAGGTGGTTACAGCGGCCAATCCGGAATACGCATGTTGCACGTTCCGGGGGCACGTCATGGCTGTCAATGGCGANGATGGCGCGNTCTTGTGGGACAGCTACGCGATTCCCAATGCACCCATCTCAATAGAGGATACCAAAGCGGGGACCAAGATCTTCGCCCCTTCGGGGGCGCCCGTGTGGACAAGCCCAACAATCGATGCTGAACGCAATCTGTTGATTTTCGGCACCGGCGAGAATTATTCCTCCCCAGCAGACAAGAATAGTGACGCCGTCATCGCTGTTCGTCTCGACACAGGCGAGCGCATATGGTCGCGACAGACCTTCCCTGAGGACGCCTGGAATGTCGCCTGCATGATGGTCGATAACCCCAACTGCCCTGAGGAAGACGGCCCCGATTACGATCAAGCATCGAGCCCGCTATTGGTAGACATTGGCGATGGTAAGACAGTGGTCGTTGCCGGGCAGAAAGACGGCCGTGTCTTNGCGCTCGACTGGCAAACCGGTACAAAAAAGCTATGGGAGGTTAGGCTGGGGCGCGGGAGCATCCAAGGTGGCGTGCATTTTGGCATGGCCGCCGATGGCGCTACGGTATACGTTCCGATCAACGATATGAATGATACGCGCAACGGTGAATGGCTCGACCCAAAAACCGCTCGACCCGGTGTATCGGCAGTCGATGCCGCAACAGGGGAAGTGCTGTGGAGTCATTTACAGAAGAATGTCTGTGGCGAGGGTCGGCCATTCTGTGATCCCGGCGTCTCTGCCGCGATTACCGCAACCGACCGCGCCGTCATCGCCGGCCACCTCGACGGCATCATCCGCATTTACGACAGCGCCAGCGGAGAGATCATTTGGACCTACGACACTACCGTCCCCGTCACCGGCACCAACGGCGTCACTGCCAAGGGTGGAGGTATGAGTGGGTCAGGCCCTGCGCTCGGTGCAGGACACATGGTGATCAACTCAGGCTATGGTCTCTATAATCACGAGGCAGGCAACGCCCTCTTGGTGTTCGCGCCCCGAAGCGAGGGCGCTATTAGCGAGCGCTAGCCCGGCTATCGTTCGTAGTCCAGCGCGAGCACGTCGCAGTGCTCGCGCAACACCGTCCCGACAGCCTGGTGATCTGGGTGCTCAAGGTACCCTGATAAATCATTAGCACTCCCCAGCGTCACCAAGACACCGTGGGTCGCGCCATTGGCCCGTTCTGTAATATTGCGTCCGGCTGAAATAGCCATCACCCCCGGCAAGTGCGTCAGCGCCCGAATCGACGCAAGAATCTCTTCCATTTTGGCATCGCCCACCCCCACTTTCGGTGTGAGCCAAACCATATGCTCTAGTGCCATGCTGCCCTCAGACCAGATTAAAACCTTGACTCGACAACGGGAATCGACGAACACGCCGCCCGGTTGCATTAAATAGCGCGTTCGCCACGGCCGGCGCGATGGGCGCGGTCGCCTGCTCGCCCACACCGGTGGGGGGCTCATCACTCGGCAGAATGTGAATCTCAAATTTGGGCATCTGGGGCAGCCGCATCACAGGATAGTCATGGAAATTGCTCTGCTGCACTTCGCCGTCGACGATATCGATATTGCCAAAGGCAACGCCACCCAAACCGTAGGCCACACCGCCCTCGACCTGACCTTCAATACCTAGCGGGTTTACTGCAAATCCACAGTCCACCACGCACACCACGCGATCAACCGTAAAATCGCCGTTTTCAGCCACCGTGATTTCGACCGCCTGGGCAATCGGGGAGATGGAGTAGACACGCGAGGCGACGCCGCGTCCGCGACCTAGCGCGAGTGGCTTATCCCATTCACACTTCTCTCTCAGCACCTTCAGCACACGATTCATCCGCGCATGGTCTTTGGTCAACTGCAACCTTAGTTCGAGTGGATCCACGCCGCCCTTAACGGCCAACTCGTCAAGGAAGCATTCATAGGCAATACCGGTATGCGTGTGTCCCACCGAGCGCCACTCCTGAGGCACAATTCCGATCTTGGGCGCGTTATGGCTTTCCACCCGATGATGTGGAATCGCGTAAGAGGTCCCGTAAGGAAACACGCCAAAGGGCTCCTGTAAGCAGCCGTCCAATGAGTAAATGTCCATGCCGCGCACCATATAGTTCGGATCATGCTTGGTGCCCTGCATCAGTGACTGCCCTACCACGACTTGATGCCAGGCCTCGGGCATCCCCGAGGAATCAACGCTACCCCGGAGTTTATGCACAAACAGCGGCCGGTAATGGCCGCTTCGAATATCCTCTTCCCGCGACCAGATAATCTGCACAGGCACGCTCTCGCCCTTGGCGGCTTCCACCGCCTCCACCGTGTAGTCAGCGGTTTTACTGGAGCGTCGCCCAAAGCTCCCACCCATGAGAGGGCGATGAATCGTGACATTTTCTTGAGGAATACCTAAAAAACGCGAGATCACCTCCTGATCATTCGACTGATACTGCGTGCCGCTCCAGATCGTGCAGGTCGCGCCCTCAACCTGCGCAATACAATTCATGGGTTCTAACGTCGCATGCGCCAGCAATGGCATCTCGTAGACAGATTCAAGCACTTCATCTGCTTGCTCGAGCGCGCTAAGCGCATCGCCAATATCCTCAGCAAGCATGCCCGGCGTCTCAGCCATCTCACGGTAGTCTCGGTAAAACTGCTCACTCGACACCCCGTCATTCGCGCCCCGATCCCAATTAATCTTGAGCTTGGCGCGCGCCTTTTGCGCCCGCCAATAGCTGTCTGCCAATACCACCACGCCGGCTCTGATTGCTTTGGCTTTCACCACACCCGGCATAGTCAGCGCATCAGTGGCGTCAAAATCAACCACCGATCCACCGTGAACCGGCGGCCGCGCGATCGCGCCATACAACATCCCGGGGAGTTTGATATCAATCCCGAATTGAGCAGTACCATCTACCTTGCCAGCACCCTCATAGCGCCGAGCAGGCTTACCTAAAACCGCGAACTCACTAGGATCCTTGAGTGTCACCGTCTCAGGGGGCTGGATATCGAGTCGATGAATGGTTTCCAGTAACTCACCGTAGGTGCTGCTGCGGCCGCTGCCGGCATGCGTCACCTGCCCGCCATGAGTCACAAGCTCGTCGGTGGGCACCTGCCAGTCCCTAGATGCCGCCTCTAGCAACATGGCCCGCGCTTTAGCACCCGCCGTACGCATCGGCATGAAGGTGCTTCCCGTCGTCACTGACCCCGCGGTCAGATACTCACGAAACAGCGGCGAGTAGTATTCGGGCGTGGTCGGAGCGGCCTCAAGCACAATGCTGCGATAGTCCACATCCAGCTCTTCCGCCAACATCATGCTCATCACAGTGTAAGCCCCGTTGCCAAACTCTGAGTTATTGGCGAGCAGGGTAATGACATTGCTCGGGTCAATCCGAACAAAGCTGTTCATCATAGAGCCACCGACTGCGGCGTGCGCCTTGCGAGAGAAAGTGATGGGGCATTGGGCAGCAAACAAAAATGCGCCGCCCGCCCGAACAAATTGTCTGCGGTTCAGCCCGCTCGAGCTCGTGGCCTCACTCATGCGCTCTGCTCCTCTGTCATCCACCGGGCCGCCAAATGCACAGCTTTGCGTATCCGCGGATACGTGCCGCACCGGCAAATATTGCCCGCCATAGCGGTATCGATCTCGGCATCGGTCGGGTTGGGGTTTTCTGACAACAGCGCCGATGCGGCCATAATCTGACCGGACTGACAATAACCGCATTGTGCCACGTCAGTTTCCAACCAAGCACGCTGCACGGGGGACAGACCTTTCTCATCCGCCTGCCCTTCAATGGTCTGAATTTGCTTTCCGGCCACTGCGGATACCGGCATGACACAGGAGCGAATAGCACGACCCTCCAGATGAACCGTGCAGGCGCCGCACTGGGCGATGCCACACCCGAACTTGGTGCCAACCATATTGAGCTCGTCCCGCAGCACCCACAATAATGGCGTATCTTCATCACTATTGATCTGAAGCTCTTTATCGTTGACCGTCAGCTTCATGCCTTGCCTCCCGAACCTTGTCCGATACAGATAATATGACACCGCTCAGGCGATTGATAAAGCGCTCCATGCGCCGGTGCACGATGAAGGCCCCGACAATGAACCGGCCCGCGCGCCGGCGGCAGCTCAATGGCAAGACCCAAGGTCGGCACCTTCAAGTGTGTACACTTTGACAAATGATGTATACACTCTGGCCTGCAAACGCCAACATTGATCGCTAGCACCCTTCGCTATCAGGGAATATCAGCATGGAAGTCCATCGCGTCAGCACTTACCACGATGTCGAGCATGCCCTGCGCATCACTGACCTAAAGCAGTCCCTCTATGACGAGGGCAAAATCCTCATGGACAAGGTATTGGTGACGCTACACGGGGACGAACACCGTCAGCGACGCTCGATCGAAAGCCAGCTATTCCGGAAAAACTTTTTCAGAGTCTATGAAAATGAGGTCTTTCCCGACCTCCTCAGAGAGACTCTGGACCAGTTTCTCACCGACTCATCGCTCGATCTCAAAGAGCTCGGCTACCGCATCATGGTGCACCTATCGCTGTCTTTCGCCGGAATTGACCGAATAGACGGCACCGTAGAAGAAGCCGATGCCCAGCATCGATTGCTCATCCAACTCGGGCAG